>CAZEIM010000024.1:1209-41768 GCA_964512145.1 uncultured Flavobacteriales bacterium
CCACGCGCACAATATTTCTACTAAAAACCCAGTTATCGGCATACCTTTGTAATATAATGTTTGTTTGTTGAATTTAAAAAAATTATATTATTATATATGTTGGGTTTGTTGGCTCCTCCTTTTTTGTGCCAAAAATAATTATGCACAAATAAAACAACCCGGTACCTACCGGTCTTACATGTTTACCTCCACTAATTTAACCCAAATACAAGATAGTTTGCCTATTATTCCGGGTAGCGAAAAAATAATATTACATTATACGGTATTAGATTCTACTTATTATAGCATACAATTTGAAAAGGGTTTAATTCAATGGAATATTACACTTAATCCCACAGACACATTATGGGTCAAGTATTGGGTTTTTCCAGTTCCTTTTAATAAAGCGGTATTTCATAAAAAGTCAATAGATTTTTTACAACCTAAAGAGTCTCTAAACCCATTTG
This sequence comes from uncultured Flavobacteriales bacterium, assembly GCA_964512145.1. GTDB lineage: Bacteria > Bacteroidota > Bacteroidia > Flavobacteriales_G > JALEGO01 > CAYOHR01. The sequence continues at coordinate 1,656 of CAZEIM010000024.1, forward strand.
CTTATCAATTTTACGATGAAGCTAAAAACCCTAGTTGGGGAGGAACCACTTTAAATAAATCTGGAAGTATTTCCAGAGGTATTAGCCTAGGAAATAGCCAAGATTTATCTGTTGCTTCTAATTTAAATTTACAACTATCGGGGAAAATATCAGACGAAATAAGCATTTTAGCTGCCATTACCGATAATAACATACCTATTCAACCCGAGGGCAACACTCAGCAATTACAAGATTTTGACCAGGTTTACGTACAGTTATTTAATGCACAACATAGAGTTACGGTAGGTGATTTTCAACTGCAAGAAAAACAAAGCTATTTTATGCGATACTTTAAAAAAGTACAGGGCATTTCATACCAAGGCGCTGTTGCTTCTAACCAAAACAAAGGTTTTATACAAACTCGATTAAGTGGCGCAGCATCTAGGGGTAAATTTGCCCGCCAAACATTAAATCAACAAGAAGGTAACCAAGGCCCCTACAGACTTTTTGGTGCTGAAAACGAGTTGTTTATTATTGTTTTATCGGGTACTGAGCGCGTATTTATCGATGGAGAGGTTTTAACCCGAGGCCAAGAAAATGACTACGTTATTGACTATAATACCGCTGAAATTACATTTACGACTAAACGATTAATTACTAAAGATCGCAGAATTATTGTAGAATTTCAGTATGCCGATAGAAACTACGTTCGAACGTTGGCCGACTTTTCGATACAATATACTCAAAAAAATCATCGAATATATATGAAATATTATACCGAACAAGACCTTAAAAATCAGCCTATTAGCAGCGACTTAAACGATGAAAAAAAACTCTTTTTAAGTACAGTTGGTGATAATTTACAAAGCGCTCTTTATCCTTCGGCAGATACCGCCAGCTTTAGCAACAACAGAATACTTTATAAAAAATCCGATACCTTGGGCTATCAAGGGGTGTTTGTGTATTCAACCGATTCCTCCACTTCTTTGTATCAAGTATCCTTTAGCTTAGTAGGCTCGGGAAACGGTGATTATATTCAGGCACAAAGCTCGGCTAACGGGCGTGTTTTTGCATGGGTTGCCCCAGATACCATAAACGGAATTATCATTAAAAAAGGGGATTATGTTCCTCTACAACTCTTAATTACCCCTAAAAAACGACAAATGATATCTTTTGGTTACGCTTACCAACATAAAAACAATGAATTTTTTATTGAAGGCGCATCCAGTAATAATGATTTAAATACTTTTTCTGAATTAAACAATGGCGACAATCGTTCTGTTGCCCTTAAGCTAAACAATGTGTATACAAGTGATGAAAATGATAGGGGTTATTTTATTAAACAAAATGTTCAATATGAGTTTATTAACCGGAATTTTAAAGAAATTGAGTGGTTTAGAAATGCAGAGTTTTTAAGGGACTGGAATTTATCAGGTATTATATTGCAAAACAACCAACATATACCTCAAGCAGGCATTGGAATTTATCAAAAAAAATGGGGAAAAATAATCGATTATCAATTAAACACCTATATTACAGACCATCAAGAATTGCAGGCATTTAAGCATGACTTATCTTCTGTGTTTACAACCAATAAACTTCAGGTTCAATCCATTTCTTCTTGGCTAAGTTCTGCATACGACACTGTAAACTCCAGTTTTATTAGAAACAAATCAACCATACAATACAAACTAAAACCAATATTTATAGGTTTTAAGGACGATATTGAATTTAACCAATATTTTAATTCTAATAATCGAAGCCATTTATATGCTAATTCTTATCAATTTATAGAATGGGAAGTGTTTATAAAAGAACCTGACTCTGCTAAAAATCATTTTATGCTAAGCTATTTGGAGCGCAGAGATAAAATAGTTTCTGACTCTTTACTTACTCCTTTTACCTTTGCCAGGCATTACAATGCCGATTACGACTTGTTAAAAGAAAAAAACATTACGATTAAAGGTCGATCTACATACCGAAATTTAAGAATTGTAAACCCTGAATTAAACCCATTAATTCGTCCAGAACAAACCATATTAAACAGGATTGAGTATTCTTTTAATCTTTGGAAAAATTCGCTTCAATGGGCATCGTATTACGAGTTGGGGTCTGGCTTAGAGGCCAGAAGGGTGTATTCTTACATTGAGGTGCTACCCGGACAAGGAGCTTATACGTGGATCGATTATAATAAAAATGGAATTAAAGAGTTAAATGAATTTGAAATAGCAGCATTTAAAGACCAAGCAAATTATATCAAAATTTTTACCCCTACAACCGATTATATTCAAACAAAAAACAATCAATTCAGCCAATCTGTTTTTTTTCGACCCGAAAAATATTTTAAAAAGAAAAAAGGTATTGTATCGGTAATACGTATATTTTCTAATCAATTTTCGTATAAAATAGACTGGAAAACTCTTAATAAAAGTATATTAGAAAATTTTAATCCCTTTGTTATTAACCCACAAGACACCATGCTTATTGGTATAAATAAAATTGTGCGAAACTCGTTGTTTTTAAATAGAACCGACCCAGTAAAAGGATTAACTATAAACTACCAAAGTACAGCAAATAAACTATTTTCAAACAACGGATTTGAATATCGAGACCAGTACTTTTGGGAAGGTATTGGGCGTTTAAATATTAAAATAAAATATCTTATCGAAATACGAGCCTTACATGGATATAAAAAAAGTAACAATGAGTTTTTTAACACTCGAAACTTTAATGTAGAAATAAATGAATATGAGCCACGAATTATTACACAATGGAATAATTATATCAGAACGGTACTTTCCTATAAAAATACGTTTAAGCAAAATGAAATTACATTTGGAGGAGAAAAAAGCACCCAACATACCCTTCGTATTGAAAACCGTTGGAGTATAGCGGGTAAAACAAATCTTGAAACTCAATTCAGTTATATACTTATTAATTACAAGCTCCCAACCGATGAAAATCCGAACTTAAATTCTGCCATCGCATTTGAAATGTTAGAGGGTTTACAACAAGGAAAAAACCTAACTTGGAATATTGGTTTAATGAAAACCTTAAAAAACAATGTTCAGTTAACCATACAGTATAATGGCAGAACATCAGAAAATAGTAAAACTATACACGTTGGCTCTGCCGAAGTAAGAGCCTTCTTTTAGTAAACTTTTATAGATGCATCAACATTTAATAATTTGAAAATACTACAGTAAATTCATATTCCTTACAAATACATTATTGCGATTAACCTATTCATTACATACCTTTGTAAAAAAACATCGTGTTATCAGTATCTAATCTATCTCTTCGTTTTGGAAAACGAATATTGTTTGATGAGGTAAATATTAAGTTTACAAAAGGAAATTGTTATGGAATTATTGGAGCAAACGGAGCGGGTAAGTCTACCTTTTTAAAAATTCTTTCGGGAGAAATAGAGTCAACCACCGGCAATTTAGATTTAGAGCCGGGAGCGCGTATGAGTGTTCTAAAACAGAACCATTTCGAATTTGATGCTTACCCTGTATTACAAACTGTAATTATGGGAAATAAAAAGCTTTGGGATATCTTGCAAGCAAAAGAAGCCATATACTCTAAAGCTGATTTTTCAGAAGAAGACGGAATTAAAGCTGCGGAGCTAGAAGAAAAATTTGCTGAAATGGACGGTTGGAATGCAGAGAGTGACGCAGCCAACATTTTAAGTGATTTAGGAATTCACGAAAAATTGCACCAACAACTTATGAGTGAGTTAAGCGGTAAAGAGAAGGTAAGAGTTTTACTTGCTCAGGCACTGTTTGGAAATCCAGATATTTTATTGTTAGATGAGCCCACCAACGACTTAGATATTGAAACGGTAACTTGGCTCGAAAATTTTTTAGCCGATTTTGAAAATACTGTAATTGTAGTTTCGCACGACCGTCACTTTTTAGATAGTGTGTGTACACATATTGTAGATATTGACTTTGGAAAAATTAAACTGTTTACCGGCAATTATACGTTTTGGTATGAATCGAGCCAATTAGCATTAAAACAACGTGCTGATCAAAACAAAAAAATAGAAGACAAAAGAAAGGAGTTACAAGAATTTATTGAAAGGTTTAGTGCCAATGCCTCCAAGTCGAAACAAGCAACCAGTCGTAAAAAATTACTTGAAAAATTAGTGATTGACGATATTCAACCTTCAAACAGAAAGTACCCCGGAATAATTTTTAAAGCTGAAAGAGATTGTGGGGACCAAATTTTACGCATTGATAATCTTGAGCAAGTTTCTCCGGAAGGAATGGTTTATTTTTCAAATATTAGCTTTGTATTAGATAAAGGAGACAAAGTAGCGGTTTTATCCAAAGACCCCTTAGCGATTACGTCATTTTTTGAAATTATCACCGGTCATGAAACCCAAAAAAAAGGAACATATACTTGGGGGCAAACGATTACTACCTCATATTTACCGAATGATAACGCCTCATTTTTCAGTTCTTCCGATAATTTAATTGACTGGCTTCGGCAATTTTCAGAAGATAAATCGGAATTATACATTCGCGGTTTTTTAGGTAAAATGCTGTTTTCGGGAGAAGAAGTACTTAAAAAAAGTAGTGTGTTATCGGGTGGCGAAAAAGTGCGTTGCATGATCGCTAAAATGATGTTAACCAATGCCAATTGTTTAATTTTAGATGAGCCAACAAATCATTTAGACCTTGAGTCGATTACAGCATTTAACAATGCATTAAAAGACTGGAAGCATGTTGCTCTATTTACATCGCACGACCACGAATTTACTCAAACCATAGCAAACAGAATCATAGAAATTACACCCAGTGGCGTAATTGACAAACGCATGACATTTGACGAATATATTTACAGCGATAAAATTAAAGCTCAAAGACAAGAAATGTATCAAATTCCTGTAGTGTAAATTCTATTTATCAAAACAATAGGCTAATATTATATCATCTATGATTTGGTAATGCACTTGGATATTTTTATAAAGCTCTCCTTTATGTATTTGCACTTTAACCGTTTGAGGATTATTTAGTATTTCTATAATTCGAATGTTTTTAATGAAGTTTAATTTTTCTTCCGAAAAACATTTATACACAGCCTCTTTTGTAGCCCAACAAAGTGTATACAATTCATGTATTGATAGAATATTCGTTTTCTTTTGAATATCCTCATGTTCTTGTAACGATAAAAATTTAATGTTGACTTTTTTTGCTTTATGTGAAATATATTCAATATCTATGCCTGTTTTATATTGTGTTGAATGCAAAACCGCAATAAAATTTTTTGTGTGTGAAACCGATATAAATCCTTCATTGTTTTTTAGTTTGGGCGCTCCATGTTCATCTTTATAATATACATCAGATGCATTATTTATGAATATCTTGTTTTCTAAAATGTATAACACAGCTTGTGGGTTGTTTTTAAGCGTTTCATGGCTTTTATAAACCGCCAACTTAAAATGAATTAAATCATCAATATGTAAAACAGAAACCAATTAAAATAACAATTCTATTAAAAAAAAATTAAATTTGTATAAAACAGGTACATGCGCATTTTATTAAATTCAAAAATACTATTAACCATTACATTATCTTTATTAGTTTATGCATTTTCGGCTCAAGATTTATTTTATGTTATAAAAAAAGATAAGTATTATGGGTATATAGACAGAATGGGACGAACGTTAATTGAACCTTCTTTTGATTATGCGTATAATTTTTCAGATGGGTTAGCTAGGGTACGAAAAGGAGATAAAATTGGTTTCATTAATACGGCAGGTAAATTTATTATTGAACCCATGTACGAAAAAGCATATGATTTTACTGAAAATATTGCCGTAGTTAAAAAAGATAGTAAATGGCATTATGTAGATAAAACAGGCAAAATACTTTTCAGTCCTGAATGTGAGTACGCCTACCCTTTTTCTGAAGGTTTAGCGCGATTACAAATTAAATATGATTATTTTGTTTTTATAGATAAAACCGGCAAAAAAATTATTGAAATGAAAGATGCCGGAGTATATGATTTTAGCGAAGGTTTAGCTCGGTTTACAAGAAATAATAAATGGGGATATATCGGTAAAGATGGGCAAATTTTAATTCAGGCACTTTACGAAGATGCTTTTGATTTTAAGGAAGGTTTGGCAAATGTAAAATATTCTTCTGGTCCTGATGGAAAATGGGGTTACATAAACAAAGATGGAAAAGAAGCAATACCGGCCTCATTCGATAAGGCTTTCTACTTTAATGATGGTTTAGCTCTTGTGCGAATTGGAGACTCTAAATCAGGTAAGTATGGATATATCGATAAAAAAGGTGGTTTAGTAGTTCCCGCACAATACGATGGAGCATTTCATTTTTCTAATGGTTTAGCAAATGTTGGTTCTTACCAAGGGCGCGATATTAAATGGGGATATATTGATAAAACTGGTGCTGTTGTAATAGCCAGACAATTTGATTATCCTTCGGATTTTTCGAATGACTTGTGTAAAGTAAGAATTGGAAGCTACCCGGCAGGTACAGAAGGTTATATCAATAAAAAAGGCGAATATATTTGGAAAAGTAAGTGATATTTAATTACACCTTAACGTTAGTTAAAAGTCACTTAATATTCATTCGGTTCAATGTGTGTTAATACATGCCCTAGTTGGGGTATTTTGGTTCGAAGAGTTTCTTTAAGGTTATGTGCTATTTGATGACCCTTTTTTACCGAAATATCGTGCTGTACAATTACATGTAAATCTACATGATACTTGATGCCTACTTTTCGAACAAAACATTTTTCGGTATCTATAACTCCTTCAACGGTTTTAGAAACCATCCTAATTTCATGTACTAAATCATCATACACATGTTCATCCAGTAATTCTCCTAAAGCCGGTCTAAATATTAAATAGCTATTATATAGTATAAATCCTGAAGCCAATAATGCTGCCCAGTCATCAGCGCTTTCAAAACCAGGGCCAAGTATTACCGCAATAGAAATCCCTATAAATGCAGTAAATGAGGTTATAGCATCACTTCGATGGTGCCATGCTTCTGCCTTTAAGGCAGTACTTTGTGTTTCTTTGCTTTTTTTAGCAATTATTCGGTAAGATAATTCTTTCCAAACAATAATAGCCCCCAATATGTATAAAGTCCATGTTTTTGGAACCTCATGGCTCGTTTGAATATTTATTATGCTTTTATATGCTATTACAGTAGCTGAAATGATTAATAAACCAACTACAAAAAAGGTAATTAGTGGCTCAATACGCCCATGACCATAAGGGTGATTTTTATCGGCCGGTTTGGCTGAATATTGTAGGCCTAATAACACCAAAAAGGACGAAAAAATATCGGTAGCAGACTCTATGGCATCGGCAATTAAGGCATATGAATTTCCAAGTATTCCGGAAACTGCTTTTATGATTGCCAAAACCATATTTCCTGCTATACTAAAATAGGTTGTGCGTATAGCCTTTTTTTCATCGGATATGGCTTGATTCATATTAAGCAAAATTATAACTAAAAAAGATATAACGTTATTTAATTCTATTGAAAGCGCAGAAGACAAGAGTCTCCATAGCTTAAAAATCGAAAATTATGCTCTAAAGCATACCGATAAATATCTTTCCATTGATCTCCAACCAATGCTGCTATTAACAACAATAAAGTGCTTTTCGGTTGATGAAAATTGGTAACCAAAGCATGTGTAGTTTTAATGGAGTACCCGGGAACTATCATAATGCCTGTTGTAAAAGAAATGTTTAATAAACGATTGGTTTCTAGGTAATTTAAAATATTTTCAAAGCTTTCTTGAACAGGTATATTGGGATAAGGTTGGTAGGGATCCCATTGGTGTACTACTAAATGTTCTATCTGCTGAGTTGTTTCCATAGTTTTAAACTTTACGCCTAACCAATACAACGACTCAAAAGCCCTTAAAGTAGTGGTGCCAACGCAAGTAACATAATGATTGTTTTTTAAATACGCTTGAATAGTTTCTTTTGATATTTCAACGTGTTCGTAATGCATTGGGTGTTCCGAAACAAGTTCTGCTTTTAAAGGCTTAAAGGTGCCTGCCCCAACATGAAGCGTAATATATTGTAAAGAAATATTTTTTTGCTTTAACGAATCTATTACTTCTGGTGTTACATGTAATGCTGCAGTAGGGGCCGCCACAGAACCTGGTGTTTTCGCAAAGGTTGTTTGATAGCGAAATTTATCTGTTTCATTACTTTTTCTTTTAATATAAGGGGGTAATGGAATTTGACCAAGCGCATCTAAAATTTCAGAAAACATTATTTCTTCATCATTCCAAATTATGTTCAATAAAAAATAATCGCGTAGTTTTTGAATATATTTTACTTGAATATCTATGATTTTATTATGTATACTTATTGTTTCAATTAATGTATCCTGATTCCATTTTTTAAAATTTCCCACATATGCGTTTATGGTAATATTTCCTGTTTTTGATAATCCATCTGATATAGAACATCCATTAGGTTCTAAATAAAATATTTCAATGATGGCTCCGGTTTTATTTTTAAATATTAAGCGGGCAGGAACTACTTTTGTGTTGTTAAATAACAACATCGATCCTGAGGGAAGGTATTGGTAAATATTTTTAAATTTCAAACTAACAATGGGCTTATTAGGCTCATAGATTAGAAGTTTTGATTCATCTCTTGGCTCTACGGGTTGAAACGCAATTTTTTCATCCGGCAAATCGTAGGAATATAAATCGGTTTTTATAACTGGAATTACCATGCCTCAAAACTACACTTATTGAATTAGAAGCACAATATATTATTTAAAAATCGATTTTATACTTCTATACAAAAATTCCTTTGCTGGATGAGGTTTTTGAGTGGTATAAATTCCTTGTAAACCTGAAAAAATAAACGCCACAAATGAAGATAAAAAAATTATTCCGATATGATTTACACCAAATAATTCTAACCCCATAATGGCACAAGCAATAGGAGTATTAGTTGCGCCTGAAAAGACCGAAATAAAACCCAATGCTGCTAACATAGAAACCGGCAGTGGAGCGAATACGGATAATGCACTCCCCAGAGTAGCGCCAATATAAAACAATGGGGTTACCTCACCCCCTTTAAATCCAAAAGCAATGGTAAAACACGTAAAAATAATTTTCAAAATAAAATCGTAATAGGCTGCTGGTTCTATAAATGATTGCTCAATAATGGGAATTCCTAATCCAATGTATTTGGTGCTATTGAAAGCATAAACGACCAAACTTAGTATAATTCCACCCATTAAAGGTCTTAATGGTGGCCAAGAAATGCTTTTCACTGCCATTGTTTTAAAAATGTTCAACGTTTTTGAAAAAATCCAGGCTGAAAGACCAAATATTACTCCACAAAACATAACCCAAAATATTTGAACCCCGGTAATTTGAATTTCATAAAAAGGGATATAGTTGGTGTGTTGAGTACCCAAATAAACACAACCATAATGAGCCGTTAAAGCACTAATAACAGAAGGAATTATATATTGATATTGTTTTTTATGGAATATAAATATTTCTAATGCAAAAACACTTGCTGCCCAAGGAGTGCCAAAAACAGATGAAAATCCTGCACTAACGCCTATAATTAAAAGTATTTTTCTGTCGATATTTATAAAGTATAATACTTTTCCTATCCTGTCGGCAATAGCACCCCCCATTTGTACTGCAGTTCCCTCTCTCCCTGCGGACCCGCCAAACAAATGGGTTAATATGGTTCCTATGTAAACCAAAGGAGCCATTTTTAAAGGAATCGTTTTTTGGGGTTGATAATATTCCGCAATTAACAAATTATTGCCGGATTCTACTTCTTTTCCAAAATAGTGATAAAGCAGACCAATGCAAAGTCCGGCTAATGGTAGCCCAAAAACAATCCAAAAATGCGTTTCCCGATACATGGTCACCCATTCTAGGCTAACTAAAAAAAATGCGGAAGCAACGCCAATTGGTATGCTTATCACAAAAGATACCAAAGAGCATTTTATTACATATAGTAGAACCGAATACCCGCTTGAGCTATTGGGTTCTTTATTTTTATAAAGAGCCATACTTTTTTTGTTTCCAGTACTTTAAAAAATCTGCTACTATAAAAGTACTGCCTCCTACAAAAATTAAGTCTTCCGCTGATGCTAGTTGAAGAGCCTTTTCGATGGCTAATCCCATGTTTTCATACACATCTCCTGTTAACTCATGCTTTTTCGCATCTTGCATCAGTTCATGTGCGTTTTTACCCCTGAAAATTTCGGGTGTACAAAATAGATAATAAGCTTTGGTCGGTAAACTTGATAGCATATTATTAATATCTTTATCTTTAACAGCCCCAAAAATTATGAATAACTTTTGATGATGCGTACTCATTATTCCTTGTACAACTTGTTTTATTCCTGATTCGTTATGTCCTGTGTCGCAAATAATTAAGGGTTTTTCCTGTATAGTTTGCCATCTGCCCATTAATCCGGTGTTTTTTACTACATTTTTAAGTCCCTTTTTAATAACCTGAGCCGAAATATTATATCCCATGTTATTTAAAACCTGTAATGCAACACACACAGTGTGTATATTTTTTTGTTGATAAATGCCTGTTAAATCACTGCTATATTTTTCCTTACACAATATTTCTTCGGCAAAATACAAAGGCGCTTGTTTCTCTTTTGCTTTATCTACAAATACTTTTTCGGTTTCTGATATTTTTTCTCCTACTATAACCGGTTTGTGTTGTTTTATAATTCCTGCCTTTTCCCAGGCAATTTTTTCTAATGTATTTCCTAAAATATCCATATGATCATACGAAATATTTGTAATTATGGATATTTCGGGCAATATAATATTAGTAGAATCTAATCTGCCCCCTAAACCTGTTTCAATAATGTTTATATCGGAATTTTTTTCCTTAAAATATAGCATTGCCATGGCAACAGTTACCTCAAAAAAAGAGGGTTCCAGTTGCTCAATATATTTTTTATGGTGTTGAACAAAATCCGTTACGTATTTTTTGGAAATCATACGCCCATTTATTTTTATTCGCTCTCTAAAGTCGAGTAAATGAGGCGATGTATACAATCCTGTTTTAAATCCCGCTTCTTTAAATACAGAGGCTAACATATGAGAAACCGAGCCCTTTCCGTTGGTTCCAGCTATATGTATGGTTTTTAAATTATTTTGAGGGTTTTGTAGTTCAAATAAAAATTTTTCAATCCGCTCTAAACCAGGCTTGTACGCTGATTTGCCTACTTTCTGAAACACAGGCAATTTATGGTATAAATACTCTAATGTTTGCTCGTAATTCATTTTTATATTATTTAACTATAAAAAGCTCACTTCTACGGTTTTTATCTCTACCGGAGCTAAAATCATCTCCATTAGGCATTACGTTGGCAAATGTAGGCTTATATTCGCCATAAGCTTCTGTTAATATTCTGTCTGATGAAATTCCTTCTTTTTCTAAGTATGTTTTAATATATTGAGCACGATATTGTGATAAAATTAGATTATACTTTTCGTTTCCTTTTTGGTCGGTATGAGAAATAATTTTTAGCTTTTGATTTGTATGTTGTATCAGGTAATTTTTTAGTTCTTGTAATAAATCAATATCGGTGGTTTTAAATTCAGATTTATTAAAGTCGTAAAATATGGTTCCAAAGTATCTAAGTTTAGTAGATGTTTCGTCTTCAAAATCTGCTTCTAAATCCGCCTGTGGATTGTCTGTTTGAATTCCCGACAACCAATCCGGCATATTTTCTAAAGGACTTAAGTGAATATATTTTGAGGGGTCTAATTGAATATATTTTCCTGTCTCACTTAACTCCACAAAAATTAGTTTAACATCTTCATTGTATTTTACATGTAATTTATAGCTACCGTCTAATGGTAGTTTATTAAATAAAAAGTTTCCAAAACGATCTGTATAAGCACTATCCACAAGCTGTCCTGCATCATTTATAACATAAATCTTTAGTGCCTCCGGTAAATCTCCGGGTAAGCGTTCAAAAACTCTACCGCTAAAAGATTTATATTTTTTAGTACTAAAATCAAAACCGTGAGACAAAGGATCTGGTTTAATACTTTTAAAAGTTCCATCTTCTACCATCATCATTTGTACAAAAACATCTTCGTTAGCCAATTTTACTAAATAATTTTTATTTTTTGGAAGTTTTGAAAACTCGAAGTTTCCAAAACGATCTAAATGTGTACTGTCTATAATAGCTCCGGAATCGTCTAATAAATATACCTTTAAAGCTGTAGAAATATCTCCGGGTAGTTTTTTAAATAATTTACCAAATAATTGTTGATCAGAAAGCGTTATATCAGGCATTAGGTCATACTCGTAATAATTTAATGGATAAAACGCGAATGTAGAATGATTGTTTTTGGCCAATTTAAAGCATTTTTGGCCTTCTGAATTTAAAACATATAGATTATTAAATCCAAATAATATTGCAGAGTCATTAGTTACTAATGTTAGCATATAGTTTTTATATGGTGATATTGAGTCGATAGAAATTATTTGTTCATTACTCGGTTTATAAATTCTTTCTTTTTGGGTTTCGGGATCAGTTAAAATAAAATAATATGGATTAGTATGTTTTGACTTGTTTTCGAACCATAGTTTTACCGTTGTCAGCTCCGATAATAAATCTAATGGTAGTGCTGTGTGCTTATTTAATGTATTATACACAAACACCCCTTGTTCATTTTTTCGAACATATGTTTTATTACCGGCCTCATCTAATACAACCAACGTAATATGCTCATCTTGGTTGTTCAATTTTATTATATAATTTTTATCACCCGGTAGTGTTTTAAAGTGATAGTTCCCAAAAGCATCGATGGTTGTTGTTTCAATAATATTTCCCTGATCGTCTAACAATAACACCTCTAATTTTTCAGAAATATCTCCCGGTAATTTATAAAAAGCCTTTCCGTATAATCCTGGTAATGTATTATTTTCGGATAATACGGGCAACATTTCATATTCATCAACAGACAATGTAAAAAAGCTAAATACGCTTTTAGTTTCTTTATTCAATACTTGTATTTTTTGTTTTTTTGAGTTGGTTATAATCACTTCAGAAAGCGGAATAAACGAGTTACTTCCTTCCACTTTTAAACGATAGTTTTTATATGGCGAAAGATTATTTAATTCAAAATATCCATCGTTCGAAGAAAACTGAATGCTTGTTTCAACATTATTTTCATCTAATAAATATAATTGTGTGTTTTCAATACTCAAATTTGGTATTTGAAGATACCCTGAAATACTTGTTGTAAAATTTTGTAAAATATCACTTCCTTCTAATAAAGTTATATTTGCCATGTCTTTAGCTAATATTTCGTAGTTAAATCCTGTTTTTTGATTACCGGTAATTTTGGCAATAGGCTCAAAAAATTCGTTTAATATTTCAATTTTACTATTATCTGTTTGATTTTTTATTCGGAGTGTATATTTTTTATCAGGAGGTAAATAATCAAATGAAAAATTTCCTGAAGCATCCGTAGTAGCTATAGATAAAATATTTCCATCGTCATCTAAGGCTAATATTTCAAGACCAGGAGGTAAATCTCCAGGTAGTATTTCAAAGGCTCTTCCAAATAATTTAGGAATGTTTAAAGTAACATCTTCAACAGCCAGTAATGGCAAGTCTGTTTCATGAAAAATCGGAAGGGTTTCGAAGACAAAATATCCTTGTTGATTGGGTGTTAAGGTAAGCATTACCTTGTTTTCGTTATTGGTAATATATATTTTAGAAGAAGCATTGATGGCATTCACGTTCTCGGGCACTATATAATACTTTTTTTCAGGCTCGAGTTCTTTAAATGTAAAATTTCCTTTTTCATCGGTTACAGTAAACGCTATTACTTCATTTTCTTCGTTTAGTAACTGTAGTTTTTGTTGAGAAGCATATGTAAGTTCATCATACATAAAATACCCGGTAATTTGAATTTTTTGGGTATGTATTTCTGTTAATTTAAAATAATAAATATCATCGGCTCCTTGTCCTCCTTTTCGGTTGCTTGAAAAATATCCTTGAGTACTATCGATAAAGCAAATACCAAAATCGTCAAAACTCGAGTTTATAGGTTTTTTTACATTTTGAGGTTTTGTCCATTGATCTTTCCATTGTTTTGAAAAAAAAACATCCATTCCTCCCAAGCCATTGTGCCCTGTTGAAGAAAAATACAATGTGTTTTCGTGTGTTAAATTTGGAAACATTTCATCGCCCGGAGTATTTATAATTTCACCCATATTTTGAGGGGAACTCCATCCTGCAGAATGTTTATAGCAAATATACAGATCTTTCCCCCCGTAGCCTCCCGGCATATCGGAAGTGAAAATTAAAGTGTTTCCATCTTTGCTTAAAGCAGGGTGCGCAAGCGCATATTCTTCGCTATTATACATAAATGGTATAGCGTTTTGCCATTTGTCGTTTTTTTGATATATACCAAATAATTGTGGTTTATTTTCAAATTGGGCTCCTTTTTTTAAGTTTTGCACACGATTAAAATATGCAAGCGTTTGAGCACTGTCAAAAACAATGGGGCCATTATGGTACTCATCATTAATAGCTGGATCCATCATTTTGGGTTTTGAAAAGTGTAGGGAATCGCTTAAAAATTCAGTATAAAAAACAGACAAATAAGGGGTGTTGGTCCAGCCAAAAGTTGTTTCATCTACCAAGTCTTTTTTTTGATCGGAAACAAATACAATCCCTTGCCGATAAGGGGTTGGGGCAAACTCTGAATACTGGGTATTAATACCTTTAACAGGTTTAACTTCTGCTTTTGGCGGCTCATTGTTCCATTGATTAATTTCGTTGTAATGCACCTCAAATTTATTGCTATGTTCCTTTGTTCCTAAAGAATACACTAAAACAACATCTTTTGCTTTTTTATATTTACTGTTGTTTTTTAATACTTCAGAGTACCTCAATGCAATTTCTGTTTCTACAGGTGGTTTTGATATAAGAATTTCATAATATTTTTCAGCTTCTTGGTAATTTTTAGTTTGGTAATAACAATCTGCCAACTTAATAATTACTTCTGTAGACGTATTTTTTTGTAAATACTTAATGTATAATGGTATTGCTTTTGAATATTCTTTTAAGCCATAGTACTTATCAGCTTTATTTGTTTGAGCAAATAAAAAATTACCCGTACAAAATAACAATATAAAAAAGATGGTTTTGTTGCCTTTAATAGAAAACACGTTCAAAACTAAATTTTTCTTTTAAATACAGGTATGTAAAGATGAAAAAATATGTATAAAACTTGTTGTATGTGCTATTAAAGGAATATATATTTGAATGTATTTAAAATTTAACGTCATCTAATTAATCTTATTTAATAAGCTGTCATGAAAATATCAGATAAAACCATCCCATTTTTAACTGGATTACAAAAAAATAATAATAAAGAGTGGTTTTTATCTAATAAACATACCTACGATGAAATAAGAACTGCATTTGAAGAATTTGTACAACAACTCATTTATGGGATACAAAAATTTGATTCCAATATCTCTGGAATAGAAGCCAAAAAATGTGTTTTTAGAATATATCGAGACACTCGATTCTCAAAGGATAAAACTCCTTATAAAACGAACATAGGGGCTTATATTTCTGCCGGAGGAAAAAATATTGAAACAGCTGGATATTACATCCATATACAGCCCCATGAGTGTTTTTTAGCAGGTGGAGCATATATGCCGCAGTCTAATTGGCTAAAAGCAATACGACAAGAAATAAGCTACGAAGGTGCTGAATTTGAGAATATTGTAAACAACAGCTCATTTAAAAAACACTTTACTAAATTAGATGGTGATAAATTAAAAAAATTACCACAAGGATATTCAGAAAACAACCCATACATTGAATGGATAAAGTATAAAAGTTTCATTGCCATGCATTCGTTTTCAGATAAAATAATTCATTCTGATAGTTTTTTAGAATACTGCCTAGAAAAATTTTATGCTATGTTTCCGTTGAACACTTTTTTAAATCGAGCAATCCCTACCCATTCATAAGTTTTATTAAAATTAATGAAGCTCAATTACTTCCATGTTTTGAAATGATTTATTGTGTAAACTAAAGCGAACCAACGTTCGAACTTTTTGAAAACCATGCTTACCAGCAGCGCCCGGGTTTATCGTTAAAAAATTCCATTTTTTATCGTACAATATTCTTAAGATGTGCGAGTGTCCACAAATAAAAATATCCGGAGGTGAGGCGGTTAAATATGGATATAATTTAGGCGTGTAGTGCCCGGGATATCCTCCAATATGTGTCATCCAAACTTTATAACCTTCCAACATAAATTTTTGATGTTCGGGACATTGCATTCTAACGATATGATCGTCAATATTTCCATAAACTGCTCGCAAGGGTTTAAATGCGCTTAATTTATCGATCAATTCAATAGAACCTATATCACCGGCATGCCAAATTTCGTCACAATAATCAAAATATTTGAATATTCTCTCATCCAAATATCCATGCGTATCCGACAATAAACCTATATGGGTCAATGCTTAATTTTTTTACCTTTGAACAAAACTACGTATTTTGCCAAGATATTTTCTACATTTTTCATTTAATGGATCTCGGTACCATGGATGGCAAATACAGCAAAATGCATATTCTGTTCAAGAACAAATACAAAAGAGTTTATCTGTATTATTTAATCAAAAAATTCAAGCTATTGGGTGTGGTAGAACAGATACCGGAGTACACGCAAAAAGTTTTTATGCGCATTTTGATGCTGACAAACCTCCTTCAAAAGACTTTATATATCACTTAAACTGTATATTGCCCAAAGATATTGCTGCCTATAATTTATTTACTGTTTCTGAAAATGCCAACGCTCGGTTCGATGCTTTATATAGAACGTATCAATATAAAATACACACCCAAAAAAACCCATTTTATGAGGGGTTTTCTCTATTTAAGCGAGGAAAAATAAATGTAAGCGCCATACAAGAGGTTATCCCTGTTCTTTTGGGAAAAAAGGACTTTTCCTGTTTCTCTAAATCAAGAACACAAGTAAAAAATAATTTTTGCGAAATACATGAGGCATCTTTTAAACAAATACAGGAACATGAGTATATATTTGAAATTACTGCCAATCGATTTTTAAGGGGTATGGTTCGCGCAATTGTTGGAACATTATTAAATGTTAGTGATAGAAAACTTTCTGCAAACAATGTACAGGAAATATTGTTTAGTAAAAATAGGTCAAATGCAGGTGAATCTGTTTTGCCCTGCGGCTTATATTTAACTCATATTGAATACCCCAAAAATCTTTTTTTAGCAAGCCATTGAAAAATACAAACAAATACGGGTTTTATAGTGTTTTAAAACAGCTTTTTGGATATATTAAACCCTATAAACGATTGTTTTGGATTACCGCATTTTTAACTGTTTTTGCTGCGTTTATATCTCCTATTCGCCCGGCTTATATCCAAAAAACTATTGACATTTATATTTTTTCGAAAGACGAAGTAGGTATGAATCAAATGATTATCTGGTTAATTTTAATTTTATTAGCAGAAGTATTGGTACAGTTTTCTCAAACCTATACCGCAAATCTACTTGGACAATCGATTATTAAAGACATAAGAATTCATCTGTTTAAAAAGCTAATTCATTATAAATTGCAGTTTTTTGATAAAACACCTATTGGTACATTAGTTACTCGAGTTGTATCAGATATTGAAACAATAGCCGATGTTTTTTCACAAGGAATTTTAATGATTATTGGCGATTTATTAAAAATAATAGTGGTGTTGATTGTTATGATAAATATTGATTGGTCTCTAACTCTAATAAGCTTAACCACACTTCCAGTGCTTATAATCTCTGCAAATCTCTTTAAAAATGCAGTAAAAAAATCTTTTCAGGAAGTGCGTAATCAGGTCGCTGCATTAAACACTTTTGTGCAAGAGCATATCACAGGTATTACTATTGTACAAGCATTTAATAGAGAGGAAGAAGAAATGGAAAGATTTAAACAAATAAATCAAAAACATAAAGAAGCTAATATAAAAAGTATTTGGGCATATTCAATTTTTTTTCCGGTTGTAGAGGTTTTATCTGCAATTTCGTTAGCTTTATTGGTTTGGTGGGGAGCAAAAGGGGTGATTTCTGAAAATATTAGCTTCGGTATTTTAGTTCAATTTATATTGTATATTCATATGTTATTTAGGCCAATAAGACAAATTGCCGATAACTTTAATGTTTTGCAAATGGGCATGGTTAGTTCCGAACGGGTGTTTAGGCTAATTAACGAAGATCAAAGTATCATACACACAGGAACAGAAAAGCTTCCTCAGGTTAATGGCGAACTATTGTTTAAAAACGTATGGTTTGCATACCAGCATGATGATTGGATTTTAAAAGACTTTACTTTACAGGTTTCGGCCGGAGAAAGTTTAGCAGTTGTAGGAGCAACTGGAGCAGGCAAAACATCTATTATTAATATTTTAAGCAGATTTTATGAGTACCAACAAGGGGATATTTACTTAGATAAAATAAATATTAAAAATTTAGATATATCTGACTACAGAAAGTGTTTTGCAGTTGTAACACAAGATGTTTTTTTATTTTCAGACACCATTTACAACAATATTACACTCGGAGACCCATCTATTACGTTACAAGAAGTTATTGAGTCCGCAAAAGAAATTGGGGTTCATGACTATATTCAAAAACTACCTCAACAATATCATCATCCGGTACAAGAGCGAGGCAACTCTTTGTCAGTTGGACAACGTCAATTAATTTCCTTTTTAAGAGCTTATGTTCAAAAGCCTAAAATTTTAATTTTAGACGAAGCAACCTCTTCGGTTGATAACGAATCAGAACTACTTATTCAACATGCTATTGAAAAAATAACCAAAAACAGAACCTCAATAATTATCGCTCATAGACTGTCAACCATACATAATTGCGACAAAATTATAGTGTTGGAAAAAGGAAAAATTATAGAATCGGGAACACACCAAGAATTAATAAATATGACCGGACATTACCGTAAATTGTATGAGTTACAGTTTATATAATATCTTAAAATTATTCCATGTTCGTTAAATCTCCTTGCCAAACAAAATAGTTTTCAAAATTAAAAAGTTGGGATAAATCCTGTAAAGGCTTTTTAAATATCCCAAAAATTGTTGAGCCACTTCCGGACATTGATGCATATAAAGCTCCTTTATTGTATAGCTGTTGCTTAATATTACTAAGAATAGGATATTTAGCAAATATTGGTTGCTCAAAATCATTTTCTAAATTTTCTTTCCAAGTTTCAATGGGTTTAGACACAATTTCTGTTGTATTAATTGTTGGTTTTTTAGGGGTAATTAAACTATATGCCTCTTGTGTTGAAATATGTATGTTTGGATTAACTAAAACTATAGTGTAGTTTTTAAGGTTAAGTGATATAGGATTTAAAGACTCTCCTCTTCCAGTTGCAATACATGCTTTGTTTAATAAAAAAAAAGGACAATCACTTCCAAGCAATAAGGCTAGTTTTAATAACTCTTCGTTAGAAAGATTTAAATTAAATATTTTGTTTAACATCTTTAAAGTGTAAGCGGCATCTGAAGAACCTCCTCCTAAACCAGCGCCCGATGGAATGTTTTTATGTAAAAATATATGAACCGGTTCTATAGAATATTTTTGATGTAATAAACTCCAAGCCTTGTAGCAAATATTTTTGTGTAAAGGTATTTTTTCGGTACTGTTATATAAAAAAATTTCAGTGCTCGAAGCAGGAACAATTTCTAAAACATCCTTTAAAGGCAAAGGGTAAAAAACACTTTCAATATCATGATACCCATCGCTGCGTTTAGAAATAATGTTTAAACCTAAATTAATTTTAGCATTTGGGAATGCAATCATGCTCAGCTTTACTTTTGTCTGTCTTTAAAACGCACACTAACCATTACTTCGTGTGATCCTGAGCTGTAGTTTTTAAGCCTTGAAACTAAAAAATCGTAAGAATATCCAATAGATATTTGGTTTTGGAATAAATAACCAAAGGTTAAAGACATCGCATCTGAAGTTCTATAAGATAATGCTGCTGAAATCGCATTTTTATAAGTCGCTCGAGCTGAAAACTCTGCTTGAACAGGCACCGGACTAACATATTTAATTAAAAATGAGGGTTGAAGTTGAAAGTCTTCATTTATGTCATAATTATACCCTCCCATTACAAAATAATGACCGGCCAATCTACCGGTTGTATTTGCTGTAATTTCTCGATACGAAATTTTTGTATGCGTAAGTTGTGCCAACGATATTCCTAAAAAGTATTTTTTGGAGTATGCGTAAGTGCTAAATCCTGCGTCTGGTATTAAAGAGGTTTGCATACCATTCGTTAAAATTGGGTCGTTTATGTTTTTAGTGGTAATTTTAGAGCCGTCTATAGCAAACTGTAAAAAAGCTCCATATATAGCCATAGATAACTTAACTTCATCGGTTAATTTAATATGATAAGAATAAGACATATTAACACCTAATTGTCTTGTTGGGCCATTAATATCACTGTATATATATCCACCTATGCCCATTTTTTCTGTTTTTAAAGGGCCATTAACACTAATAATATTAGTTCTGGGTGCATCGTTAATTCCAATCCACTGTTGCCTGTGGTTAATCTTGCCTTCAAAATAATTCGTGCTCCCAGCAATAGCTGGATTTATAACATATCCATTGATTAAATATTGCGTATATTGAGGCATTTGCTGAGCGAATACCTTCATTGAGCTAATACATAATAATATAACGAGTACTCTCATAATAATGTGTTTTAACGAACAATAGTTAATGGTCCTGTAATGGGATCTGGAAACTCTGGTCTGTTTAAGTCAATAACATAATAATAGGTTCCAACGGGCAGTAAACTTCCTTTGTATGTCCCGTCCCAAGGATTAGTATATCCTGGGTCTGACTCCCAAAGCAATTGACCCCAACGGTTAAAAATAGTTACAACCACTTCCGGAAAATCTTCTAAATTATTAATAATCCATAAATCATTATTGCCATCACCATTGGGAGAAAAGCCACCAATAAAATCAATTTGTGGGAATACAATTACATTTACAGAATCTGTAGCAAAACAGCCATTTGCAGTGGTTACGGTTACATAATAAATAGTACTGGCCTCTGGGCACACTGTAGGATTTGACTCAGATGTAGAAGAAATTTCAATATTAGGCGACCATTCATAAGTAGAGCCTGTTGGACCCGTTGGTGAACCTCCAATGGTTCTACACAACCCATCAATAATAGGTGATGCACTGCCTGCATCTGCAGTTGGAGTAGCCTCTACGCTAATAGAAATAGTATCAGCATCGGAACAACCACTAAAAGAAACTTGTAAAATATAATCACTAATTCCAACAACCGGGGAAACTGAAATCGACTGTGTTGTTCCTTCTGTATTGCCATTTAATAGCCATAAATATGTAACTCCTGTTCCCGATGAATATCCTGTTAATGAAATTGGAACATCGTTTTCACAAATATTTGTGTCTGAGGCTATAATAGAATCGATACGCACCGTAATATCAGCATTAATTACCGTATCAGAAGTTGATGTACAATTATTAATATCTGTTACCGTTAAAAAATAATCTCCCGGATAAAGTGTAGTTAAATCTTCATTGGTTGAAACAAATCCATTAGGACCGTTCCAGTTAAACACATACGATCCTGTTCCCCCGGAAACATTAACGCTAATTACCCCTTCATTAGACTGAGAACAAATTGCGTTTTGAACAAAATCAACCGTTATTGTAATAGGCAGAGGCTCTGATATAACCGTGTTTTGGTTAATTATACAATTATTTGCATCCGTAATGGTAACATTATAGGTGGTTGCGCATAAAGAAAATGCCGAATCTGAAGTTTGAGCTAATGGATCACTCCATAAATATGTGTAAGGAGAAACTCCACCTGTAACTTCAACCACAGAATATCCATCGCAAACCCCAAAACAACTCATATCAGATGAGACAATAGAGGCCAAAAGAGTATCGGGTTGCGTTACCTCAAAAATATCCATAGCAATACATCCAAGAGTGTCTGTCACAGAAACCGAATATGTTCCTGCCGATAAACCAAAGATATCTTCAGATGTGTCTCCGTTTGACCACAGATAAACTAAGGGCGTATCTACACTTGATGCTGTTATATATACTGCTCCATTGATAAGGCCATAACAATCAACGTTAATAATTGAATCGAGCGTTAAAATAGGGCCCGAAATATTATTCAATACTACATTGTCTGTATAAATACAGTTTTTAGAGTCAGTAATTGTAACTGGATATATGTCGGCAAATAAATTTATTGCAGATGTGCCGAATTGCCCAGTAGCAGCTCCTCCCCAAACAATTGAGTATGTAGGAGTTCCTCCGGTAACCACTACATCAATTTGTCCATCGTTTTGGTTACATGTTGGTAACGTTAAGTTGTATAAAACTTCAATGGAATCAGGTTCGGTTAGTGTTATAAGTGTATCAAAAGAGCAGCCACTAGCATCGGTTACGGTTAAAACATAAGTATCAGAAATTACATTTAATAAATCTGAACTTATAGATCCGTTTGACCAGTTATATAGATAAGGCATGTTGCCTCCATTAGCAACAGCATATATGTTGCCGGTTAAACCTGCGCAGTCAATAGAATCAACCGAAAAAATTACCCCAATAGGCGAGGCATTTATTATTTCTGCAGAATCTTGTGTGGAACATCCGTTAGCATCGGTAACCGAAAAATAATACCATCCTACCGATAAGCTGTCAAGTACGTTTGTAGTATCGGCTAATCCAGCCCATATATATGTATATGGACTAACTCCGCCCATGGGAGTTAACGTAATAGTCCCTGTGTTTCCTCCAAAACACGAAATATTTAAAATGTTTACATCTACATCTAATACCGAGCCTGATGGAATAGTATCGGAAGAAATAGAAATACATCCACTAAAATCCGTAACCGTAACTGTTATAACGCCAGCCATTAAAGAGTCTGCTATATTAGTAGTATCTCCGTTTGACCACAAATATTCATATGGAGTGGTGCCTCCGGTTGCTATTGCAGTTGCTGAGCCATCGTTAAAACCAAAACATGATTCAGGTATAATAGATAATGTAACATCTGGCCCGTTTGCGTTATTTAAAATATACGTAAATTCTTCACTACACAACAAACTATCAAAAACTGTAACGGTATATATACCTGCCGCAACACTTGAAACTGAGTTTGTAGTGGATGCATTACTCCATAAATAAGTATATGGTGTACCATTGCCACCAAAAGGCGATATAGATATACTTCCATCGCTTAAATTACAATTAGGCTGAACTTCTGTAGACAATACATCTATCAACGATGGCTGAATAAGCTCAAAAGTGGTGTCTTTGGAACACAATCCGGCATCCGTAACAGATAATTGATAAATACCGGCAACTACATTATCAATTACATTGGCAGTACTACCGTTTGACCAACTATAAACATATGGTGCGTTTCCGCCCATAACCGTAACCGTAATTTCACCCGTTGCATCACCAAAGCAAGTATTGTTTATAATGTTTGCAGTAATAGAAATGGGCGGGGAAACTGTTATTTGAAAACTATCAACATATAAACATGTTCCGGCATCCGTAACAGTTACATAATACATCCCTGCTATTAGATTTGTAATAGATGAAGTTGTTTGTCCTCCGGGTAGCCATGAATAATTATAAGGGCTTGTTCCTCCGGCTACTGATAATGATATTTGACCATCATTCGTGCTATTACAAGATATACCTTGTACACTAGCTGTTACATTAAGGGAGTTACTGTTTATTATGGTATCTGATGCTATAGATATACATCCGCTAGCATCGGTAACGGTTAAGAAATAAATACCTGCTAATAGTGTATCTGCAAGATCAACCGTATCTCCATTTGACCAAAGATAAGAATATGGGGTGGTGCCTCCGGATACAAGTGCCTGTATAAAACCATCGTTTGTATTTCCACATGTTACATCGGATTTGGTTAATACAATATCAGGCCCATCTGAATTGCTTAATGCTATCGAAAAATCGGCATTACAACCTGATGCGTCTGTAACGGTTACCGTGTATGTTCCGGAAGTAATATTTTCTAAAGTTGAGTCATTATTGGCAATTGGAGACCAAGTATAGCTGTAAGGCGAGCTACCTCCAGAAGGCGTTATAGTAATAGAACCATTGCTTGCTAAACAATTTGGCTGTACTTGAGTAATATTAATTTGAATTGGATCTGGTTCAATAATTAATGTTGAATCAATATATCTACATCCATTAAAATCCGTTATGGTTATATATTGATACCCTGCACTTAAATTATTTGCTGCTGACATAGTGCTTCCGGATGGTTGCCAATTGTATTGATACGGTGCTGTTCCTCCGTTTACAACTGCTGTTGCTGTTCCGTTGGGTATTCCAAAACACGATATGTCGTTCTTAGATATTGTAGCCGAAAGTAATAAAGGCTCAATTACTGAAAATGAATCTATTTTTTGACATCCGGATTGATCTGTTAAGGTAACAATATAGGTTTGAGGAGTTAAATTGTTAATAAACGCTCCCGAAGATCCGTTTGACCAATTAAATAAATATGTTGGATTTCCTCCCGTTGCAGAAGCAAGAATGTTTCCGTTATTATCTCCATTACAAGATATATTTGTTCCAGATAATGTTAAGGTTAAGGTAGAGCTTTCGCTTACCTGTACAAGTACTGTTTTAGAACAATTTGTAAAATCTGTCACCGTAACAACATAGGATCCGGCACAAAGATTAGTAGCCGTTTGAGAAGTTTGACTTCCTGCGCTAACTGGCCATAAATAATCAAATGGCGCAACACCTCCTGATAAAACATTTACTGTTGCTGTTGCATCACATGTAGTGTTACAATCTAAATCAGAGGTAGAATATGCTAAAGAAATCTCCTGGGGTTGATTAATGTTCGCTACATCTATCCCCGTACATTGGTTATTATCTGTAACAAGAACCTGATAGCTTCCTGCTGAAAGTCCGTTGGCAGTTTGGGTGGTTTGAAATGCAGGATCATTCCAGTTATACAAATAAGGAGCAGTACCACCGGTGACGTTGGCTGTTAAAGTACCATTATTATCGCCAAAACAATTTAAGGTATTATCAGTTACAATGACCTGAGGGCCATCTGCGTTATTTATTGTAAAAACTGAAATAGTAGAACAATTATTTTGATCTGTTACCGTTAATGTATATGTTCCAGCGCATAAGTTAGAAATTACGCCCGAAACACTGGCTCCCGGACTCCAAGAGTAAATATACGGAGCTACACCTCCTGAAGCAATTGTGTTTATTGATCCCACACACTGGCCACAAAAGGTATTAAAAGTGCTAGAAACTACATTTATTGGATTTGGCTCTGTAATTTGAATAGAATCGGAAAAAACGCAACCATTTGCGTCTGTAACTGTATAGTAATAATCTCCGGGATTTAATAATGTTATACTGGAACTTATGCTTCCATTACTCCATTGATATTGATATGGAATACTACCTCCAGTTACGTTTAAGGTAGCGTAGCCATTATTATCCCCAAAACATGCAATGTTTGATTTTGTTTCACTAACCATTAAAGCATTCGGTTGGCCTAAATTAACGGTAGAACTCACCTCACAGCCCACGTTATCTGTAATAGTTAAACCATATGTTCCGGCCAAAAGATTGTCGATAAAATTTGATGTAGCGCCATTGCTCCACAAATAAGTGTAGGGAGCAACTCCCTGAAACGCATTTATTAAAATACTTCCATTATTATTATTATTACATATAGGTTCTACTGTAATTGTGTTAAAACTAATTGGTAAGGGTTCTGAAATAATAACGGTATCAAAAGACGAACACCCATTTGCATCGGTTACTTGAACATAATATGACCCGGCAGGTTTACCTGATATAGTATTGGTTGTTTCTCCTCCTGGAAGCCAAGAGTAACTATATGGGCTAGTTCCTCCCGAAACATTAATATTTGCCGATCCATCTGAAATACCGAAACACGAAACATTATTAATTTGCTTTGAGATGATAGGACCATCTGAATTATTAACTATAATATTAAAAGTGTCTTTACATCCTGCATTATCAGTAACCTCAACACTATAAACCCCTGCAAACAAATTGTTTAGGTTGGTAGCCGAGCTTCCGTTGTGTAGCCAAAAATATGAATAAGCAGGAACACCACCCAACGCATTAATTGCAATTTCTCCGGTGTTATTTCCGCATGTTGTATGTGTTGCATTAGCAAAAAGTGTAATTTCACTATTTTCTAAAATTGTAGCAAACGTATCTAAACTACAGCCATTATTATCAGTTATGGTTAACATATAAGTTCCTGCCATTAAATCTGTTGCATTTGCCGTTGTTTGATATCCTGTATTAATATCCCACTCATAAGTAAACGGTGAAGCTCCTCCTGTTACTGAAACCTGAATAAAACCTGTGGAATCTCCAAAACAATTGATATCTCCAATAGTAAATAAGGGGTTTATATCTAAAAACTCCGTTACCTCTATTGAGTCTACTACACTACAAAGGTTATTATCGGTAATAGTTAGCACGTATGTACCTGTCGTTAAATTTGTAATAGCCGATGTATTTGCCCCGTTACTCCATTGAAAAGTGTAAGGCATAGTGCCTCCAGATGGATTAACCGTAATTTCACCATTATTAGCATTTGAACAGCTTGCTTCAGAAATTACGGGGTTTGATTGTATTGAATCAGGTTGAGTAATTATAACAGGGGGTGAAAAATAGGAACAGCTGCTGTCATCTGTAATTAATAACAACAGTGTGTCTGCACAAAGCCCTGAAACAAATGGTGTAGTAGAATTTGCGGGATCATTCCATTGATAAGAATACGGAGGAACTCCTCCGGTAACTCCACTGGCTAATACAGCGCCATCGCAGCTTTCAAAACATGTGTTATTGGTAACTAATAAAGAAACATTGGTTGGACCACCAATTTCTGAAACCGGTACTTGAACAACCAATTTACAGCCATTTGCATCTGTTATGGTGTCGGTATATATTACCCCACCGGCTAATCCTGTTAATATAATCGAGGTAGCGCCTGTACTCCATTGATGTGTATAAGGCGGAACTCCTCCAAATAAAGGGAATACCCTTGCTGTTCCATCGTTTAAATTACAATTAGAAGAAGTAGAAAAAGGCGAACCCTGAAGGGGCTGTGGAGTAATAATTAATGCCGAGCGGCTATTTGTACATCCATTTGCATCTGTAATAGTTACCGAATGTGAGCCTGGCGAAAGGTTAACAGCTGTTGAAGTGGTTTGCGAACCGGTTGATAAGCTCCATTGATAGGTATACCCTCCTGTTCCTCCACTAGCTAGGGCTTGAATAGAACCATTTCCTGCTCCATGGCATTGTATGTTCGAAATATTTAAAGTAATTGAAATAGAATCAGGCTCCGTTAACGATTGATTAGAAACTACACTACAATTGTTCATATCGGTTACTGTAACACTGTATAATCCTTCACCTAATCCTATGGCTGTTTGTGTTGTTTGAGAGCCTGTATTTAAACTCCACAAATACGAGTAAGGAGCTGTTCCTCCGGTTGGATTTGCAGTTAAAGTGCCATTGGAGTTTCCATAACATAAAATTGCTGTAGATGTAATGTTTGCAGATAATACATTAGGCTGTAATATTTCGGTTGAATCTATTGTGAAGCATCCATTAGTATCTGACACCGTAATATAATATATACCGGCAGATAAGTTAGTAGCCGTTTGAGTAGTTTGAAAAAAGGTGTTAATATCCCATTGAAAACTATATCCTCCAACTCCTCCCGTTGGATTAACCGTAGACGATCCGTCAGATTGGCCATTACAAGAAACCGAATCATTTAAAAATGTATTCGTTATAGCCTGTGGCTCAATAATGATTACTGAAGCAGTATCCGTACAATTTCTATCATCCGTAACGGTTAATGAATAATTTCCGGCTGTTAATCCTCCAATACCTGATGTGGTTTGAGTGTTTGACCACAAATAACTATAGGGCGCAGTTCCTCCTAATACACTGCTCATGATGTTTCCATTATTTAATCCAAAGCAAGTAACATCTGATTTAGTTAAGCTAACATCTAAAATATCAGGTTGAGTAATAACAACCGTAGTATCCAACTGACACAAATTAGCATCGGTAATGGTAACTGAATATGTTCCTGGAGATAATCCGCTAATAGTGTTTAGGGTGTCGTTTATGCTTGTGTTCCATTGGTATGAATAAGGCGATGTTCCTCCGCTAGGTAATACCGATAACTCTCCATCATTTGCCCCAAAACATGAAATAGGCGTTTCGGCTAAAGTAAACTGTAGCACATTAGTATCGGCTGGCATATAAACAGAATCAACTCCTGTACATCCGCTATTATCCATCGCAATGACAGAAAGTGAACCTGTACAAACACTATCAACAAAAGATGTTGTTGGGTTTATAGGAGTACTAACTCCGCTAGACCAAGTAAATGAATAGGGGGAGCTACCTCCGGCAGCTACTGCTGTAGCATTTCCATCACATAATGAGTCGTTACAGTCCGTTTTTACGATAGTTATACCAAATAAAATGGTGATTTTAGGGTCAACCGAAACACTTGCTGTTGTTGCGCAGTTATTAAAATCGGTTACCGTAACTGTATAAGAGCCTATACATAACGGTGCTTCTATGTTTCCTGTACCACCAGAACTCCAAGCGTACGAGTAAGGAGCTGTTCCTCCAAGCACCGATACACTTACCCCGCCATCACAAATATTAGCACAGCTTGCGCTGTCTTGTACAGCCGATAATGTCATAGCAGAGTTTGAGGTAATGTTAAACGTATAGGTTAATGTACAAGGCTGAGCATCAATAACCGTTACAGTATATGAGCCTACCGCAAGTCCACTAATAGATGATGACGTTGAGCCTGTGCTCCATAGATAAGTATACCCGGGTAACCCTCCTGTTGGACTAACCGATGCGCTTCCGCTACTTGAGCCAGCACAATCAATATTAACCTGATTAGGATTTAAGTTAATGGGTAGAGGTGTGGTTATTTCAATGCTATCTGTAAGTATACACAAGCTATCGTCAGTAATGGTTACGCTTACATATCCAACGCATAATCCAGTAATGGTATCATTTGAGCTGGCATTATCCCATAAAACATTATAAGGAGGTACTCCACCTACAATATCTATCCATGCCTGTCCGTTACACAAACCGCATTCTGCATTTATTTTTGATAGTCCCGCTTCTAGGCTATCTGGCTGAAGAACTGTAATGGTTTGCGTAGCTGAACAGTTTAATATATCCGTTACCGTAACTGTATAAGACCCTGCACATAAATTACTTATGCTTTGAGATGTAGATGAAGATGGGTCATTCCAGGCGTAACTATAGCCGCCTGGATTACCCCCTATTGGATTAGCTTGTGCCTGAGCTAGACACTCACCAAAACATCGATTATTGTTAAAGGTAACCCCCGGAACTAAAGCGCTGGGTTGAGTAATTGTAAAATTAACAACAACAGGACAGCCTGAGTTGTCAAAAATATTTACGGTATAATTTCCGGCCGTAAGATTAGTAACATTTGTATCGGAGCTAAAAGGAACCCCTCCTTGAATCCAACTTACCGTATAGGGAGACGTTCCTCCGCTTGGAGTTACAGATGCCGATCCATTATTTTGACCATTACAGGTAATGTTTGTTTGTAAAAAGTTGCTGTTAAAAGCAGAAGGCTCAATTATTATGGCAGAATCTATTCTTGTACACAAAACATCATCTGTAATGGTTACATAGTATGTTCCAGCCGATAAACTATTAATACTAGAAGTAGTAAATCCATTACTCCATAAATATGTATAAGGAGGCACTCCTCCGGTTGGAGAAGCTGTAGCGTTTCCGTCTGTAAAACCATTACACGAAATATTGTTTGAAGTAATATTACTGTTAATTTGAGGGTTTTGTGTAATGTTAAACGTAGATGTTTTAGTACAATTATTAAAATCAGTAATAGTTACGGTATAAAGACCAACCGAAAGATTTTGAATGGTGTCGTTTACCGAAAAATTATTCCATAAATACGAGTAAGGAGCCGTTCCTCCGGTTGGATTAACAGAAGCTTGCCCAGTGTTACCTCCAAAACACAATATATTGATACTATCTTTATTTGGAATTATGTCATCGGGTTGAGTAATATTAATTGACAAGTTTACCGGGCAAGTACCTAACCCATTATTATCTGTAATAGTAATATTATATGTTCCGGCAGTTAAAGATGAAGCGGTATTACCCGTTGAAACATT
Organism: uncultured Flavobacteriales bacterium; assembly: GCA_964512145.1. Classification (GTDB taxonomy): domain Bacteria; phylum Bacteroidota; class Bacteroidia; order Flavobacteriales_G; family JALEGO01; genus CAYOHR01. The sequence goes on from CAZEIM010000024.1 coordinate 32,031, forward strand.
CGGTGACCAAGTATACGTATATGGAGCTATACCTCCGGAAACAGCAATACTAATACTTCCGTTGTTGCCACCAAAACACGTTACATTGTTTTGAGATGGAGTTGTTAAAATGGGAGTTGGCTCATTAACAGTTGCTGAATCAATTCCAATACAGCCTTTGGTATCAGTTATGGTTACCGTATATACATCATCACACAAACCAGTAATAGTATTTGTGCCATCTCCGGCAGGATTACCTTCCCAATTGTAAAAATATCCACCAGCATTTCCTCCTGAAGGGGTAGAGGTAATTTGACCATCACATGTATTGTTACAACTTGCGCTTGTTACATTAAAGCTTGTAGTTATATAGTTTGGTTCGTTAACAATATAATATGGCGCCTGTGTATATGTAAAAGCCTTATTACAACCCCACACATCTGTAATAGTTACGCTATATGTATCGGCACAAAGTGTATTATTTATGATAATTTGCCCAGAATTTACAGTTCCCGTTAATCCATTGCTCCATAAGTATGTTAAAGGAGCGTCTCCAGTAAAACGTGTTCTAATTTGTCCGTTGCATGAGTCTTTACAGGTTGCGGGTGTATTAGAAAAAGGTGGAGCTAAACCTAATACGATTGCTGAAGGCCCTGAAACTATAGCTGTTGTGCTAGTAATATCTCCGTTAAATAAATCTGTAACAACTATAGTTAGTGGGTTTGCTTTACAAATATTGTTATAGGTAATAACGCTTAAAACGGTGGTATCAAAATAATCATTTGATACCCCGTCTGTCATGTAAATATCAAACGGACCTATTCCGTTGGTAATAGTTAATGTTACGCTTCCGTCACATACATCAGCACAAGAAACACCCGTTGCTAAAGCCGAAACAGATAATTGAGCATTGACTGTTATGTTGATAAGAACTAAAGCCAATAAGGTAAGTATATGTTGTTTTTTCATAAATACACGTTATTCAACATACAATATTAACAATTTACGCGTTGAATTTTTAGCAGTTTTTTTTTTTTACTAACCTTAAATTGTTTATATCTGTAGAAGAATTAAATATTCTTAATAAGAAGTTATATTTTTACGAATTATGAGTAAAATCATTTTGCATGATGTTTCAAAAAAATATACTGGTAAGTCTATCTTAAAAAATATTCATTTAGAATTATCTCTAGGTGAAGGTTATATTGCATTTGTGGGTGAAAATGGATCTGGAAAATCAACCATGCTAAAAATAATATCAGGAATAATTCAGCCTGACAAAGGTGAAATAAAATATTTTAATGTAAATAATGAGGCTATTAACACTTACGAGTTGTATGAAAATATCGCATTTGTTGCTCCTTACATTCAAACATATGAATGGTTAAACATTAAAGAAAGTATAGACTTTCATTTTTCATTTAAGCGTTTACATTCCGCTATTAAAAAAAAAGATATATTAAGTCTGCTTCAACTTACGGATCATATTGATAAGCCGGTACATTATTTTTCATCTGGAATGAAGCAAAAAATGCGATTGGGTTTTGCTTTGTTTTCAGATACCCCATTTTTATTTTTAGATGAGCCCTTAAGTAATCTAGATGAAAAAAACTCCGAATGGTTTTTTGAAAACCTAAAAGCATTTTCTAATAATCGCTTGGTAATTTTTGCTTCAAATAATGAAAAAGAACTTATTCATTGTAAAAAACATTTTAAAATAAAAGATTTTAGATAGTTTATTTAACCAACCAAACTTCTGAATAATCCCTAAATTCCATTGGGTTTATTTGTAAGTTTTTTACTCTTTTATTAACTAGTCGAGTAATCTCTTCATAATACAAGGGTATAAATACCGATTCATCAATCAATATTTGCTCGGCCAATTGAAAATATTTTATTTTTTCATATTCTTGCGTTGATTGTGTGCCTAATAAATATAATGAGTCAAAAACAGGGTTGTTAAAATGAAAGCTATTATTTTCATTTGAATATAGATGTGAAGTAAATATTTTTAAGAAATTTTCAGGATCCGGGTAGTCTGCTGCCCATCCAGATCTCCAAAAAACCGCTTCTCCGTTTTCAACGGTTTCGTTTAATAAAGTAAAGGGTATAATTTTTAAATTAATTTCTATTCCTATGTTTTCTTCCAACATTTTTACAATATGTTGGGCCACAATAATATTGTTTTTTCCACCGCTGTTTACTAATAGTGTAATTCGCGGAAAGTTTTTTCCATTGGGATATCCTGCCTCAGACATTAATTCCTTTGCTTTATTAACATCAAATTCATGCCCTATAATGTTTTCAGTGTTATAGGATTTAAAAACAGGTGGTATAATTCCTTTTTTTCCGGGTTTTGCATCTCCCAGCAAAGTATACTGTACCAACTCTTCTCTGTTAATAGCTAAATTAAATGCTTTTCTTATTCTTTTATCTTTAAATATATCGTTTGAACAATTAAAGCCATAATATTGAGTAATCATAGCCGGGGTCATTTGTATAAAATAATGTATATCTCCATCGTTTTCTATTACATTTTCTAAATCTATTACAGCTTCTTCGATATTTTCTAATGGAAGTTTATAAATGACATCAATTTCTCCTTTTTTAAACATATTTAATTCTTTAATTTTATCTGAAATAAACGTAGTGTAAATTTGGTTGATATATGGTAAATTATTTCCATACTTATCTTTTTTCCAGTAATAATTGTTTTTAATTAATATACTCTCACTGTCTGTGTGTTTTTTTAATATATATGGCCCGGTTCCTAAAGGCAAATTTTGTTCATTAAAATATTCAGAATATATCCAACACCCCGGTTGTGTTAAAATTTGAAGAAAAGAGGTATTAGGCTTGATTAGTTGAACCTCTAAAACACTATCATTAATAGCTTTTATTCCAAAACTCTCTTTGTTTAAAGTGTCATTATAATATTCCTTTGCGCCTTTAATAAGGTTTTCAAATAACCAAAATGCGTTATTTTTATCAGATTTAGTAGACAATTTTTTAAAACATCTTTCAACATCGTATGCGTTTAATTTAATTTGCTTATCTACTTGGTAGGGATGAAAAACAACATTTTTTCTGATAAAAAAAGTATATTTTGTGGCTTCCTTATTGATAATCCATTTATACGCCAAAGCGGGCTCAATATCAAGTGTTGTTGGATTAAGTTTAACGAGTCCCTCGTAAACTTGTGATGCTATTCTTAATGCAGGAGCATCAACCAGTTGTAAAGGATGTAGGCTTCCTGGTTTATCTACTTCATTTAATCTAAAAACCCCTCCATAAAACCTATCCCCATCTATTCTTTGTAAAGTATTAGGGTCTTCAGATTCGTTAATTGTATTGGTTGTATTACATGCAAATATTTGAAGTATTACTATAATACTATAAACGTGTTTTTTAAACATAACACACAATATTTGATAATTCAAACCGGATACGCAAACTTTTATTTAAAAATTAACATTTTATTAAATATATAAACTTTATGCCAACTACGTATCCATTTATAATAAAATATTAAAGATGTAATTAAAAATGCTGGTATTGTCTAATTAAAAACTAACTTTATTAAAAATAGAATATATAAACAGATAAACATAAGTCCTTCCCAAATAGATATTTTTTTATCATGGGTTAATAAATAAAACAACAAACCACAGGTTGCCATCAAGGGTAATGAAAAAGACAATAAATTATCTGGAACCTGAATTACTCCAAAGAATGCAGATAATGGGGGTATTACTAAAGTATTAAAAACCGAAGAACCTAAAACATTACCAACAGCCATTTCGGCTTTACCTTGTTGTATAGCCGAAATATTAACCGCTAACTCAGGTAATGTAGTTCCTAATGATAGTAAGGTTAATGCAATAATAGTAGTTGGAATATTTAATTCAACGGCAATATTTTTTAATGAAAATATGGTATAATCGGCACCAAAATATATACCTATTGCTGATAAAAGTAATATAATAAAGTTTTTATACGGAATTTTTTTATTCTTAAGTTTTAAATCTTTTTCGATAGGTATCGCCTCCCCTTTAATTAAATATACGGCATATGTTACAAATATCAGTAACCCAATAAAAGACTCAATTATATCAATAGTGCCATCGTATGCAATGACAACAAAATATACAAAACTTCCTAATAAAAAATGTAAATCAATATATAAATACTGACTTTTTAATGTTATTGCTTTTTTATTTAAAACAGCAACTAATCCAGTAATTAATAAAATATTTGAAATATTGGCTCCTATTATATTACCCGATAAAATTTCAGAAACTTCATTACGAACTGATAATATTCCCGAAATTAACTCAGGAAGCGATGTTCCTATACCAACAATAAATACCCCTATTACAAATGGTTGTAGACCTAACCAAGAACCTATTCCCTCAGCAGAATTGGTAAAAAATTTAGCCGATAACAATAAAACCGCTAATGAACAAATAAAAATTATAACATAAAAAAACATACGCTCTATTGATTTAAATTTTTAATTAACTCTTTAATGTTTCCTTTTAATAAAGGGTGCGTAAATGATTCATCTATTATTTGAGCTAATGGCATTAAAGCAAAAAGTCTTTCGTGTAGTAAAGGATGAGGCACCTTAACTTTTTCATCATCTATTATTTCCTTATTATAAAATAATATATCTATATCTATTAATCTATCCTCATAATGGATGGTTTTCTTTTCTTTTCTTCCAATTATTTTTTCTATTTCTTTTATTTGATTCATTAAAGTAAAACAATCTTGTTGAGACTCTAATAAAATTGCTTGGTTAACAAAATTATTTTCTGAATTATACCCCCATGCTTCTGAATAATAATAATCTGATATAGAAATAATTGTCCCAACATTTTTATGCAACAATATTCTAGATTTATAAATATTAATTTCTTTACTTCCTAAATTAGATCCTAATAATAAAAACACCCTGTTCATTAAATATACAAAACTTGTTAATAAACTATTATTACTTTTTAAAACACGAATGTAAATATCAATACATAAAAAAATATTAAACCACGTATCAAATACTTTTCTTTATTTTTGAATATTATGAAACAACTTAATCAACATTTATTATTCAAATAGTTATTAAATTCATATGGTTATTTATTGTTATTAAGAATTGTTTATAATAATATTAAGTAATTGGTATATATTTATTTAATATTAACAATTTAAATAATTTATGTTTATATTTTTAAATACATTTAATTTCAAAGAGTTTATTATAAAAAATTTCAACTATTTAAACAGTATAATAATAATAACATGTTTTATTTAAATATTATATATAATAAATATAATCTATTAATATGTTTATTATTTATGTTTCATATTGGTTATTCTCAAGATAATACTTCACCAAAAGAATACAAAGTTTTTTATCATGAAAATGGAAATATTTCAAGCGAAGGTTTTTTTGAAAACAATTTACCTACTGGAGTATGGAAAAACTATCATGAAAACGGAAAACTAAAATCTATAGGTAAAAGAACAAATAACAAAGCAGATAGTACATGGTTATTTTATAATGATTTTGAAATACGCATCAATGAGGTTTCTTTTAAAAACGGATTAAAAAACGGTTGGGACATGAAGTATGGAAATGATGGTTTTTTGGTAAGTAAAGAGTATTTTAAAGAAGGCAAAAAAGAAGGATTTTGTTATTATTACATCGATAATTTACTAAGCCGAAAGTCTTTTTATATGAATGATATTCTTACTTCTTACTCATACGAGTATGATAAACAGGGGAATATCATTACATTATTTAATTATAACAATGGATTTATTAAAACAAGAGATTATATTAACAGGACGAATAAAGAAGGCAAAAAAGAAGGTAAATGGATTGAGTTTTTTCCTTGTTTTGAACCTTGTAATAAGCCTTATATTATTAAGAATGAAGGCAGATATATAAACGGATTAAAAAATGGTTATTTTAAAGAATATGATAAAAATGGAGAAGTTCTATCGGTACTGTTATATAAAGACGATGAGTTAGTTATTGAAAAAGATTTAGAAAAAATAGAATTAGTAACAGAGTATTATCCAAATGCAAAAGTTAAGTCGGTTAAAGGGTTTAAAAAAGGAGTACTTGAAGGTAATAGTTTTGAATATGATTCAGTTGGAAATTTAATAAATGTACAAGTATATAAAGATGGATTTTTGCTTCTTCAGGGAGGAACAATAGATTCTTTAGGTCTAAAACAAGGTGAATGGAAAGAATTTCATAAAAATGGGTCTTTGCGATCAAAAGGTGAATACTTAAATGGTTCAAAACATGGTAATTGGCTGTATTTTTTTGAAAACGGAAAAGAAGAGCAAAAGGGAAAGTACGCTAAAGGAGGAAAATATCATGGTGAATGGATTTGGTTTTATGAAAATGGAAATATAAAAAGAAAAGAAACCTATAAAAATGGAGTAGAAAATGGAGTGGTTATTGAATATAACGACACAAATGAAATTATGTTGCAAGGTGAATTTATTGATGGAGAACGGGAAGGCGCTTGGATGTTAATTCAGGGTGATTATAAAGAAGAAGGTCAATATATTGGAAATGAAAGAGATGGAGAATGGAAACACTATTATGTAAGCAATGGCGAGTTAAGTTATAAAGGAAATTATTCCGATGGAATTCCAACCGGAAAACATACTTGGTATCATCCAACCGGAAAAAAAATGCTCGAAGGATCTTATGAAGCAGGACAAAGAGAAGGTGAATGGAAAAGATATGATGTAAATGGACTTGAAATATTAAAAATATATTATGAATCTGGAAATGAAGTGCGTTTAAATGGAATTAAAATTAAACCTAAATCGGTTGATGATTTTAATATTGAAGATTATAAAATAATGAAGTAACGTGATTTTTAGAGTAATACTATTTTTTGGTTTATTAAAAGCAATAAATTTTCAACTATATTCACAAAATTTACCTAATTGTACTATACCCTTTGATTTAATATTAATAACATTAAAAACAGATCTAAACAGACTAGAAATTATTAAACAAAAAGGGTTTGTAGAGGAAGCTAAAAAAATAGAAAATAAAATAAAAAAACAACATAGTAAAATTAAAAGCGACTTTAAAAACTTTACCTATTGCCCTATATATTTTTACTATAGCCATCATGAAGATTCTTTAATTCAAAACAATACCTTTTTAAATCAAGTATTTAATACCAATGATAGCTTTATTACCAACCAAAATCATATTAAATCTATTCAGCAAAAAAAATTCATTATTTTAGAATACAACACATTAAGCAACGAAAACTTATCTATTCCTGCCATAATTTTTTATAATAATAAAAAAGAAATATTCAGTAAACCTTGTACTTACTATGTAAGAACTAGCTTTTTGTTTTTTAATCGAAAAAATGAGAAGGTAATGCTTGATCTAAAAAATAATTTAGAAAAAATTAGAATGAAAAAATAAATTTTCGTTCTATGTCTTTTTTCTTTAATTTTGTTTGTTTTAAATTTTTATAACATGAAAAAAATTATATTTACATTTTTAGCTCTTCCTTTTTTTTATAATGCTTATTCTCAATGTACAGTTTGTAGTATTGATTTAACATGTGACTCAACCCCTGCTTATCCAACATCTTGTCCAAAAAACTTACCTAATGATACAGCAGGAAAACCTTATGAAGCAACTTTAACATTTTATTTACCACAACAATTTGCTATTACAACCCCAATAAGTGCTACTGTTAGTTTTAACCAAATTAATATTGTAGGATTGTCCGGCATGCCTCCTGGATTAACATGGACTGCTTATGATCACAATGGAAATTCATCTTCTGTTTTTTATCCTAATTCTAATCCGCCTTTAACAGAAAGAATTTGTGCTAAAATTTGCGGAACTCCTTTAGTTGCAGGGTATTACGAAATTAATGTTTCTGCTGTAATTGCTGTTAATGTTCCGGGAGTAGGTGTACAAACTACAACCGAGACTTTTATATATCCAATAACAATTCACCCAAATCCAACAGGAAATGCTGCTTTTACTATTACTAATCAATCAGGGTGTGGTTCATTAACAACTACATATAATCCAATTTTACCTAGTGCAGGAAATCCTTTATATGAATATGTTTGGGATTTTGGTAATGGAACAACGAGTAATGTTGAAAATCCAGCTCCTGTTAATTATTCAACTCCTGGAGATTATCAAGTGTCTTTATCTACAAATATTTACCAATATAAAGTTTCTTCACTATCTGCTGTAACAGCATGTGATGATGATTGGTGTGGAGATGCGGATGAATTAATCTGTTCTTTATCTAAACCCGATGTTTATTTTAGAGTTCAAGACAATACAAGCATTAGATCTAGTTCATCTATAACAAACAATAAAACACCAAATTGGTCAACCGTTGATTGGTTATTAGAAGGTAACCAAATTATCTTAAGTTTTTATGATAAAGATGGATTAAGTGCAGACGATTTTTTAGGTAGCACGATTATTAATATTACCGGTACCGGAACCTACTCTTTTAGCTGTCCTTCTCCTGGAGGATGTTCAGGAATAGGAGTTTCTGGTTCATTGGTAATTGGAAAAGAATTAGTTAGTACTTTATCTGATACCGATGTAGTAACAGTATTTGCATTACCTAATGTTTCAAACATTATACCTTCTGCCGATACGGTTTGCTCTGGAGATACTGTACTACTCCAAGCAGACCCTGGATTTATTTCATATGCTTGGTATAAAGATAATGTTGTTATTGTTGGGGCAACCCAAGATTTTTATTCTACTATTTCAGCAGGTTCATATTCAGTTGAAGTTGTAGATACTAACGGATGTTCAAATACATCAAATTCACAAATTATCACCACCATTTCTTATCCTGTTAAACCACTTTTATTATTATCAGGTGGAGGTAAAATATTAAATGTTGATAATATTCAAGCCGGTATTTCATACCAATGGTATGTAGATAGTATGCCAATTTCAGGAGCTACCAACACTACCTATACCCCAACAGTACCTGGTAATTATGCAGTAGTTGCCACTAATTTTTTTGGATGTGAACGTTGGTCGGATGAAATTTTCTTAAATATTGATACTACTAACTCAATTGCAGAAAATTTTAACGAAAGCATCTTGGCGCTTTATCCAAACCCAAATAACGGGGTATTTACGATGAAATTAAACACAATGAATGCTTTTAATGGTCTGGTTGAAATAAGAGATATTACAGGAAGATTAATTTTTACCGATAATTTAGGATATGTATCGGGAGAGCTAATAAAAGAATTTAATGTTTCCGACTATTCTAATGGAATGTATTTGTTTATGTTGAAAGACGAAAACAATAATCAAGTATCTAAAACTATTTTAATACAAAAATAATTTTATAATATTAATATTTAAAAACTCGTTATGGATAAAAAAATCTGTAACGAGTTTTTTTATGAATAAACATTTTTTTTGTTTCGCACTTTTAATGTTTTATAAAACATTAAATGGACAATTTAATACTAATCATATTGATGTATTTCAAAAATCGCATGTTTTAAAAAATAACAGAATAACTAAAAGTTATACTTCAATTCTTAATATAAAAGTTAATCACACCAATAACTTGTTTTATAAAGAGTACAATAGCGAAGAGTATAAAAGAATAGGGTTTTTTGGAAAAAATATAAAACCTTTTTTAACCTTAAATAGTCAATCAAAAACATACTTTTTAAAATATAAAAACAGTAAACGAA
>CAZEIM010000024.1:41806-42711 GCA_964512145.1 uncultured Flavobacteriales bacterium
TAGTTTGGACTCATTTCGCGTTAAAAAAAAAAAAAAAATTAAACTATTACGACAAAAATAAATTTCAATCTGTTATGTTAAACAAAAACAATACTTTACCCTTAGCGCTAACATATTTTACATGTTTAGGATTAACGTATCATTTTCAAGTTAAAGCTATTAAAAACCTCAAATTTTCTGTATCATTACAATAAATAATTTTTTAGAATTATAGCTAAATGTACACGTACGTAATTAAAAATTTTGAAAACCTTTCAAATCTTGAACTTTTTAATATTATTAAATTAAGACAGCAAATATTTATAGTTGAACAAAACTGTATTTATACAGATTTAGACAACAAAGACCTTGTTTCTTATCATGTATTAATGTTTAACAAAGATAATAATACATTAATGGCGTATGCTCGATTAATTCCCGAAGGAGTATCATATGATAATTTTACATCCATTGGCCGAGTATGCGTATTGCCTGAGTTTAGAAAATCAAATGTTGGAAAAAACTTAATGAATTATTGTATTAACCAATCCATCGAATTATTTCATAAAAAATACCCTATTAAAATTAGCGCACAAATACAAGCATTATCGTTTTATTCTAAATTAAATTTTATTGCAACCGGAAATACATATTTAGAAGACGGTTTACCTCACATACAAATGATTTATCACATAAATTGATACATGGTAAATTTAATTTGATTAAATTTACGTATTTGTATCATGTCAAATACGGATTATAATAACTTATTATTTAGTCTTGATCAGTTTATTAAAAAATATTATAAAAATAAACTGATTAAAGGCGTTATTATTTCTATAACCTTTTTGCTATTTGTTTATCTTTTGTTAGTAATTGCTGAATATTTTTCTGGTTTTTCAACACTAATAAGATCGGTTTTATTT
>CAZEIM010000025.1:0-29090 GCA_964512145.1 uncultured Flavobacteriales bacterium
TTCCAGTGATTTAACAAGCACTACTATTAACACTATAAAAGGGAATCCATGCATTAGCAAATCTCCCCAATCTATCAATTTCATGCCATTTGCTCCACCTGCTACCCATTTTAATTTACCCTAAATATGAGGCTCAGGAAAGTATGGGGCTAAACCTAATGTTAAACATAATATAATCGCATTTGGGAGTGTAATGAGTGATTTCATTTTTTAAAAGGATAAAATTCTTGTTGTAAAAAAGTTTTTGGAAATTTCTCTAATCCTTCAAAACCTAAGGGTTCGTTGGCATTATCGTTGGGAATATACGCTGTTTTAAAAAGGTAATCCCAAACACTTAAACTTAAGCCAAAATTTACACCGTAGCTATTTTTAGGTAAATGCATGGCATGATGCCACAAATGCATAACAGGATTATTTAGCAGGTACTTTAAAGGGCCGTATGTTAGTTTAATATTGGCGTGATTTAAATGCCCAATTGCAACTGCAATAATATGTATAATAAAAAAATCTTGAATACCAAATCCTATCATAGCCAAGGGAATATATTGTATGCTTTTGTAAATAACGGTTTCCATCCAATGAAAGCGTAAATGAGCAGCAAACCCCATTTCTTCAACAGAGTGATGTACTTTATGAAATTCCCATAAATATTTGTTTTTATGCAATAATCGATGGATATTCCATTGAATAAAATCGGCCAGAATAAACATAAGTAAAAACTGACTCCAAACCGGCCAACTTTGGATGCTTAAAGCGACCATATTTGTTATTCCAAATAGAGCCAAAAATTTATTAAAATAATCTACTCCAATATTAGAAATAGCGTTATATCCTATTAATGAAAAAAGAAAAAAATTAAAAAACATATAAAATCCATCTAACCAAAAATCTTTTCTAAATACCGCTTGATTTTTTCTCCAAGGAAAAATAATCTCCAGCAGCCAAACTAGTACAGACAGTCCTAATAACCAATAAAAATAGTTATGCCAAGAAGGACATGCAATTTCGTTGATTAAATAATTGTAATAATCAACATATGATTTTTTAATTAATTCCAACATAAAAGCAATGATACATATGTTTTAAGCTTTTTATGGTGACCAATGTTACACTGCCCTTTTTTTAATAAATTTTTTCGGCATTATGTAGCCATATACCCCATGTTTTACTGTAAGCATGAACTTTTTGGGTTGAGTTACCATATGAGTCAACTACCGGAAAATCTTGATTTTTCCATTCAAAAATTCCCCCTACCATGTTATAAACATTTGTATAACCAGCGTTTATAAGCTTTTCTGCAATTTTTTCACTTCGATAACCTACAGAACAATACACAATTATTTTTTTATTTTTTTGAACATGGCTTATTCTATTTATTTCAAAATGATCATACCCACACCAAACAGCATTTTTTATATGACTTACCTGATATTCATTTTTTTCTCTTGCATCTAAAAATATTGCAGTGGTATCTGCATAAACCTCTTTTACACCAAGCTCATTAACAGAGTGAGATAATAAACTTTTAAGCATTAAATTATACGATGCGTTTTCAACATGTTGACTGTATGAACAGGGTATAAAAAAAAGAAATGTAAAAAATGCGACTGAATCTTTTAAAAATTTCATGGTAAAATATTATTACGTATGGTATTTATATCGATACTATGATGAGAACTTGTATATATTGCTTCTCCTTTTTTTATGACGATAATTTGAGGAGATTGATGGGTAATTTTCCATTTTTGAGCTATCGCATCGGAAATAGATCTATACATTAATAAGTCCAAATAATAAAAATCAATTTCATCGGGTAAAAAATTCCAGTTTTTTTCTAGTTTCTCATAGGCGTGCATGCTTATACCACATCGGGTGCTATGCTTAAAAAGCACCTGCATTTTTTGATACGAAATTTCCTGAATTTCATTTAATTGATCTACGGATTCTAATGTATTCCACGCTGTAATCATATACTTAAGTTTTAATTATTTTAACATACATAGAATCTTATTGTTTATAGCTAATTCGTTGGGTAAATGAAAAATAAAATACAGATAAAAAACCTACACATAACATGCTGTGAAAAGGCAATAAGCTATAATCTTTTAATTGAATCCCTTTTAAAATACCAAAAGCAAATAAAAGCGCCAGAAATAATTCAAAAAAATTAATCCATGTAAGGTGTGTCTTGAGATATTTATTATTGCTCCAACTACCTGTTTTTTTTAGTACGTTAAATTTTGGAGTTCTAATAAAAGCTGATTTTTTCCCAAAATATCCCTCCAGCACTGCAATTGCATTGTGTAGAGAGAGCCCCATAGAAACACATAAAAATGCAGGAAAGGTAATAATCATATTAAAAAACGCCAATAACTTATTATGGTAACGTTGCGAGTGGGAGATATAATACATACTGGCCAGAATAAAAAAACTAACAGAAAACAAAGAGGCTGCCCAAAAAAACGCAGCCCATTGGGGATGTGTATTTTTTATAAATATTAAGGGGATGCTTAAAATTGCGCAAATCAATATACTCAAGAAAATAGCACTATTTAATAAATGCATTAATCCGTGCCATTTTATGGAGATAGACTTATTGCTTTTTAAAACACTAAGAATATGTTTACGAGCAGTTTCAGCTCCCCCTTTTGTCCAACGATATTGTTGTGTTTTTAAGGCGCTCATTACAGGAGGTAACTCTGCCGGGGATTCAACATCTTCCAAATAAACAAAATCCCAGTTTTTTAATTGGGCTCGGTAGCTTAAGTCTAAATCTTCTGTTAGGGTGTCTGGTTGCCAATTTCCTGCATCAATAATGCATGTTTTACGCCAAACTCCTGCTGTTCCATTAAAATTAATAAAACCATGATTAAAATTTCTGCCAACTTGTTCTATGGTAAAGTGGGCATCTAAAGCAAAAGCCTGAAGTTTTGTTAAAAGAGAGTAATTTCGATTAAGATGCCCCCAACGGGTTTGCACCATTCCTACTTTTTCGTTTACAAAATACGGGATGGTTTGTTTTAAAAAATCGGTATTTGGCAAAAAATCGGAATCAAAAATGGCTATAAATTCTCCGGTTGCTTGAATTAAACCCTCTTTTAGTGCTCCTGCTTTATAACCCAATCTGTTAATTCTATGCAAGTGTATAATATTTACTCCTTTAGCAGACCATTCAAACACCTTAGCTTTAATTATTTCGGTGGTTTCATCGGTAGAATCATCTAATACTTGAATTTGTAATTTATCATCCGGATATTCTATCATACATATTCTATCAATTAATCGCTCAACCACATACAGCTCGTTGTAAATTGGCAACTGTATTGTAACTAAGGGAAAATATTCAATATCTTTTTTTAGTGGTTTATTCGTTTTTTTACTTTTTAAATACCTTCGAATTAAGCATGCCTGTGTTAAACTATATACAAAAATAAAGAGCAAAGCAATTGAGTATAGGATTAAAACAACACTCATTAAAATTTTCATCATACTTACATGTTTAAGGTAATGCTATTATTACCAATTACTATAGGACTATCATGAATTCTAGTTTCTTCCTTGCCATTTTCTAATTTTAAAACCCCTCTTGGACATACGGCAGAACAAATTCCACAGCCAACACAACTTGATCGCACTATATTTTGACCCTTTTGTGCGTACGCTCTAACATCAATACCCATTTCACAGTAAGTGGAGCAATTACCACAAGAGATACATTGTCCCCCATTAGTGGTGATTCTAAATTTTGATTTAAATCTTTGAAATATACCCATATATGCAGCTAAAGGGCATCCAAACCTACACCAAACGCGAGAGCCTAGTATTGGATAAAACCCTACGCCAATTACTCCTGAAAAAGCTGCGCCAATTAAAAAGCCATAAGGTTTACGTAACCATGTGTAGGTATTTAATCCAAAAATCTCGGAGGTATTGGTGAAATAATTATATAAAACCGCAAAAGTCATTACAATAGCAAATACTAGTACACTATGTATCATATATCGCTCCAACTTCCAAGCCGATATTTTTTTAGAAGATAAATGCCTGAAGGCATCTCCGGCTGTTTCTGCTAAACCCCCACATCCACAAACAAAAGAGCAATACCAGCGTTTGCCTACATAATAGGTAATAATAGGTGTTACAACTAAAAACAATACAATACCCCAAACCAAATAAATCATACCTAAAGGGCCTCCGTTTTTCATATTATCAATATGCCAAGCATCAAAAAAATAGTAGTTTAATGGCCACATGTTTTTAATATCTTTTGCAAAGTATGCTTGTTGGTTGTTTAAGCCTTCTAAAATTTCCGGTATTAAATACGCCAAAAATAGTTGTGAAGCTATTACTACCAAGGTTCTTATTTTTTGATAGCGATTATGCCTATATTTAAGTATAAATTTATAGCCTAACGCTA
This sequence comes from uncultured Flavobacteriales bacterium, assembly GCA_964512145.1. Classification (GTDB taxonomy): domain Bacteria; phylum Bacteroidota; class Bacteroidia; order Flavobacteriales_G; family JALEGO01; genus CAYOHR01. The sequence goes on from CAZEIM010000025.1 coordinate 4,418, forward strand.
AAATACAAAGCGTATAGATAGTTCCATATACAAACCATTGACTAGCTACCTTACCGTTTAGTGCTAAACTTAATGGGTCAAAGAATGCAACTAAGCCTTTATTTGCATTTCCGTTTTTGCCTAAACCAAGTAAAGCAGGAAACCAATAAATTAATACATAAAAACCGGTTAATACAATACCTGTAATCCAGCCTATCCAGCCTCTTGAGCTAAGGGGGTTAAACCAAACTCCATTGTTTTTTACACCCGGTAATTTATTTACATATAATTCTCTAGAATATAAGATGCTTCCAAATAAAATTAAACCCAATGAAAGCGGAAGAAAAACGTTGGAGTTTAATGACACATTAAAAGATGCAAGTACAAGAATAAACAACCCCATTACCATAGATGATATAGACGCTTTTTTTATAACTCTTGTTTTATAAGCATTTGGGTTTGAAATAGAAATCGAATGATTATTCATAAACAGAGGTATTTAAATGCCTATTAAAGCATTGTATGATTTCATAATCGTATTGCACAAAAAATTCAGGATCAAAGAATGCTTGTTTAATATTATGTAGTACAAAATCAACCGATTTTTTTTCTCTTATCCATACATCAAAAACCTCATGCCTCATACGTATTCCAAAAACATTTACTCCTACAATAGCTCTGTTTTCGGAGTTAAAAACTACCCGAAAACATTTTTCTCCGTCAGTATGTTTCCAAAAAAAAGTTTCCAGTTCTTCACTTAATTTAGGAGGAACATAGCCATAGGTTTGATATTCAATATCGAAGAATTTTGCTGAATTATACCAAATGCCAGGAGAATAAGACGCTTTTTGACTAGTTAATGAATAGGCAAGAGTTTCTCCATGCATTCGGCCTGTATACCATACTTGTTCTATAGATTTTCTTCCAGGGATTGTCACTTTAAATTGAGCACAATCACCAATTGCATAAATATCCTGTACATTGGTTTCAAAATACTCATTAATCAAAACCCCACGGTCTGTTTCGATACCACTGTTTTTTAAAAACGAAATATTTGGACTTACCCCTACTGTTATCGCGACAAATTGTGCGTTTATTTTTTGTCCTTTAGATGTAGTCACTCCTTTTACCTTTCCGGCTTCATCTCCTAAAATTTCTTTTAACTCAGTATCTAAAAGCAGGTTTACCCCATGTTTAATGATATGGTTTTCAATGAGTTCAGATTCTTCCTTTGGAAGAACAGAACTCCAAAAATTCAATTCTCGAACTACAAAATGTACTTTAATATTACGAGAAACTAACATTTCTGCCATTTCTACACCAATTAACCCTCCGCCCACAACAACAGCATCTTTACAAGTTTTTGTATTGGACTCCATAGCAAGTAAATCTTGATAACTATACAAACCCTGAACACCTATTAAATGTTGACCTGGCCATCCAAACATATTTGGCTTTGACCCAGTTGCAATAATTAACACATCGTATCCAATACTTTCTCCGCTATTAAAGATGAGGGTTTTATTTTGAGGATTTACATGTATAACATGTTTTTGTAATAACGTAATATTATTTTTTTTCCAAAATGAATCTTCATAAGGCTTAGTATCCTCAAAGCGCAAATGTCCCATATAAATGTACATAAGTGCAGTTCTCGAGTAATGATAAGAAGTTTCTGAAGATATTACAGTGATTTTAGATCGTGATTTCTTGCGAATGTTTCTAGCACAAGTAATTCCCGAAATGCCGTTTCCAATAATTACTACATGTTCGTTTTTCGATAATTGACAACCACTTGTAAAATCAATTAATTTCATACACTTTGCTAATATTTATTCGTTTAAATCCCAACTATATTCTAAATAGGTAATTTTTGCGTTATTATTTATTTTAACAGGAGCATATTTATTTAAATAATCAACTATGCTTATATTTTTCGATGTAAAATCCATACTATACCAGTCGAATATTTTAGATAACTCTAAAGAGTTTTCAGATATATTGTTTCGGCTTTTGTCTTTTAAAAATGATTTTGCTTGTTGGGTTAACTGCTCATCTAATGTTGAAGAAATATACGCTTCATTTAAAAGCATAGGACAAGATTTTGAGGCGCAAACCAAGGCAAAGTGAATTCTTGGGTCATTAAATTTTTTACGTAACTGCCCGTGTTCAATGTTGTTTAAATCCATTTTTTCATTCCCAATAGTAATAAACTTTATATCCCATGGAGTATTTACAAACGGTATTTTTATTAAACTCCCAATATCCTTAATACTTTTAATAGGATAATAATCGATAATTAATTTTACGGTAAAAGCATTATATGCATTAATCCAATAGGCCATTTGTTCATTTTTTGTCCATTTAGCTTCATGGGGCGGATTATCACTTAATAATTTTAGATACGTATTTAATGCAGTGATATCTTTTTTAAAACCCACGTAATTTACTTTTCCATCCTTGGTTACATGCTTTTTTAAAAGGGTGTTCCATATTTCATGTGAAGGAGCCGGATTATCACCATAAAACGCAACCGAAGAGCAACTAAAATTATAGCTTAATAATAAGGTTAAAACAACCAATAATTTTTTCATAAAAAATAAAAATCAAATATACGTTAAGGCATATTTATAATTTGTCGGCATTCAGACATTAAGTTTCTTTTGCAATAAAAGCTCTTTTTTATAATTTTTTAAACCTCCAATTTTAAAGTAATGCTGAGTTTTAATAAAAAAGGAGGGCGCATTAAAAAAATTTCTGTAAAATATTCTGCGAATTATTTTTTGTAAGCGAATTATCAAAGAGTCTGTTTTTTTAAATTCAAAATCAAAACTTCCATATGGGTTGTTTTTTTGAACAAATTTTAAAATTCTTTCATCAAAACCAGCAGGAGGAATACAGCCCGGATTAATAAAATAAATTATTTCAGAAGTAACATGATAGGCACCAATTTCCATTTGTATTTTTTTATCAGCTGAGGTATTAAAATATAGTTTTGCGTGTGTTTTTTCTGCTAATTTTATCATTTCTTTCGAAGAAAAAGCTTCAACTATTATTATTTCATGAATATTATCTGCATAAGTGTTTTCTTTAATAAAATGGATAAGAAAATCTATATAATTCCTATCGTTATTAGATGGTATAACAATGCTAATTTTCAAAACTCAAAATTTTTGGGTAAATCTGCTTCTTCATCAATATCCGAAAGTTCTTCTAATACAATATAATTTAACTTTAAGTTTTCTATTTCTTTAATAGTATCTTTAAATACAGAATTTGTGCTCCAATTTTTATTTTCAAACAGCGGGGTGTATAATGTATTCATACCCAGTAAGTAATACCCCCCGTCTTTTGCCGGGCCTATTACAACATCAGTTTTTTCAAGCTTTTCTAGTGCGTTTTGAATAATGGAGCTAGTTAATTCTAAACAATCACTACCCAAAATGAGTATATTTTGATATCCTTTTTTAAAGCTAATTTCAAAGGCAGTAAGCATTTTTTTCCCCAGGTCTCCACCTGATTGCAGATGAGCATAAAATCCATTTAATTGCCATTCGTCTTGTTTGGGGATATAATCGGAGTAAAAAATACTTTTATCTGTTTTTAATGGGGAAACGCATGACAGCGTATGGTTTAATAAATGCAAGTACACTTTAAAAGCTTTTGTGTCTCCTATAGTTTTAGCTAATCTTGTTTTTACCTTTCCTATTTCGGGGTTTCTAATAAAAACCATAACCAGTGATTTCCCATTCATACCTTATGCCGTAACATTTCCACTACAACTTGAACCGGCTCCTGCGGTACACCCATAGCAGTGTTGATTTACCTCTATATTTCTGCGACTTAAATCTTGAAGATTAAAAGAAGATATATGTTGATACGGTGCATCAGTTTTTACTTTTAAATTCAACATTTGATTAAAATCACAATCGTACATATACCCATCCCAGCTAACAGACAATGTGTTTCTGCACATAACATTTTCTGCCGCCTTTGGGTTAAATGCACTTACCAATTTTTCCATGTAAGCATCAAAATTTTGAGTTTTAATTAGATAGTCAAGAAATCGGCTAATGGGCAAATTTGTAATAGCATATAAGCTGTTAAATTCAACCTGGTAATTCTTTTTTAATTTTAATTTAAACTCCCTTTCTAATGCACCTTGATCCCCCGGCAAAAACGCTCCGGAAGGATTGTATACTAAATTGAGTTTTAGCGTGCTGTTTTCTTTACCATACCCTACATCGTTTAACATTTTTAACGCCTGTATAGATTTTTCAAAAACTCCCTCGCCCCTTTGGGCATCGGTTTTAGAAGAAGAAAAATAAGGCAAAGAAGATACTACTTCAACCTGGTGCAACTTAAAAAAATCGTGTAAATCATTATATTTTTTATTGGCCAAAATAATCGTAAGGTTGCATCGAACTATAATATGCTTATTAAGCTTATAGATTTCTTCAACAAACCACCTAAAGTTTGGGTGCATTTCAGGTGCTCCTCCGGTTAAGTCAACAGTATGTGCACCCGATTTTTTTATGGCATCAATACATAACAACATGGTATCTTTTGTCATAATTTCTTTTCTATCAGGACCGGCATCTACATGGCAATGCCTGCAAACCTGATTGCACATTTTTCCAAGATTTATTTGAAAAATCTCCAAAGGTTTTACCGATAAAGGAAATAAGGCATACTGATTTAATTTTTCAGAAAACCGCTCAAAATGAGTGTTTTCTAAAAAACGTATCTGTTCCTCTGCTTTCGAAAGTATATGTTTTTGTTTTTGAAGAGACTGAATACTCATTACATAGATACTTCTTTGTATTTATTCATCATTTGTACTCCATGAACTAATGAAGCACCACCCCTTATAGCAGAAGCAACATGAACTGCCTCCATAAGTTGGGCTTCATCACAACCTTTTTCTATAGTATCGGTAGTATATGCATCAATGCAATAAGGACACTGTATAGCGTGTGCAACAGCTAATGCTATAAGCGATTTCTCTCTAGCTGTAAGAGCTCCTTCAGCAAATACCTCTTGGTAATATTCAAAAAATTTTTTGGCTAAATGAGGTTCAAAATCAGAAATGTTTCCAAATTTTTTTAAATCTTCCGGGTTATAATACGTTTTCATAGATGTAATTTTTTATAAAAATACATTTTAATAAAAAATACGAATGTCTTGATCAGGACATAAATAAAGTTTTAACGTAAAATTTTACATAGTATTTACTTACAAAATTCTTATTTATATTACGTATTAACATTATTCCTATTAATTTTGTACCCCTTAAGTATACCCATGGAAAAAAAATATACCGAACACAAAGATTTTCAACTATCCGAAATGTATAAAGACATTTTAGAGTATTGGAAAAAAAATCAAATTTTTGAAAAAAGTATTAGTTCCCGACCCGAAAATAATCCCTACATTTTTTACGAAGGGCCTCCGTCTGCCAATGGAATGCCCGGAATACACCACGTAATGGCCAGAACCATTAAAGATATTTTTTGTAGATATAAAACACAAAAAGGATTTCAGGTAAAACGAAAAGCCGGCTGGGATACCCATGGCCTTCCTATTGAGTTAAGTGTTGAAAAAGAATTAGGAATAACCAAAGAGGATATAGGTAAAAAAATTAGCATAGAAGAATACAATCAAAAGTGCCGTGAAGCGGTTATGAAATACACCGAACATTGGAATAAACTTACCGAAATGGTTGGATATTGGGTAGATATGGAAAACCCTTATATTACGTATGAAAATAAATACATCGAAACAGTTTGGTGGCTTTTAAAAGATTTGTACACTAAAAATTTGTTATATCAAGGATATACCATACAGCCTTATTCACCGGCAGCCGGAACAGGTTTAAGCTCCCATGAGCTAAATCAGCCCGGATGTTACAAAAACATAAAAGACACTTCGGTGGTAGCCCAATTTTTATTGCATGAAACCGAACAAAAAGTCGGCTTGTTAGGGAATGAAAAAACCTATATTTTAGCATGGACAACCACCCCTTGGACCTTGCCCTCCAACACAGCCCTTACGGTGGGTGAAAAAATCGAGTATGTATTAGTTGAAACATATAATCCTTATACATTTAACCCTATACAGGTGATTTTAGCAAAAGATTTGTTATCAAAATATTTTGCTGCAGATCAATTGTCCGATGATATTTCTTCCTATAAGTCTGGGGATAAAAAAATTCCTTATAAAATACGCAGCACATTTAAGGGTAAAGATATGCTTGGCTTAACGTACCATCCATTACTGCCATATTGTAAGCCGGCAGAAAATCCGGAAATGGCTTTTAGGGTTATTGCAGGAGATTTTGTTACTACCGAAGACGGAACAGGCATTGTACATACCGCCCCAACTTTTGGAGCGGATGATGCTCGTGTTGCAAAACAAGCCGGAGTCCCAGCCATGTTGGTAAAAGATTCGGAGGGAAATTTAGTGCCTTTAGTAAATGCACAAGGAAAGTTTATTGATCAAATGGGTGATTTAGCCGGAAAATATGTAAAAATTGAATACTATGAAAAAGGAAGTGAGCCCGAAAAATCGGTAGATGTAGAAATTGCCATTAAGCTAAAAGAAATGGGCTTGGCTTTTAAAGTTGAAAAATACGAGCACAATTATCCGCATTGTTGGAGAACAGATAAACCGGTATTGTATTATCCATTAAACTCTTGGTTTATTAAAACAACATCTGTTAAAGAACGATTAATAGAGCTAAACAAAACTATAGGTTGGAAACCTGAATCTACCGGAACCGGAAGATTTGGCAATTGGCTCGAAAACCTTCAAGATTGGAACTTAAGCCGTTCCAGATATTGGGGAATTCCAATTCCTATATGGACTAGCGAAGATAAAACAGAACAAATATGCATAGGCTCAATACAAGAGCTAAAAGAAGCTTGTGAAAAATCCGTTCAAGCTGGAGTAATGAAGCAAAACCCTTTAGAGCAGTTTGAACCGAATCTCTTTTCTGAAGAAAATTATCAAGTTTTTGATCTTCACAGACCTTATGTAGATGATATAATTTTAGTTTCTGATAGTGGCAAAAAACTATATAGAGAATCGGATTTAATTGATGTTTGGTTTGATTCGGGTGCAATGCCTTATGCACAAATTCATTATCCATTCGAAAATAAAGACTTAATAGATCAAAATAAATATTTCCCGGCCGATTTTATTGCCGAAGGGGTTGATCAAACTCGTGGTTGGTTTTTTACCCTACACGCTATTTCCTGTATGTGTTTTAACTCCGTTGCATATAAAAATGTGGTATCCAATGGTTTGGTGTTAGATAAAAACGGACAAAAAATGAGTAAACGACTCGGTAATGCTATAGATCCTTTTGAAACAATCACAAAATATGGACCTGATGCTACTCGTTTTTATATGATAACCAATGCCCAGCCTTGGGATAACCTTAAGTTTGATGTTGAAGGTATTTCAGAAGTTCAACGTAAGTTTTTTAGAGCACTGCACAACACCTATTCATTTTTTGCATTATATGCCAATGTAGATGGATTTTATAATCAAGAAACATTAATTCCAATTCAAGAACGACCCGAAATAGATCGCTGGATAATCTCAAGATTACACTCTTTAATACAATTGGTTGACGAAAGTTATGCTCAATATGAGCCTACTAAAGCCGGCCGAGCCATTCAAGATTTTGTCGTAGATGAACTCAGTAATTGGTATGTTCGGCAATCTCGAAAACGTTTTTGGAGAGGAGAATATTCACAAGATAAAATATCGGCTTATCAAACCTTGTTTGAATGTTTAGATTCGATTTCAAAATTAGTAGCACCCATTGCCCCATTTTATGCAGAACAATTGTATTTAAATATATACGCCAACAGCCCTCAAAAAAAGACAGAATCGGTGCATTTAGATTATTTTCCTGAGGCTAATAAAAATAATATAGATGAAGATTTGGAGCAACGAATGCTACTCGCTCAAAAAGTTTCTTCCATGATTTTAGCGATTCGCAAGAAAGAAAAAATTAAAGTACGTCAACCACTGCAAAAAATAATTATTCCATCGTTAAATCTTGTATTTAAAAAACGCTTGTTGCATGTTCAAGATATCATTTTAGCAGAGGTGAATGTAAAAGAACTACAAATATTAGACGATCAAAATCAGGAGATGTTTGTGAAAAAAGCCAAAGCCGATTTTAAAAAATTAGGACCAAAATACGGGAAACTAATGAAGGAAATAGCCATAAAAGTTAGTGAGCTAAACCAATCAGAAATACAACAATTAGAAAGTGTAGGTCAAATATCTATAGTATTAAACGGTGAAAACATATTGCTGTATAAAGAAGATATAGAAATTCTTACACAAGATATTCCCGGGTGGCAGGTTGCTTCTGAAGACGGAATAACCGTTGCATTAGATATTAGTGTTAACGAAACGCTTTTACACGAAGGGTTAGCACGAGAGTTAATAAATAGAATTCAAAACTTTAGAAAAGAAATTGGCTTAGAGGTTACCGATAAAATTCATATTAAATTACAAAGTATGGATATGCTAAATAATGCAATTAAAAATAATTTAGATTATATTTGCTCCGAAACATTAACGTCAACCCTTGAAATTGTTGAAAATATTGACTCAAACAATGTTATGGAAGTTGAAATTGATGATGAGGTAAAAACAAAAATTGCCATTACTAAAAATTAATGTTATGTCCGAAAAAGAAAAAACCAGATATTCAGACGAAGAATTACAAGAGTTTAAGGATATTATTATAGCCAAATTAGAGGAGGCTAAAAAAGACTTTGAATTGCTAAAAGCAGCCATTTCTCATAGCGATGATCACGGCACCGATGATACTTCTCCTACCTTTAAGCTATTAGAAGACGGTTCAGATGTATTAAGCAGAGAAGAAACAGCTCAATTAGCTACTCGTCAGCAAAAATTCATTAAACATTTAGAAGATGCTTTAATTCGAATTGAAAATAAAACGTATGGTATTTGCAGGGTTACCGGAAAATTAATTTCTAAAGAAAGATTAAAAGTAGTTCCTCATGCTACTTTAAGTATTGAAGCAAAAAATCAACAGTAAATTTATGCGCTTAACGGCCATTATTATTTTTATTGTTTTACTGTTAGATCAGATTTTAAAAATTTACATTAAAACACATTTTTTTTTAGGCGAAGAATACAAAATTTTCGACTGGTTTTTGATTCATTTTACCGAAAATCCGGGCATGGCCTTTGGGTTTGAATTAGGAGGTGTTTCCGGTAAAATATTTCTTACTCTTTTTCGCATTATTTTTTCGGTGGCAGGTATTATATATCTATATCAATACAGCAAAAAAAATACGGTGCATACCGGTTTTTTTATTTGTGCAGGCTTAGTATTAGGAGGTGCTATTGGAAACGTATTGGATAGTATTTTTTATGGAATGGTTTTTTCCGACAGTACGTTTCAAGTGGCAACTTGGGTTCCTTGGGGAACCGGGTATGCTCAGTTTTTGCAAGGGCATGTGGTAGATATGTTTTACTTTCCGTTAATTGAGGGTCATTTTCCAGCATGGGTGCCTTTTTGGGGAGGAGAACATTTTATATTTTTTAGGCCTGTTTTTAATATTGCAGACTCATCTATTTCAGTGGGTATTGTATTGTTTCTGTTATTTCAGAAACGTTGGTTTGGAAATTCTTAAAAAGTTTTTTCGTAAATTCTCAAATTTACACGCATAACAAGTACTATTAACGAATAACAATTTGTAAGCATTACAGCAAAGCTAACACAATAGCATAAATTCTTCGGAAGGTATTTTCTTTATTTAGAATAGATAAGCAATTTTTGCTATACAACACGTTTTAATAAATTCTGATGTAACTTCTTAACAAAATTAACGTATGTTGTTAAAATTAACATTTTTAAGTCTATTTTAGTGTTTGATTCAAAAAACCATATAAAAAATGAAAAGAATCTTTTCTCTTTTTTTCTCTTCTCTTCTCTTCTCTTCTCTGTATGCGGCTACGTATACAGTAACTGTATTAACGGATAACGGAGGGGTAAACCCTTTACCGGGGGCAGGGACAGGAACTTTACGGCAGGCTATTGTAGATGCTAATGCAAACGTTGGAGCAGATATTATCGATTTTAATGTAGGAGGGGTAGGCGGTCCTTTTACCATAGCCCTTCAAGCAGCTTTACCAGACTTAACAGATAATAGTGGTGTAACCATTGATGGCTGGACAAATGCTGGTAATAATGGAACACCTAATACAGTTCCTGTATTTAGCACTACTGCAGCTAATCCTATGGTGGGGGGAACTGGAGGTGCAGTATATAAAATAATCTTAAGCAACTCTACCGGTGTAATACCTACCGGTTTAAGATTAACAAGTAATAATAACATAATACAAGGATTAGTATTACAAGATTTTGGGGATGGCACAGTAAGCGCCAACGATATTGCCATTACTATTACGGGTAATAGCAACCAAATATTGGGTTGTATCATAGGTTTAGATTATACTGGTACAACTCGGGGTACAAGAACGAATATTGGCATTTCAATTAGTGGTAATACAAACATCATAGGCAATGGGACCGCTGCTGGCGCGAATTTAATTTCTGGAATGAACACAAATGGAACTGGCGTTTACTTACGCTCAACTAGTTCTACAAATTCCATAAAAGGTAATATGATAGGCTTACAAGCAGATGGGGCTACAAATGTAGTTTCAGATGATCAAGATAATGGTATTTATATTATTAATACATCTACCAATAATACGATTGGAGGAACAGCTTCGGGTGATGGGAATGTCATATCTAGCAACACTAGTAGAGGAATTTATATAACTAGCAGCGCAGTTGTTGGCTCAACTATTATAGGTAATATTATTGGCCCACAAGCCACTGGAGCAAACGTGGTTACGTCAAATAATCAGGCTTTGGGTATACGTTTAGAAGGGACACAAAATAACATAATTGGAGGTAATACTGCTGGGGCAAGAAACATTATTTCAGCTAACGGTGAAGGCATAGGAGTAACTGGTGTTAGTTCTGGAAATATAATAAAAGGTAATTATATTGGTTTAGATATTACAGGTACTACTTTTATATCGGGCAGTTCTCAAACAACAGGCATTTTTAATTTTGGATCTGGGGCTATTACGATTGGTGGTACAGGTGCAAATGAAGGAAATGTTATTTCAGGAAACACAGGAAATGGGATATATATTTCTTCAGGAACATCTTCTATTGTGGGGAACATTATTGGATTACAAGCGAATGGGTTAAGCAATGTAGCATCTAATGCTCAAACAAATGGCATATATTTTTATGAATCTGGAAACGCCACAATTGGGGGTAATACTGTTGCTGCACGTAACATAATATCAGGAAATTTATCTGCAGGTATTTATCTTTTTGGAGCAGGGACAAATACTATTAAGGGAAATTATATAGGCTTAGGTTCTGATGGCAGTTCTTTTGTTGTTGGTAGTTCTCAAGATTATGGTATATTTTTTACTAATTCTCCGGGTTCTTGTATTAATAATACTATTGGAGGCACATCATCCGGGGAAGGAAATGTTATTTCAGGAAATACGGTCAGTGGAATTCACTTTAATTCATCAGACGTAGCAACCATAATAGGAAATATAATAGGGCTTCAGGCAAATGGAACCGGCTTTGTAAGCTCTAATCAACAACAATATGGCATATATATGCTCGGATCACCTGGTTTTCCTTTTGGGAACCCCTGTTCAAATATTACAATAGGAGGAAGTACTGCTGCTTCCAGAAATATTATTTCAGGCAATCAGTCGTATGGCATTACACTTGGAGGCGCATTATCGACAGGTATTGTTATAAAGGGAAATTACATAGGTTTAGATAGTACTGGAACCACATTTGTTACAGGGAGTTCTCAGGATTATGGAATAGATATAGGCGGAGCTACTGTTATTATTGGTGGAACAATTTCTGGAGAAGGAAATGTGATTTCAGGAAATATTGAAACAGGCATTGTTAGTTCTAGTACCTCTGCAAATAGTATATTAGGAAATATCATTGGCCCACAAAAAGACGGGGCTACCTATGTCGCAGGAGCAGGTTATACAGGGGCAAACACGCAAAATTACGGCATACGGCTGATTGGGTCTAGAAATAATACCATTGGAGGTAATACACCGGGTGCACGAAATATTATTTCCGCCAATGAAGATTATGGTATTCATTTGTCAGGTGCTGCTTGCTCCACCAATGTGGTAAAAGGCAATTACATAGGTTTGGATATAAATGGAACAACGTTTATTGCTTCCAGCTCTCAAGATTATGGAGTATATATTACTTCATCGGCATCAAGTAATGTCATTGGAGGCACAGCAGCGGGTGAGGGGAATGTTATTTCAGGGAATGTTAATGGTGCAACTCTAATTAGTGCCGGTATTTATATCAATAGCACAGCTGCAGCCGGTAATACTGTTATTGGTAACATCATTGGTCCCCAGGCTGATGGCGCTACATTATTAGCAGGCGCAGGGTATACAGGAAATAGTACGCAAGATATTGGAGTTAGAATTAATAGTTCTCCTAATAATACTATAGGAGGGAATACTTCTGCTCATAGAAATATTATTTCGGCAAATAATACATATGGGGTTTACATAACTGGTGCAAGTTCAACAGGAAATAGCATTAAAGGCAATTACATAGGTTTGGATATTACGGGAACCAGTTTTATTGTTGGTAGCTCCCAGGATTATGGAGTGTACATTATTTCATCAGCAACAAGTAATACCATTGGGGGCACCGCTGCCGGAGAGGGGAATGTTATTTCGGGCAATTCAAATACTGGTGTTTATTTCTGGGCTCCTGGAAATTCTGTTTTTGGAAATATCATTGGACTTCAGGCAAATGGCTCAAGTTTTCTGGTCTCTAGCACTCAAACTTATGGAATTTATGTGAATGGAGCTAATAATATTATTGGAGGAGCAACTTCTGGACATAGAAATATTATTTCTGGCAATGATTTAACAGGGGTTTATCTTGTAAATATTGGTTCAACAGGAAATACAATTAAAGGCAATTATATTGGTTTAGATATTACCGGAACAACCTTTATTTCTGGTAGTTCCCAAGATAATGGAGTTTATTTCGCTACTATTACTGGAACTACTATTGGTGGCATAGCTGCAGGAGAAGGAAATGTAATTTCAGGAAACACAAATTCTGGCATTAGTATAACTTCAACTACAGGCAATTCTAATTCTATTTATGGCAATATAATTGGTCTTCAAGCGAATGGAACTAGTTTTTTAACTTCTAGTGCTCAAACTTATGGAGTTTATATTTATCAATCATCCAATAATACAATTGGAGGCAATACATCTGCACACAGAAATGTAATTTCTGGAAATGCCACCTATGGAGTTTACATTACAGCTATAACTGCAACAGGGAATAGTGTAAAGGGCAATTATATAGGTTTAGATATCAATGGCACTTCCTTTATTACGGATAGTAATCAAGATTATGGGGTATACTTAACTTCCCAAACAAGTAATAATACAATTGGTGGTTCTGGAGTTGGGGAAGGAAATGTTATATCAGGAAATTCCAACACAGGTGTATATACAAATAGCACAGCTGTTGCAGGCAATTTTGTATTAGGAAATATTATAGGTCCACAAGAAAATGGGACTTCTTATTTAGCCTCTAATACACAAGCTTTTGGTGTGAATGTAACCAATTCTCCAAATAACATTATAGGTAATACCACAGGGAGAAATATAATTTCGGGTAACGAAACCTATGGTGTTTACATTACCGCATTAAGCGCTACAGGTAATTCTATTAAAGGAAACTACATTGGCCCTAGCTCCGCCCTAGGTGATTTAGGTAAAAATGTTTCCAGCTTTGCTTTATTGGGAGTTTCTAGTCAGGATTATGGGGTGTATATTACCAGTTCAGCAACTAATAATATCGTTGGTGGTACAGCAGCAGGGGAAGGAAACACCATAGCCTACAATACGGCTAACGGAGTTTATTTAACCGGGGCAGGCACCACCGGTAATCTTATTTCCGGAAATTTAATTTACTACAATACCGGAAACCCCATTTTACTTGTTTCCTCTGCCAATGGGGCAAAAGCAGCTCCGGTTTTAGATAATAACTTGGGAGTAATATCGGGTACGGCAGCTGCAGGAGATATCATAGAGGTATTTCATAATAGCGATGGAGACTGCAATAATGCGACTCATTACGCAGGCACAACTACAGCCGATGGTTCGGGAGTGTGGTCCTTAGTAGCCGCCATTCCTGCAAGTGATTATATTTTGGCAACAGCTCGATCGGCCACAAATAACACCTCTGAATGTAGTATTTGCAGGCTTTTGCCTATAGATTTAACTTTTTTTGAAGCTGAATGCTCTGGTAAAAACATAGAAATACACTGGGAAACCGCAACGGAATTAAACAATGATTACTTTACCATTTTACGTTCAAACGATGCACGTAATTTTGAGGAGATTGCCCGTATTAAAGGAGCCGGTAACAGCAATCAGCCTGTTCACTATACCTATATAGATGAACAAATTTCAAGCGGACCTAAGTATTACAGGCTAAAACAAACCGATTATGATGGAATAGAAGATTATTTTGATATACAATATGCCGAATGTGTCGATTTTTTTGAGAGTTTGATCAAGGTTTATCCTAATCCAAATAATGGAAATTTTACAATCGAGGGGTTGTTGGAAAAGGAAGAAATCTCTATTCATAATTCTATCGGACAAATAGTTTACAGAACAAATTCTGAAGTGGCTCAAAAGAATAATATAATACTCGGAAAAGTGCCCTCTGGTATTTACATTATTGAAATCAGATCTCCAAAAAGATTTTTTTCCAGAAAGCTCCTTATTGGTAATTAGTTTGTTTACTTTTAATGTTATTTGCCATAAATTCTCAAATTCACCTTCGTAATAAGTACTAATAACGCACCACAATTCGTAAGTATTAATTTTTTAAAGTAAAAAACGTCTCAAATTTTCTGTATTTTTGAATCAATTAAAACATCACTCTTGGCGGATATAAGAAAAATATTACTATGGGTGATATTGTAAGCTCTCCCAAAATTAGAACAGTTTATTCGTAGAAAAAACTAATAATTTAATTAGTAAAATAGACCATTTTGAGAAAAATTGGACAGCCATTGAATGAAAAGAAGGGTAAAGCCTCATTTTTTATTATATACCGTTAAAACAAGAGTTTCTATCTTATTTTTTAAACACAAAATAAACGGCTAAAATCAAAAAAATAAACCCTATCATATGATTAGCCGTAAAGCGTTCATTTTTAAAAAATACAAATGTAAAAATCATAAAAACAACCAGTGTTATCACCTCTTGCAAAACTTTTAATTGAATTAATGAAAAAGGCCCCCCATACTCTTTATACCCTAACCTATTGGCAGGAACCTGAAAAAAATATTCAAACAAGGCAATTCCCCAACTTAATAATACGATTCCTATGAGTCCGGTTTTATGAAACCATTTTAATTGGGCAAATTTTAAATGACCATACCAGGCAATGGTCATAAATGCGTTCGATATAATTAACAATACAATACTATATATACCTTTCATGCGAACATTTTTAATTTATTGCACACAAAAGTAATAAAATGAATATTTTTGGTTAAACTTAGGTGCTTATGCGTAATATTTTCATGATTTATTTTTTATCTATTCTTTTGTATTCCACTGCGTATACTCAAATTAACATAGAAGTTTCTTACAGTAAACCATTGGCAATGTTTCGCTTTTTAGAAGTTATAAGCGGACATGATGTAAACACCAACGAACAAATACTAAACTATTTGTTCGAAGAAGAAGATTCTAATTTGCAAAGCGTTATTGAATTGTTTAATATCACGAATTTAGATTACACTTACACATGGGAAGAGATGCCCGATACGCGTAAAAAAACACGTTCAACATACGATTTGTTACTAATGAACTTAGCCAGCACCCAAAATGTGGCCGATGTGCCTCAAAAACTGGTAAGTATAATACCTTATTTAGAAATTGAACATTTAGTTGCCTGCTTGAAAGAAATAGAACCTTATTATGATGCATATATAACCCAAAAATATGCCTCCAAAATTCAGGATGAAATAAATGCATATCAAAAAATACAGAAAACACTGTCCGAAAAACTTTTATTGGTCAAAGAATTATATGGAGCTTATTGGCCCGAAAATTTACCTTTTATCATTTCCCTTTATCCTACCCCCGGAAAATCGGGGTATATTTATGGAAGTCCAAGCGGAAATGTGCTAATCTGTAATTATTTAGCCGATAGTCAAGAAAATCCAGAACATAGAATTGGAGTAGCGCTTAACGAGGCATGTTTAGTTTTTTATGATGCCCAACCAATACCCCTTCAAAAAAATATTGAAAAGTGGTTTTTACTTAATCCATCAAAATATGCCAAATTATCTTATAAATATTTTGAAGAGTCTTTGGCTGCATCGGTAGGAAATGGATGGCTTTACCAACAATTACATAAAAAGAGGGATCCTTTACCATGGCATTCAGTATCTATTCAAAATGAGTATGCAAGAGCTTTGCTGGGTTTAGTAGAAGACTATATTCAACAAAACAGAAGTATTGACAGTATGTTTGTGGTAGAATGTATAGATATTTTTGAAGCTACATTTCCCAAATCAATTTACGAATACGAACCATTACTGCAAAAGGCAAATATTTATGCAACAGTTGAAGATCAAAATTACCTTAAAAATATAGGATCAAATGTTAGAGATTATTTTAAAACAAGAAGTTACGAGATTTTTTCTCCCTTAAAGTCGGCAGAAACCATACAATCCATACAGGAAAGTAAAGGCTCCAAAATTTTTATAGTGGATTCAAAATACCGAATGTACATGAACTACTTAAAAACAATACTTCCCGATTTATCAGAAAACTTACAACAGGTTCGCGTACCTTTTAAGAGAAATCAGTATTTCAGTTATTTAAACCAACATGGAGAGGCAATACTCATTATTTTGTCTTCAAACAACCAACAATTACAAAAAATCATGGAACATATTGTGAATGAAAAATATATTAATCCCGATTATGTTATGCATGAACTAAACTAAAAAATGGGATTTCATCATTCAACCGTAACCGATTTGGCTAAGTTACGAGGCTGATCTACATTACAACCACGTAATACAGCAATATGATATGATAATAACTGCAAAGGAATGGAGCAAATGATGGGCATAAATATTTCGTCTGTTTCGGGAATTTCTATGGTATAATCTGCCATTTCTTTTACTACATTATCTCCTTCGGTTACTATGGCAATAATTTTTCCTTTACGAGCTTTCACTTCTTGAATATTACTGACTACTTTTTCGTAAGAAGATGCTTTAGGAGCCACCACAACAACGGGCATTTCTTCATCAATTAAAGCAATGGGACCGTGTTTCATTTCGGCTGCCGGATATCCTTCTGCATGGATATACGAAATTTCTTTAAGTTTTAATGCACCTTCTAAAGCAACCGGAAAATTTATACCTCTGCCTAAATACAAGAAGTTTTTAGCATTGTAAAATTTTTCAGCTAAATATTTTATTTGGGCATCTAATTGAAGGGCTATTTGCACTTTTTCAGAAATATTATCTAATTCAAACACCAACTGGTTATATCGTTGCTGAGTTAAAGTGCCTTTTTTGTATCCAATACTTAAGGCCATGAGCGTAAGCAAAGTTACTTGAGCGGTAAATGCTTTGGTAGAGGCAACACCAATTTCAGGCCCAGCATGAGTATACGATCCGGCATGTGTAGCGCGCGCTATAGAAGATCCAACTACATTACATATGCCAATTATGGTAGCTCCTTTGCTTTTAGCTAATTCTATAGCCGCTAAGGTATCGGCTGTTTCTCCCGATTGCGAAATAGCTATAATTACATCATCTTCATGAACAATAGGATTCCTATATCTAAATTCGGATGCGTATTCAACCTCTGCGGGTATTCGGGCTAAATCTTCAAATAAATATTCCCCAACTAATCCGGCATGCCAAGAGGTTCCACAGCCAATCATAATAATTCTTCGAGCATTTAATATTTTTTGCTCATAATCCTTTATACCCCCTAGAGCAACGGTTTTTTTATCCACACTTATTCTTCCGCGTATACTATCTTTAATGGAACGTGGTTGTTCGTAAATTTCTTTAAGCATAAAATGCTCAAAACCTCCCTTTTCTATATTTTCAATTTGTATTTCTAACTCCTGTATATAGGGCGTTTTAGGTTGATTTTTTATGTTAATAATTTTTAACCCCTCTTCTCTGGATATAATGGCAATTTCTTCATCTTCCATATACACAACGTTTCTAGTGTACTCAATAATAGGGGTTGCGTCTGAAGCAATAAAATATTCTCCTTCTCCAATACCAATAACCATGGGACTGCTTTTTTTAGCAGCAATTAAAGTATTGGGTTCATTTTTAGAAAATATAACAATGGCATATGCACCAATAACTTCCTTTAATGCAATACGCACAGCCTCACCCAGCTTTACCTTTTCATTTTTTTGTACATCTTCAATTAAGTTAATCAACACTTCGGTATCGGTTTCACTTCTAAATTTATATCCTCTCGATTCAAGGGTTTTTCTTAATGAGTTATAGTTTTCAATGATTCCATTATGAATAATGACCAAAGCATTCGAGTCTGAAAAATGGGGATGAGCATTTACATCATTTGGCAATCCATGGGTAGCCCAGCGTGTGTGCCCCATGCCAATGGTCGCATGGGTGTTTTTGCCTTTAGTTAATTCTTCTAAATCGGCTACTTTTCCCTTGCACTTGTATAAATTGATGTCACCGTTTAAAAGAGCCACTCCGGCACTGTCGTATCCTCGGTATTCAAGTCTTTTTAATCCTTTTATTAATATAGGGAAGGCTTCTTGGGTTCCTATATATCCTACAATTCCGCACATATTTAATTAATGTAGTATAATGTTAGTGTTATATTTTTATTTCCTAAAAGTATGGTTCTATTTCCATCATATAACCCAAGTTTTTCAGGGATTATATATAATTCGGGAACAAAGTTTGGATCGGTGTTTATTTTTCGAACTGATTCTTGCAAAAAACGGGTAATGGTAAAGGTATATTTTCCGGTGAGGGCATTGTAAAAACCGCCATAATAAGCCGCTCCCTCAGTAATATCTAAAATATTTTGAAAATTACCTGCACTATTTTTAGTAACCAGTATTAAATTATTGTGAGGTGAAAATGGTTCATAGAAGGGTGAAACAATAAAAGAAATTTCTGCTTTTACAAAAGCGGTATTTGTTTTTAAAATTTCAGAAAAACTAGGGAAAACTAACTTTCCATTTAATCCTTGCATGGATTGGATGTAAATATTGGGCGAATTGTTTGCATAAACACTTTCAAAAGCTTCAGCTCCTGTTGTGTTTCTTTTAAAACTCGAAAAATACACGCAACTATCTTTTGAGGTAAATGTTAGTGTTTTAGACTCTGAAAATTGGTTTTTATAGTACACCGATATGACCGAGTATTTATCTAAAACATCTAAGTATATCATGCATCCGGCACCGGTAAACTGATTTTTACTGGTGTCGGTTTTTACCACTATACCCGGAACATAATTTAAAAAATCGGCTCCTGTATGGATGTTTTGTATAAGTTTTACCCCGTAACTGTTATGAAGTTTTATTCTAAGTTGAGAAGGCTCTTTTACCCCACCAACTAATATGCTATCGAAGGTATTACTAGGTGAATATAGCTGTTCTCCCATGACAATAGAATTTACGGAAGTTTGATGATTTGAAAAATAATTATTGCTGAATAGCAATGGCTCCGAAATTTCAAAAACTTGAATGGGTATTGGATTAGAATATCCGTAATATCCTTTATTTACTAATGATAAAATGACCGAATCGACAGTAATATTTGAAAAATCTTCTGTAGAATTAAAGCTTTGAGGTTTGTATTGTAATGTAATGGCTGAATATACTTTACCAAATTCTGTGTTGTAATAATGCCCAAGAATTTGAGTGGGAGAAGCAGAAAATAAACTTAACCATTGATTATTGGAACCAAATACTTGTATAGAATCTTGCAAAACCGAACTAGACACAACCTGAAAAGTATCTATTTTTTTTAAATTAGCTTTTTCAGATTCATCGATAACCGAAGAACCTAAATCGGTACTTTTTTTACACTGAAAAAATAAACATATAAAAAAGGCAACGGCCACTATATGAAGTGGCCGTTTAATTTCCGACAATAAAAGATATTTTTTAGACATTATACTTATAAACTCACAGAATTTGTTTCCAATACCTCTTCGTAAAATGAATGTATACTTTCAAAATCAGTTTCTGAAGTTACCAAACAATTAGTGTTATTCTTTTTAGCAAAAGAACTTATCTCTTTATTCTCTTGATGTAATATTAACCCATCTGAAAATTCTGCAGCAATTTTAACTAAATTTTGCCAAGTTACATCTTGGTATTTTTTTAAGTGTTTTTCGGTGTTTTTGTTGAAATTTGCTTTTGAAAAAAGTTTTTCATTTAATTTACCCTCCCATTCGTTATCGTTATAGGCACTAAATATTACTCGGCTATTCATAAATACATGGTCTTCTGAAAACACATTTTTTATATATAAAGGCACTAAAGAAGTCATCCAGCCATGACAGTGAATAATATCAGGAACCCATCCTAATTTTTTGATGGTTTCTAATACTCCTTTGCAAAAAAAGATGCTTCGCTCATCGTTATCGTTAAAAAACTCATCATTTTCCCCATGAAAAACAGATTTTCTGTGAAAATACTCTTCATTATCGATAAAATAAACCTGCATTTTAGCCTGTGGCAGAGAGGCTACTTTAACAATTACCGGATGGTCTGTTTCATTTACCACTACATTCATTCCAGACAAGCGAATTACTTCGTGTAACTGATGTCTTCGTTCATTTATTATGCCATATCTGGGCATAAACATTCTTACCTCATTTCCATTCTCTTGAATGTATTGAGGTAAATTTCTTACCGTATTTGCAATAGTAGTTTCAGGTGTGTAAGGAATGGTTTCCTGAGTAATGTAAAGAACTTTTGTTTTTTCCATAATTGTTAAGGACATTTAGGAATTTAATGCAAATATACAAAAATTTAAGGTTTTTTAAGATATGACCAAATCAAAAAAATATTAACATTGTATTTCTAAAAACATTAAACGTATGAAAACATTTTTTAAAACATTTTTTGCTTGCCTTTTAGCATTAGGCACTTTTTTATTTGTTGCCATTATTTCATTGTTAATTATTGGTTCGGCAGGTGAAAAATCCATATCTATTCAAGATCAAAGCATTTTACATTTAAAAATGGATGGCCCGGTGGTGGACAGAGCTAGCGACAACCCTTTCGAAAACTTAAGTTTTTCAGGGTTGGGAGAGGGAAACATTGGATTAAATTCCTTGCTTAAAAACATTGAACATGCTAAGAATGATGAAAAAATTAAAGGTATTTTTTTAGAAACCTCCATGATTAATGCCGGTATGGCAACTATTAAAGAAATTAGAGATGCAATTCTCGATTTTAGAGCTAGTGGAAAGTTTACCATTGCATATAGCGAAGTGTACACACAAAAAGACTATTATTTAGCTTCTGCATGCGAAAAAGTTTACATTTTTCCTACAGGATATTTAGAATTTAAAGGGTTGAGTAAAAACATTCTGTTTATGAAAGGACTACTTGAAAAAGTAGGTATTGAACCCCAAATAATAAGACATGGAAAATTTAAAAGTGCGGTTGAGCCATTTATTCTAGATAAAATGAGTAATGAAAATAGAGAGCAAAACATGAACTATATGTCTGATTTATGGATGCAAATGGTGCAGGCAATTTCTAAAGAAAGAAAAATTGAAGAAAATGCTCTGTTAAATTTAGCAGAACAATTAACCATACAAGAACCAAAACACGCTTTAGAACATAAAATGATAGACGGCATAAAATATTACGATGAGGTTGTAAATGAATTGAAAACACTTACAGCAAAAGAAGCTAAAGATAAATTATCGTTAGTGTCAAACTCAAAATATGCTAAATCTATCGAAGAAAAAAAAGAAGCTAAAGAAAAAGTTGCCGTAATTTATGCCATGGGAGATATTGTTTCCGGAAAAGGTGAGTCAGACCAAATAGGCTCTGAAACTATCCGAAAAGCGATTGAAAAAGCCCGACTAAATGAAGAAGTTAAGGCTATTGTACTTCGTGTAAACTCGCCCGGAGGAAGTGCATTAGCATCGGATGTAATATGGAGGGAAATGATGTTGGCTAAAGAAACAAAAAGTGTTGTGGTATCTATGGGTGATGTTGCTGCTTCGGGTGGATATTACATTTCATGCGCTGCACATGAAATATTTGCCAACGAAAACACCATTACCGGGTCCATAGGTGTGTTTGGCATGTTGCCTAATATGAAAAAATTATACGAAGAAAAATTAGGGTTAACTTTTGATGGCGTAAAAACCAATCAATATGCCGATTTGGGCTCACTTCACAGACCATTAACAGACAGTGAACGAAATATCATCCAACAAAGTGTTGAAAAAATTTACGATGATTTTATTTCAAAAGTTTCGGATGGCAGATCTATTACCAAAGCTGAGGTTGATAGCATAGGACAGGGCAGAGTTTGGAGTGGGCTTGATGCGAAAAGCTTACAATTGATTGATCAATATGGCGGTATGAAAGATGCAATAAAAAGAGCTTCGGAACTAGCAAGACTTGAAAAATACTCTATCATTGAATACCCAGAGAAAAAGAGCCCCGTAGAAGCGATACTTGCTTCTTTATCAGGAGAAGAGCTGGAAACTAAAATTTTACAAAAAAAATTAGGAAACCTATACCCGGTGTTTTCTCAAGTAGAAAAATGGATGAGCATGCAAGGTGTTCAAGCAAGAATGCCCTACGACTTGACTATTGAATAACACATAATTTATCTTAAGCCCTTGAAAATTTTCAAGGGCTTTTTTTTGCATTTTTGAGAACATATGTTCTACAACGTGAAAAAATTTTTAGCAAATTATAAATTTTCCGTTTTAAGCATCTTCATATTGTGCTTTGTGTATTTATTTTCTGTTTACATCCGAATAGAAGATTATTATTCGTGGAAAAAAAATCCAGCCCTCTTTACCTACCAAAATGAATACCAATTAGCCAATATAGATTGTTACTATTATTTAAAAATGGCTAAAGATTATGCTCATAACCAATACACTACTGTTGATTCTTTAAGATATGTTCCTAAAGGGGAAAAAAGACCTGCAATGATTCCATTAATATCTTGGTTAGCGGCTTTTTTACATAATATTTTTCCAGTTTCTCTATCTACGATTGCTGCATTTTTACCTGCTTTTTTATCGTCCTTGTTGGCTCCCTTGGTGTTTTTATTCCTAAAAAAACTTCAGTTTAAAAATATCTCTGCCTTAGTAGGAGCATTTTTATCGATATTTTCTTTAACCTATGTTTTTAGAACACGAATTGGTGTGTTCGATACCGATTGTTTAAATGTGATTTTTCTGTTTAATAATTCGCTTTTATTTTATTTGCTAAGCAAAGCAAAAAATGTAAAACTTTATCTAATGTTAGTTATTATAAATACAAGTTTGTTTTTATGGTGGTGGAATACAGCCAACAGCGTAGTATTTGTTTCGATATATTATACGTATTTTATATACGTAGTTTTTTTTCTTCAAGGGGTTTCCGTAGTTAAAAAAACATTTTTTTTAGTTATCCCGGGTTTGCTAGGTGCTTTATTTTTAAAGAAAGAGATTTTAGGGTTAATTTCCTTAGTTTTTTTAAAAAACGATGGAGTAGTTTTTCCCATTTTAAGTGATATATCCGAGCTTACTCCGGTTAGTTTTACAGAATTTATTGAAAAAACAACCGGAAATACGTTCATTTTTATCGTCACAATGTTAGGATTAGCAGTATTTATTTGGAATCAAAAAAAACACGCTTTGTTTTTACTAATACCTACAGTTTTTGCCTTTATAGGTCTTTTTTCAGGAAACAGGTTTTTATTATTTTCCGCGCCCATTTTAGCTTTTGGAGGAGCTTTTGCGGTAGAATATTTTCTAATTAAAGCGCGTTATTATTTCTATGCAGGAGCTATCCTTGCTTTTTTACTAGTATCTATCTCCTGGAAATCAAATTATCAAAAAATTACTTATAAATATTCTAAACCTGCGGCATACGATTATATTCCGATGATGAATAGTATACAAACGAATACTTCCGACTCTTGTTATATTTTAACCGATTGGGATATTGGATATCTTATTCAATACTATACAAACCGAGGCACTTATGCTGATGGGGAAATTACCAACCGCGGTGATATTTTATATTATACAAGTTTGCCTTTAGCGCAAGATAATTTAGTGTTTGCGGCTAATTTCATACATTTTTATACAAACAATCCCAAAGGATTGGAAAAACTTTTAAAAGCAGGCATGAACATTTCAGAGATTATGTTATTATTACAAGAAATATGGCATGAAAACATAGAAAATTCTAAAAAAATCATTGAACAAAAAATGGAAAGTACTCCGGTTTTTAAATCCATGTTTTCATCTTCTTCAGAAGCCCTAAAAT
>CAZEIM010000025.1:29107-32070 GCA_964512145.1 uncultured Flavobacteriales bacterium
TAAAATTTTTCTTTCCTAAAAGGAATAAAGAAGTATACCTTTTATTGCATCAACAAATGTTACAAACCGTATTTTGGTTTAAACAAGGAAATATTAATCTTGAAACGATGCAAACCATGGGTATGCCTTTATATCTTCAATTTTTTAATGTGACGGATGATGGTATGTACATTAAAAACAACGATATTATTGTGAATAAACAAAATGGGTTAGCTTTATACCAACAAAATACGCAACATGCTTTTGAAGAAATTCGTGTACAACATATAGACACTTTTAAATTATTTCAATTTAAGCAAGCTTCTCAAAATCAATTTGTTTTTCACTATAATAGTTCTTTATCCTATGCCGCAGCTTTATCAAAAGAAATGTCTAAAAGTACCTTTCATCAATTATTTATGCTGCAAACGTCTTCTCCATATTTTAAACCCATTGATTTACAAAGCCCTTTATATCAACTTTGGCAAATACAAGGAGATGAGTATTTAGAGTAGTTTTAAAATAACGAATTCTTTTTAAGAATAGATTTGTTTTTTATATATTTGCAATTGTGTTGCATTATATTCGAACATACCAGTTTATATTGTTTATTGGCTTTATGGCCATATGGGCATATTCTGTTGTGCCCAACATAAATTTTCACGAATGTGAGCAGCACTCATCAACCTCAAACAGCTCAGAAGAACATGAGGAGGATTGTGTATTATGTAAATTAGATAAAATATCCTATATCTACCATTCCACTCAAGTTTGGTTTCATGTACAAACCTTACCCATTGTTCAAACGTTTTATAAAATCTCGAAGTATTATTACGTATTTTTTCATCAACATAGCAATAAGGCTCCACCTAAATTCTAAGCAGCTTTTTCATAAAGCATTTTAGATATTCCTTTTTTTTAAGTTTAAATTAATACGGTGCGATGATTCGCGTAATTTTATATATAGTTTTTTTTCAATCATTTTTTCTTTTTGCTCAAGAACACCAACCCTACTGTAGTTTAGAAATGGCAGGTTCGGTCATTGATGAGCACGATCAAAAACCTTTAAGCAATGCTCATATTAAATTGGTAGAAGCTCGAATTTCAGTGGTTACCAATCAAAAGGGAGAGTATGTACTAAAAGGTATTTGTCCCGGAAAATATACCATTCAAGTCTCACATTTGGGGTGTGAAACTTTTTCTGATACAATCACAATGCATTCATCTTCCGTATTTCATTTTACTTTAGAACACCATGTAGAACTACTAAAATCTGTCGAAATCATTCAAGAAAAAGAAAATATATTACTTAACAATCCTTTAAAATCTACGGAATACGACATCTTACAAAATTTTGGAAAAGGGTTGGCTAAATTAACAGAACAAAAGCCGGGTGTAAACACTATTAGTTCCGGGGGTAGTATTGAAAAACCAATGATTCATGGGTTAACAGGAAACAGAATTAATATCATCCATCATGGAATACGAATTGAAGACCAACAATGGGGTAATGAGCACGCCCCCAGTATTGACGTGAATACAGCATCTGAAATAGAATTATTTACAGGTCCAAATGTAAAGTACGGGCACGATTTGCTTTCGGGAGCCATTGTAAGTTCGCCCCAAGTTTTTTCGGACACTTTTTTGAATCAATACAGAGTTGCCGGAGTATTTATGTCCAATGGTCGATTAATAAATTCTATGGCTGAAATTAAAACTAGAAGTTCCCTCATACCAAAATTAGCCCTGCAAATTATGGGGAATATGAAACATGGAGGATCCATTCATACCCCTGATTATGTTTTAACAAATACAGGCAAACGAGAACAAAATGTTCATGTACATGCGCAATATTTAGTGCATAAAAAAATACGAGCCGATATCATGTACAGCCAGTTTAATAATACACTAGGTATTTTTTCAGGTGCACACATTGGTAATTTGACCGATTTTAACAGTATCGTTTCGGGTGAAAAAATCATTACAGACAGTATCTTTAGCTACAAAAAAAACAGGCCATTTCAACAAGTAGAACATGAAGTTTTTTTATCTAAAATAACATATAAACCAAGCGTTGAACAAACCATAGAAATTCAGTATTCCAGACAATATAACAAACGCAATGAATTTGATAAACACAGACCGCGCAACGATTCGTTGGCTGCATTAAATAAGCCCGAACTGCATTTAGAACTTACAACACATCAAATTCAGGCAAATTATAAGAAGTTATTTAAACAGGTCATTTTTGAATCTGGGATTTTTTCAGAACAACAAAAAAACACCTATGAAGGGCGATATTTTATTCCAAACTACCTCCAACAAGGGGCAGGCGTATATTCTATTGTAAAGTATATACATCAGCAGTTTTTATTTGAAGGGGGCTATCGGAGAGATATTAAAAAACAAGCAATGTATCTGTGGAAAGATGAAGAAATTATTAACCCCCAATTTTTTTACCATCATGGAACTTTTCACGTTAAAGCAAAATATGTGTACCATACATTTAACGAAATAATTTTCCAGTCTGGATATGGCTGGAGGCCTCCCAGTCCCAATGAATTATTTAGCGATGGGTTGCATCATGCCGCTGCAAGTATTGAAATTGGCAATGATCAGCTTAGTTTAGAAAAATCCTTATCTCAGAGTTTAACCATTAAACATCAGACAACACGTGCCCATGCTTATGTGCACTCTTATATCAACCAATACAAAGGATTTATATACCTTCAACCATCAGCAGCTCCAATAGTAACAATACGCGGAGTTTTCCCGGCTTATTATTGGAAACAGGCCGATGCCCTTTTTTATGGACTGGATTATTCATTTTCAGTAAATACTTTAAATAAAACATGGAGCTTTAACACCCAAGGGGCTTGGGTTTATGCTCAAAATAAATCCGATAATACGGCCATTCCTTTAATTCCTCCATTTACTACAACCAGTGGTATTAAATATCAACATAAAACCAATATACAAAACAT
>CAZEIM010000025.1:32088-37622 GCA_964512145.1 uncultured Flavobacteriales bacterium
AACATAAGTCCAAACATTTTTTTAAATGTAAGATATGTTGCTATGCAAACAAATACGCAAGGAATTATAGAATTATTACCTGCTCCAGAGGGTTATACTCTTTTTAATATGGGCATTTCTCAAAATATAACCCATAAGCACTGGAAATGCTTAGTTAGTGTAGAAATAGAAAATCTTTTAAACACAAGATATAGAGAATATTTAGATAGATTAAGGTTTTATTCCGATGCTATGGGAAGAAATATTATTACAAGAGTTCAATGGTTTTTTTAGTTCAATTATGTTTAACACAAACTTTTTATTTTATGAAAAAATTTTTTTTAAGTTTAGCATCACTTGCATTGATACTGCAGGCATGTAAAAAAGATGAAGATTTGGTAGAGGTACCTCCTCCGGTAAAAAATGAACCGGAAAACATCACTACCTTAAAGATTACATTTACAGATTCGGCAGGCGTAAACCCTTCGTATATCGCTGTTTTTAAAGATTTAGATGGGTCAGGATCAACTCCCCCAAGTGTTTTTGATACGATATATTTAAAGCAAAACACCACATATATTGCTCATATTGTTTTATTGGACGAAACAAAAACTCCGGCAGACACTATATCCAATGATATTTTAGAAGAAGCAGGGGAACATATTTTTTGTTTTTCACCCAGCAATGTAGATGTTGCTATTAAAAGAACGGATAGCGATGGGGGAGCCTATGAGCTTGGTTTACATAGTCGATGGAAAACCGGAGCCTCGGGTTCAGGAGAAACCAACATTGTATTAAAACACCAGGTAGGCGTTAAAGACGGAACATGTACTCCGGGGGATACAGACATAGAAGTAAACTTTAAAACAATTGTTCAACCGTAACTAATAACTCAATTTATATGAAAAATAAACATATTATATCTATTGCTTGCTTGCTTATTGTATTTGCTACATCATGTAATAAAACGCAACAAAATGCTAGAAAGTTTTTAAAAGCAGGATATTGGGAAGTAAAGGAAATAAAAATAGATGATGATTCAGAAGATGATTTACCAAAATGGCACATTGAAGATTGTAAAATATATAAAGAATCGTGCTATGCCGAGTGGATATTAGATGACGGAGGAGTGTCAGAATTTGTTTGGCAATTTAGAGATGATGGAAAAACATTTGAAATTTCTAATCAATCGGCTTTAGATGATGATCATAACCACGATGATGATGATGGTCACGATCATGATGGAGACGATGCAAAATATCAATGCAGTGCATTGAGCGGAACATATCAAGTGATTGAACTTTCGAAAAAAGAAATGATTATTGAAAGCACCGAAACCTTAGGGCATTCTTCAAAAAAAGTATACATTCGCCTTGAAAAAGAAGATGATGACCACGATCATTAATTAGATCTATATACTATACTTAAAAATGCACGTAATTAAATTATAAAAACTACGTGCATTTTGTTTTATTTTAATCTCACCATTTTTTTTATAGTTTGTTTTTATTTGTAATCGGGCATTTTAAATAAAATGTAAACATTATTCAATTTTTGTATATTTAAAGCAAATTTTAATGTGTACAAGCATTCCTTAGATACACCTATAGAATATCTTAAAGGGGTTGGCCCGGAGCGCGCAGAAATGCTAAAAAAGGAATTACAAATTTTTCTGTTTGGCGATTTGCTCGAATATTATCCCTATCGGTATATCGATAAAACCAAGTTGCATAAAATTTCTGAAATAAAAGAATTAACCGAAGGAAC
Source organism: uncultured Flavobacteriales bacterium (assembly GCA_964512145.1). Classification (GTDB taxonomy): domain Bacteria; phylum Bacteroidota; class Bacteroidia; order Flavobacteriales_G; family JALEGO01; genus CAYOHR01. The sequence goes on from CAZEIM010000025.1 coordinate 33,835, forward strand.
ATATGTGCAATTGCGGGGACATATTTCTTCAATACAGGTTTCGGGAGAAAAATTTAAGCAACGATTAACCGCATCATTTACCGATGGAAGCGGAGTTATCGATTTAATTTGGTTTAAAGGAATAAAATGGATTAAACCACAATTATCTGAAACAAAACAAGTGCTTATTTTTGGGCGTTTATCTTTTTTTAAAAACAAGCCTTATATTGCCCATCCAGAAATGGAAGAAACAAGTGCTGAAAAAACATCCAAAGAAATTTTACAACCTGTGTACTCTAGTACCGATAAGTTAGCTCAAAAAGGACTTAACAGCAAAGGAATCAGTAAATTAATACATCAATTATGGGATACCATAGCCGAAGATATTCAAGAGATTTTACCTCCCTATATTCTTCATGAACTTAAACTATTACCCAAAAAACAAGCACAATTTAGCATACATTTTCCCACTTCTTTTCAGGAAATGCAAAAAGCTTCCTTTCGATTAAAATTTGAAGAGTTGTTGTTTATACAACTACAGTTGTTGCAATCGAAAAAATTACGCGAAATAAAAACAAAAGGATACGTTTTTTCCGAAGTAGGAACTTATGTAAACACACTGTATAAAGAATTATTACCGTACGATTTAACACAAGCTCAAAAACGAGTAATAAAAGAGATTAGAAAAGATGTGGGTAATGGTATTCAAATGAATCGTTTATTACAGGGCGATGTAGGTAGTGGAAAAACCATTGTGGCTTTATTTTCTATGCTCATTGCACTTGATAATGGCTATCAAGCGGCTCTTATGGCGCCTACTGAAATTCTTGCTCAACAGCATTTCGAAACATTTTCTTCATTTTTTAAAGCTTTGCATATACCTTATGCTATACTAACAGGATCTACTAAAGCGTCTGAACGAAAAAAAATATTGTTGGCCTTACAACAAGGGGAAATATCAATCATTATAGGCACACATGCTTTGTTGGAAGATTCTGTGGTATTTAAAAAATTGGGATTTGTGGTTATTGATGAGCAGCATAAGTTTGGAGTAGCTCAACGTGCTAAACTTTGGAAAAAATCAGACTCTATTCCGCCTCATATATTGGTAATGACAGCTACTCCTATCCCCAGAACATTAGCCTTAACGTATTATGGAGATTTAGATGTTTCGGTAATTGATGAGTTGCCTCCGGGCAGAAAACCGGTTAAAACCGTACATCAATTCGAAAAAAATCGTTTAAAAGTTTGGGGATTTTTAAAACAGGAAATTCAAAAAGGTCGACAAGTGTACGTTGTGTTTCCTTTAATTGAAGAATCAGAAACATTAGATTATCAAAATTTAATGCAAGGCTACGAAGCGCTTCTTGCTGCTTTTCCATTGCCCGAATATAAAATTGGAGTGTTGCACGGTAAAATGAAACCCGAAGATAAAGAAGCTGAAATGCAAAAATTTTCGGAAGGAAAAACCCATATATTAATTTCTACTACCGTTATCGAAGTTGGGGTGAACGTTCCCAATGCTAATATTATGGTGATTGAAAGTGCTGAAAAATTTGGTTTATCTCAGCTTCACCAATTACGGGGTAGAGTAGGTAGAGGAGCCGAACAATCCTATTGTTTTTTAATGACAAGCTATAAATTGTCTGCAGAGGCAAAAATTCGACTACAAACCATGGTTAAAACCAACGATGGATTTGAAATTGCCGAAGCCGATTTAAATTTACGAGGACCCGGAGATATTATGGGTACTATGCAAAGTGGTATTATGGATTTAAAAATTGCCCACTTAGGAAAAGATGCTGATTTGGTTACGTTAGCTCGAAGCAAAGCAAAACAAATATTAGAAAAAGATCCCTTACTTGAATCTCCCGAGCATCAAAAACTTAAGAAGGCATATGTTTTAAAAACCAAAGAAAAATTGCAGTGGATACAAATTTCTTAAATAAAAGAGATGTGTTAAAAAAACACCCCAAAAGCATTTAAGAGCTTTTGAGGTGTTGTGTTAAAAAAGAAATTAGATGTTCAATTATTTTTTTAAGTCAAAGCGATCTAAATTCATGACTTTAACCCAAGCATCAATAAAATCTACCACAAATTTTTCTTTAGAATCATTGCTAGCGTATATTTCTGCTAATGCTCTTAATTCAGAGTTCGAACCAAATATTAAATCGGCTCGGGAAGCTTTCCATTTTAACTCCCCTGTTTTTCTGTCTCGCCCTTCAAACTCTTCTTGGCTATCGTTGGTAGCTTTCCATACGGTATTCATATCTAATAAGTTTACGAAAAAATCGTTGCTTAAAACATCTTTTTTATTCGTTAATACACCTAAATCCGAATTATTATAATTGGTTCTTAATGAACGCATACCGCCTAATAACACGGTCATTTCAGGAGCTGTGAGTGTAAGTAGTTGAGCTTTATCTACCAATAACTCCTCTGTTGAAAGAGTGTATGTTGTTTTAGAATAATTTCTGAATCCATCGGCCATTGGTTCTAAAACAGCCATCGACTGAATATCTGTTTGTTCTTGTGTAGCATCCATTCTTCCGGGGTTAAATGGCACGGTATATTTATATCCAGCATTTTGAATAGCTTTTTCTAATCCAGCACAACCAGCTAATACGATTAAATCGGCCATAGATATTTTTTTAGGCGAAGCTTTTGCGTTAAAATCTTGCTGAATTTTCTCTAATGTTTTTAAAACCTTTTGAAGTTGCTCCGGGTTGTTTGCTTTCCAGTTTCGTTGAGGTAACAATTGTATTCGTGCTCCATTAGCACCTCCTCTTCTGTCAGATCCCCTATATGTTGAAGCGGAAGCCCAAGCGGTAGAAACCATTTCGGATATAGTGAGTCCGGAACTCAAAATTTTTTGTTTTAAAACAGTTATATCGTTTGCATCTGCTACCGGATGGTTTAATGATGGAATAGGATCTTGCCATATTAAGTCTTCCTTAGGAACCTCTGGCCCTATATACGTTGTTTTGGGACCCATATCTCTGTGGGTTAACTTAAACCAAGCACGAGCGAAAGCATCGGCAAAAGCATCCGGATTTTCTAAAAATTTTCTCGAAATTTTTTCATATTCAGGATCATATCGCAATGATAGGTCTGTGGTAAGCATGGTGGGGAGGTGTTTTTTTTGAGGGTCAAATGCATCCGGAATTTTCGCCTCTGCATTTTTTGCCACCCATTGGTGAGCTCCCGATGGGCTTTTTGTTAATTCCCATTCATGAGCAAAAAGTATTTTAAAAAAACCATGTCCCCATTTAGTAGGGGTTGAGGTCCAAGTTACCTCAAGTCCTGAAGTAATAGCATCTTTACCTTTTCCGGTTCCATGTTTACTGGACCAACCTAAACCTTGTTCTTCTATTCCTGCAGCTTCAGGCTCAGGACCTACTAATTTTGCATCGCCTGCTCCATGTGCTTTTCCAAATGTATGTCCACCTGCAATAAGCGCTACGGTTTCTTCATCATTCATTCCCATACGGGCAAATGTTTCGCGAATATCTTTAGCTGCTGCAACAGGATCAGGGTTTCCATTTGGGCCTTCTGGATTAACATATATTAAACCCATTTGTACTGCAGCAAGTGGATTTTCAAGTTTTCTTTCGGCTGAATATCTTTTGTCATCTAACCATTTTTTTTCCGACCCCCAATAAACATTTGTTTCAGGTTCCCAAACATCTTCCCTGCCACCGGCAAATCCAAATGTTTTAAATCCCATGTCTTCTAGAGCTACATTTCCGGTTAAAATCATTAAATCAGCCCAAGAAATTTTACTGCCGTATTTTTGTTTAATAGGCCAG
>CAZEIM010000026.1:0-35582 GCA_964512145.1 uncultured Flavobacteriales bacterium
TCCTTGTGAAGTTGATTATGCTTCTGAACTTCGTTATAGAAACCCAATTATCAAAAATATTAATTTACAGAGAATCTATTGATAATATTATAGGATACGTTCATTCCATGGAGTTATTTAAAAATCCTTCCAATATACGAAGTATTATTTTGCCTGTATTTATTATTCCAGAAACAATGCCCGGAAATAAAGTGTTAGAGTCGTTTATTAAAAAGAAAAAAAGCGTTGCCATTGTGGTAGATGAGTTAGGAGGTACTTCCGGAATGCTTACGGTAGAAGATGTATTAGAAGAAATTGTAGGCGATATTGATGATGAACACGATCAGGAAGAACTGATTGAAAAAAAACTTGACGAAAATGACTTTATTTTTTCTGCCCGACTTGAACTATATTATATTAATGAACAATATGAACTAAAACTCCCGATCATAGAGGGAGTAGAAACTCTAGCCGGACTTATACTACATGTTTGCGAAAAAATTCCCTCTGAAGGTGAAACTATTGTATATAAAGATTATGTGTTTGAAATATTGAAAGTAAACGACCATAAAATTGAATTGGTTAAAGTACATTCAAACCACCACTAATTTTTTGATGATTGGTTAACTTTAATAGTATTTTATTTGATAATAATTTTATCGTTTACTATATAATATTAATTACCTACAAATAACTTTTGTTAATCCTAATATAAAATAATAAGACTATTTTTTTAGTATACCATTTAAAGTTTTAAAATCCTTTTTACCAAAACCATGAATATTTTTTAGGGTATATTCTGTAGGATTTGCTACAAAATTTGAACTTAGTGCTGCTAAATCACCAGTTGAAGGGAAAAAAATATAACTTACACGTCCAAAACTCATCCCATCTATTTTTTGTTGTTTTTTAAATTCATTCATATCCTTAAGAGGTCTTGAAGTTAAAGCTAAATATATATTTTTATCTGTAGATGAAATTAAAGTAAATAAAGTTGAATCTGTAACAATTTTAAAGTTACCCTTAAATATTTTCTTAATTTCAACACTATCTAATCCTTCTTTTAAGTCTTCTGAAGAAATATATAGTGTTTTGCCTTTTGTTTTTTCAATTATCTTTTTTGTATAATTATTATTTTTGTCACCCTGTACTTTATTTTCCATTAATTGTGCATGTAACCCTTTAATCCCTAAAACTAATAATATATCTATAGGTAAGTATCTAAAATGATCGAGGCGAAACTCCTCTACAGTCTCTATTCCTTTGTTGTTTTGTCTTACATAAATACCTATAAAATTCTCATATATTTTGCGATTTACACCATAAACAGTCGTTTTTTTAGTCATTGTAGTTAAATAACATCTATTTAACTCATAATTATTAAATATATTTACTTCCTTTTTATGTTCAAAGGAGTTTATTGTCCAAAAATTATTAAGTAATTTTATAACCTCTCCTTCTGTTTTTATATCTATACTATCTAAGTAAAATATAGTAGGATTTGAATAAATTTTTTTCAATTTCTCTTTTTTTATTTTATCAATCCATTCTTGTGAAAAACTATAATTAACAAATGTTAAACTTATAATAAATAGTGTTAGTTTAATTTTCATAATTCATCTTTTACCTACAAAGGTAAATTATAGAAACATGAAGTAAATCAAGAGTATAGATAACAGATATCTATAATCAGTAAAAAGGAGTATTTAATCAGTTTAATATTAATTAAATTACATAATTCAAATGAAAAAACATTAAAACTATATTTTCTAGATATTCAAAAATTAAATGCCTAGAAATTATAATTAATCTAAATTAAAAATGTATAAGTATTATATAGCTTTTATTCCTTGTTCGTAATAATTAGAATGACATGGATATTTTTTATATTTTTGTAAAAATTTTCGCATGTTACACGTGATATTGTTTGGACCTCCTGGGGCCGGAAAAGGAACGCAATCTAAAAAATTAATCGACAAGTATCAATTAATCCACCTCTCTACGGGAGATATTTTTAGGTCACACATTAAGGAAAATACCGAATTAGGAAAATTAGCGCAAGAGTACATGAATCAGGGTAAATTAGTTCCCGATCAAGTAACTATTCAAATGCTAGAAAATGAAGTAAACAATAATAAACAAGCCCAGGGATTTATTTTTGATGGATTCCCTAGAACTGCAGCACAGGCAAATGCTTTAGACGAATTTTTAGCAAAGCAAGGGCATTCAGTAAGCATATTACTTTCTTTGGAAGTTGAGGAGGAGGAGCTTAAAAAAAGGTTAAAGGAACGAGCTATTATTTCCAATCGTCCGGACGATGCAAATCCTGAAGTTATTGCTAAAAGAATAGAGATTTATAAAAATGAAACGTTACCTGTAAAAAATCATTATAATGCCTTAGGAAAGCTAACATCGGTTAATGGTATTGGTTCCATTGACGAAGTTTTTTACAGATTATGCGAAGCATTAGATGCTGTAGAAGCATAGAATTTTTATAAACCAGTAGATTAATTTTTTTACCTTTTAAAAACAAACGCCCTTGTCTGCACCTAACTTTGTAGATTATGTAAAGATTTTTTTTAGATCCGGAAAAGGGGGAGCTGGATGCATGCATTTTTTACGAAATAAACTTACGGCAAAAGGAGGCCCCGATGGTGGTGATGGAGGTAGAGGCGGTCATATAATTTTAAAAGGAAACCCTCAACTTTGGACTCTACTCCATTTAAAATACAGAAAGCATATACATGCTGAAAATGGTAAAAATGGCGAGGCGAATAGAAGAACAGGAGGCAGTGGAAAGGACATATATGTAGAAGTTCCATTAGGAACTATAGCAAAAGATTTTGAAACAGGAGAAATATTATGCGAAATTACAGAGCCTAACCAAGAGTTTATATTAATGCCTGGAGGCAGGGGTGGTTTAGGAAATGATCATTTTAAAACACCCACTCAACAAGCTCCAACATATGCTCAACCTGGCGAACAAGGGGAGGAAGGGTGGAAAATACTAGAACTAAAAGTTTTAGCAGATGTTGGCTTGGTAGGCTTTCCAAATGCTGGAAAATCCACATTACTTTCTGTTTTATCGGCTGCTAAACCTGAAATTGGGGATTATCCATTTACTACATTAACACCTAATTTAGGAATAGTATCTTATAAAGATGATTTATCGTTTATTATGGCTGATATTCCCGGGATTATTGAAGGGGCACACCTTGGTAAAGGATTAGGGCACAGGTTTTTGAAGCATATTGAACGAAATTCTGTATTGTTATTTTTAATATCATGCGACACTCAAAATATACAACACGAATACGATATTCTTTTAAATGAATTAAAATTGTACAACCCTGAATTACTATACAAAAAAAGAGTTTTGGCGATTACAAAATCTGATATGATAGATGATGATTTGGAAAAAGCCATGGAAAAGGAATTACCAAAGGGCTTAGATTATGTTTTTATTTCATCTTTTAATAAAAAAGGATTACATCAATTAAAAGAAATGTTATGGAAACATTTAAATAATAACCTGTAAATAGGTTGTTGTTTAAAAAATTGATACATACCAAGCGTTAAATTTTAAACAAGTACTTTGGGTAAAAAACTTTTTAACGTTACATTTGTTCGAAATATAATTTAAGGATATGTCAAAATCTGCAATATTAAAATCTTCATTAGCAAAGAAATATTGGATGGCCTTAACCGGCTTATTTCTGTGTTTATTCTTAGTTGGACATTTGGCAGGAAATCTACAATTATTATTAGATCCAATTACTGCACAAGAACAGTTTAATGCTTATGCATTGTTTATGACAACCAATCCTGCAGTAAAAATACTTTCATATATTACATATTTAAGTATTATTTTTCATGCTATAGATGGTATTATTTTAACTATTCAAAATAACAAAGCAAGACCTAAGTCAATGGCATACCAATACGTAAAAGCAAGTGCCAATAGTGTATGGACTTCAAGATATATGGGAGTACTTGGTACGTTAATATTAATTTTTATAGTAGTGCACATGAGTGACTTTTGGAGAGAAATGCACTTTGAATTAAAAGAAGATTATAGATTAAAAGATGGAACCATGGTGAAAAATCTTTACCTAGAGGTAAAAGAGGCTTTTGAAAATGTTTGGTATGTGTTTTTTTATGTATTATGCATGATCCCATTAGGTTTTCATTTATCTCATGGGTTTTCAAGTGCATTCCAATCTTTAGGAATAAATCATTCAAAATATAACAAACTAATAAAAACAGCAGGAATGTTATTTTGTATTATTGTTCCTATGCTGTTCGCTATTATTCCACTTTATTTGCATTTTATCGCTTAATTAACATTTTATGGTAAAACTTGATGCTAAAATCCCCAAAGGTTCAATCCACGAAAAATGGACAAACCATAAAAATACCATTAAATTAGTTAACCCTGCCAACAAACGTCAAATTGATGTAATTGTTGTTGGTACAGGTTTAGCAGGAAGCTCTGCCGCAGCTACATTATCTGAACTTGGTTATAATGTAAAAGCCTTTTGCTTTCAAGATTCTCCTCGCAGGGCGCATTCTATTGCTGCACAAGGTGGTATTAATGCAGCAAAAAATTACCAAAATGACGGTGATTCAGTATACAGATTATTTTATGACACTATAAAAGGGGGGGATTATAGAGCTAGAGAAGCTAATGTTTACAGATTAGCCGAAGTATCAGCAAATATTATTGATCAATGTGTTGCTCAAGGAGTTCCATTTGCCAGAGATTATGGGGGTTTATTAGATAATAGATCATTTGGAGGTACTCAGGTTTCAAGAACATTCTACGCAAAAGGTCAAACTGGCCAGCAATTACTATTAGGAGCATATTCTGCCTTATCTAAACAAATTTCAAAAGGCAAAGTACAAATGTACAATCGCCATGAAATGCTTGATGTAGTAATTATTGATGGAAAATGTAGAGGAATTATTGCTCGAAATTTAGTTACAGGTGAAATTGAAAAACATGGAGCACATGCAGTAGTATTATGCTCAGGGGGGTATGGAAATGTGTTTTTTCTGTCAACCAATGCTATGGGATCTAATGTTTCTGCGATTTGGAAAGCGCATAAAAAAGGAGCTCCGTTTGCAAACCCATGTTTTACTCAAATACATCCTACATGTATTCCTGTTTCGGGAGAACATCAATCAAAATTAACGTTAATGTCTGAATCATTAAGAAATGACGGAAGAATATGGGTTCCTAAAAAGAAAGAAGACGTTGAGGCTATTCGCTCAGGGAAATTAAAACCTTATCAAATTAAAGAAGAAGATCGAGATTATTATTTAGAAAGAAGATACCCTGCGTTCGGAAATCTAGTTCCCAGAGATGTTGCTTCTAGAGCTGCTAAAGAGCGCTGTGATGATGGATATGGTGTTAATGCTACCGGTGAAGCTGTGTATTTAGATTATTATTCGGCTATAGTTAGATATGGTAAAACAGAAGCCAACATTAAAGGAATTAAAAATCCTAGCCAAGAACAAATTGAAACGTTAGGTAAAAAGGTGGTAGAATCAAAGTATGGTAATTTGTTTGATATGTATAAACAAATTGTGGCTGAAAATCCTTACGAAACCCCAATGATGATTTATCCGGCCGTTCACTACACTATGGGAGGTATTTGGGTTGACTATAATTTAATGACCTCTATCCCTGGATTATATGCTTGTGGTGAGGCTAATTTCTCCGACCATGGAGCTAATAGATTAGGGGCATCTGCCTTAATGCAAGGCTTAGCCGATGGTTATTTTGTGTTGCCTTATACTATTGGAGATTATTTGGCAGAGGATATAAGAACCGGAAAAATAAATACAGATCAACCTGAATTTTTAGAAGCTGAAAAAAATGTGAAAGATCAAATAAACAAACTATTGAAAAATAACGGAAAAGAAACCGTGGATCATTTTCATAAAGCATTAGGAAAGGTTATGTGGAATAAATGTGGAATGGCAAGAAATGAAAAAGGACTTAAAGAAGCCATTTCAGATATCAGACAAATACGAGAAGATTTTTATAAAAATGTTAGAATACCCGGTAGTGACTCTGGCTATAATCCAGAGTTAGACAAAGCCGGAAGAGTAGCCGACTTTTTAGAACTAGGAGAGTTAATGTGTGTAGATGCGCTAAACAGAAATGAGTCGTGTGGTGGACATTTTAGAGAGGAGTATCAAACCGAAGATGGAGAAGCTTTGCGTGACGATCAAAACTATTCGTACGTGGCTGCTTGGGAGTATACCGGAGACCCTTCAAAATCAGTTCTTCATAAAGAAGAGTTAATGTTCGAAAATATTAAAGTATCATCCAGAAGTTATAAATAAAATAATAGTTTGCCATGAATCTAACACTTAAAGTTTGGAGACAACAAAATGCTAAAGACAAGGGAAAACTTGAAACATATTCTATTGATAATATTTCCCCTGATATGTCTTTTTTAGAAATGATGGATGTTTTAAACGAAAAACTTATAAAAGACGATAAAGATCCAGTTGCTTTTGATCACGATTGTAGAGAAGGGATTTGTGGAATGTGTAGCATGTTTATAAATGGCAGGGCTCATGGTCCTCAAACCGGTGTTACTACTTGTCAATTACATATGCGTTCGTTTAAAGATGGAGACACCATTTATGTTGAACCATTTAGAGCTAAAGCCTTTCCTGTAATAAAAGATTTAGTGGTTGACAGGAGTTCATTTGACCGTGTAATTCAGGCTGGGGGATATGTTTCTGTAAATACTTCAGGAAAACCATTAGATGCTAATGCTATCCCTGTTCCTAAAGAAGATGCAGATGCTTCATTTGATGCGGCTACATGCATTGGTTGTGGTGCATGTGTGGCAACTTGTAAAAATGCTTCCGCTATGCTATTTGTATCGGCAAAAGTTTCTCAGTTTTCTTTATTGCCTCAAGGTAGAGTTGAAGCAGAAGAAAGGGTTTTAAATATGGTAAACCAAATAGATAAAGAGGGGTTTGGAAACTGTACCAACACAGGTGCTTGTGCTGTAGAATGTCCAAAAGGGATTTCTCTGGAAAACATTGCCCGAATGAACCGCGAATTTTTAAAAGCAAGTATTACTAGCAAAAAATAATTTTGCAAAAAACTTTTATTTAACTCATTAGCATGGTTTGATATACTACTTCTCTAGCCATTGAAAGTAGAGTATGCTTAGGGGAACAAATTACATGTTTACATAAATATGTTTCTTCTAATACTTCCATAGTTTTTTTTCCTATGGCTATAATTTTTGCATTATCGGAAATCGTATTTCCTGCATTAAAAAATGAGTGAACGTTTGAAGGGCTTGTAAAAATGTACAAATGGGAATTATCTAATACATTAGCTGATTTTTTATATTGTACTTGATATACAGGAAAATCTATAACTTGCTCATGCTTTAATGCTTTTTGAAAAGTGCGAATACTTTTATCAGAACATGGAAATAATACTTTATCAAATTCTTTGATTAAACTACTAAATTTTTGGGCATCAATTTCAGTATTTTCATCATCCCCAATAAAATGTGTAGAGTATCCTTTTTGGTGAAGATATTGAGCAGTTGCCGAACCTACTGCGCCTATTTTGCAAGCGTTTTCAATAAAAAATTTATCTAAATAGTACTTTACAGCATTTTTGCTGGAGAAAAAAATCCAATTTGCCTGCGGTAATTTATCAGTGTTTAATGCAATTGTTTCTATTAACGACTCTCCGTATACCTTAAAACCATATTTAGTAAGCATATGTTCAAACACAGTTCCCGTTACATTTTTACTGATAAAAACATTTTTTGGAACAATTTGGTTAAAAGAACATACGATATTTTCAGCTGAAAAATCATTTGCATCTATTATAAACTCGGTTTGTAAAGGAATGTCATAGGCGGTTTTAGCTTTAGAAATACGAATGTTGAATTTATTCGACACAATTTCTTCAGCAAAAATACCCAAAGGCACCTGACACCCTCCTCCAAATTGCTTTAATAATCCCCTTTCTATGGATGAGCTTTTGTGAGAAATAGGATTATTTATCTTATCAAGAACCCCTAGTAATTCAACATCTTCTTCTCTAATTTGAAGGGCTAATACCCCTTGAGCAGGCGCAGGAATAAATTCACTTGGCGACAAAGGAACCACCTCTAAGTCATGAACATCTAAATTTAACCTATCTAAACCTGCTTTAGCCAAAAGAATGGCATCGTATAGGCCTTGTCTTAATTTTTCAATTCGCGTGGGCACATTGCCTCGAATATCTTTTAATTCAATATCGGGGCGAAACATTAGTATTTGAGATTTACGCCTGGAAGAGGAAGTACCTAGCGCAGCATTCTGTTTGATATTCCAATATAAAGTTTTATCAATACTGCCTTTGTTGATCAACAAAATATCCGATGGGTCTTCTCGTTTACTTACAGCAGCAATACATAAACCTTTGGGTTGGGTAGTTTCTAAATCTTTAAATGAATGTACGGCTAAATCTATTTCCTTACATAATAATGCCTCTTCAATTTCTTTAGTAAAAAAACCCTTACCCTCAATTTTATCAAAACTTAAATGTTGTATTTGATCTCCCTTAGTTTTAATGATTTTTATGGTGCTGTTTATATGACACACCTCTTTAAGTTGTTTTTGAACATATCGAGCTTGCCATAATGCCAAATCACTTCCCCTGGATCCAATAATGATTTCTTTTGAATTCAACATATTTGTTTTTGCAAAGTTAATGGATTGACTACTCAATAAGTATCATTTTTTTGATAAAATACCCCTGATTATTTTTTGATAAGGTTGTATTATATCTAAAAATATGGTTACTAGTTCTAAAAGTTAAAATTCCCTGGGGGGTATCATCGTTCTTTTTTAATATTTCAAACATAATTTCGTCTACTCCCTTAAAAATTAAATCGGTAAAAATAGATTGATAGTATACAATAGAAGCATCAAAATAATGGGATGTTTTACTCACGAGTTGAGTAAATGAATTAAAATTGGCTTGTTGTAAACTATGTTCCATTGCTCTAAAAATCTTAGATAAACTATCTTCTAAAGATAGTAATGGAATATTGAGTGTGTTTTTAGTGCTTGGTATCAAAAACTGATTATCCCATTGTATAATATCCGAAGGGTACGCTTGGGCAGGATCAATTAACCCGGTGATTTCCCATTCATGATTGTCTTTTTCAAATATGAGCGCTTTAACCGTTTCATCGGTAAGTTGACTATCGATAATACAAGGCCAAAAAAACAACAAGGCCGAATCGTTCACATAATATTCCCCTAAAAAGGCTACATAAAAATTTTTATTACTTTGCTCAATATACTGTAATGCCTTTTGCTGTAATGAAGTTTGTGAACATACGTTAACCGAAAAAAGTATAAAAAAAATATATGAAAATTTTGGCATATTATTCAATTTTTTCGATGATTAGGTTAGATTTTAGTCCGTCAACTCTAATATTACCACAACTGCCCCCTATTCTCTCTGCAGAAAGAATAAATGTTTCGTTAGCCTCAACTGAAACAATACTTTCAACCATGCAATGATTTCTTGGGATAACATTACTCCCACCTAAGGCTGTATTTCCAATTAACTTATGTTTTTCTTTTAACATAAGTGTGCTATTTAATGACACTTCAAATGAGCTGTATGCACCACAGTTAGATAGGTCATAAAAAACAATTTTATAAGAAATTTTATATTTACCTTTTTGTTTAAATGTGATTTGATTTGAAGTATATCCATACACGTTAGTATCAAAAAAATCTCCATTTGCTGATGCGGTATCAAAAGCTAAATTTATGATAGATGTTATTGGTCCAGAATATAAAAAACCAACCTGCAAAAAACCTTTTCTGCCCACAGCTCCATTTACATCCAGTTTATTAACTGGATTCTGTTTTCCTATTCCAATATTTCCTGTTGACTCTGTATTCAATTGCCCATTAATATTTTTTCCATAAATAATATTCCCTATATTCAGTTGATTGCTTTCCGTTGCAGAAGCAAAAGCTACGTTATATCCTATAATAATATTTTTATTTCCTGTTGTTAAGTTTTCACCTGCTTGAAAGCCTAAAGCAATATTATTGCTACTCACTGCATTTAGCAGTGCGTTATTACCCATGGCAACGTTGCGGATACCAGTTTGAATTGAAGCAAGTGTATTTAATCCCAAGGCAATGTTGTTTGAGCCTGCTGTGTTTACTCCTAAAGCATACTGCCCAATAGCTATATTGTTTGTACCTGTTACAAAACCTTGAAGTGCTTTATATCCAATTCCAATATTTTGTTCTCCGGAGGAAGTATTTTTTCCTGCATCTTCCCCCATGTAAGTATTAAATTTATTATTGTGTATTAATAAATTTAATATCCCATTAGAATTTTTACTCATCACAAAATGTTCCGTTCCTCCTAAATCAAAGCGAATTTTATCTTCATTAGCAAATTTTTCGGTTTGTACCTTGGTATTGGCATCACTATCTTGTATATAAGTAGCTCCACTACCATTAAGCACAAATTCATTACCGCTATCGTTTTGGTAATATAACTTTGAATCGGATGACTTAATATAGATTTTTCCAAATCCGTTATGTTGAATAAAAGAAGCAGGGGAAGGTATTTCTTGAAGACTCAATACTCCATTTAAAACCAATCTTTCATGTAAATTATTGGTGCCAATGCCCACATTTGAACCATCACTTAATAAATTACTATTTGCCACCCAGCTACTACCACTATAGTAAAGAGTTTGATAAAGCGTTGCTGTTGGCAATATATTAGTATTCGAAATATTTATGTCATTTCCCGCAGTACTTATAGCTATACCTGAGCCCCCCGAAAAAGTAATTTGGTTAGAAGAACCACTCAACGATAAAACATTTGAAGTAACCGAGAGTGCTTGACTTTCTTTTTCCAACTGCCACTCAGATCCATTCCATTTTAAAAATTCTCCGACTGAAATCCCGGATATTTTATTAAGATTTCCCGATATGTCGCTTAACATGATAGCATTTCCGGAGTTTACTGTAGGCATATTGGTTATTCTGGCGTTGCCTTGAACATGAAGTTTTTGAGCCGGTATATTTGTACCTATACCAACATTAACAGTTAAACTTTTGGGATACATGGACGAAATAGTTTTTTCCCATAACCCCAAACTATCATTATTTAAAATTGATTTCCAGTTAATTCCGTTAAAATAGTAAAAAATATTTTTGTCTGAAGCATACATTAATTGACCTTGCATTGGATTTGCCAATGCAAGGATATTTAACTCGGGTAATTTAGGTACAATAACGCCTCCTTTATTTGAATTAAAATACAAAATTCCATTGGTATCTAGAGTTAATAATGTGTTAGGGCTTGGTTGTTGGTACTTGCCAAATAACATCGAATGGTTATTGTCGTTCCAAAATCCAATGGATTGTGCATGAATAATATTTTGAGATATAAAAATTATACATACGAATACACCAAATAGTTTTTTCATGATATCATGATTTATAGTGAAAATATACTAAATTACTCAACATAAGGCAACGTAAATGTGACTAATACTCCTTCATTTTCTTTTGATTGCATTTCTAAGGTATCAATATTTTTATTCATAAGCTTTAACCTCCTTCTTAATATTTCTAAAGCAACCGAATAATGTTGAGATTTTTGTTGTGCATGTTGATTAAAGCCTTTACCATTATCTTGTATGCTTACCTTAATAATTTTTGGAGAATTTTTAACAATGTTTATGTTAATTTTACCATGATATGAAATATCGTTAAAACCATGTTTTATTGAATTTTCAATAAATGGCTGTAGCAACATTACCGGGATTTTGGAGTTTTTTATATCATCGTCAACATGAATGGTGTATTCAAAATTCTCATGCCTCATTTTTTCAATTTCCAAATAATATGTGATAAACTCAACTTCTTGTTGTACTCGAATATCGTTTTCTTCAAGCGAATTTTCTAAAGTTAAACGCATAAGCTTAGCAAATTTGGATAAAAAATATCGAGCTTCATCCGTTTTATTTACAGCAATATACCCATTAATGGTGTTTAAAGCATTAAAAAAGAAATGAGGATTTATTTGTGCTTGTAAGGCCTGTCTTCGTAAATGTTGAATTTTTACCGATACTTTTTTACGATAATTTGCGACCGAAATACTAATTAACAATATTACCAAAATCAATATTGTGATACTTGTCCATAATATTATAAGATTTTGTTTATTTTTAAGAGCTCTTTTTTGTTTTTCATTTTCTAAAATCACAATTTTTTTATCTTTTTCAGCTGTTTCATATTTTTTCTCTAACTCCTCTATTCGTTCAATTTTCTCAGCATTATATAGAGATTCTTTATCTTTAAGCAACATCTTCAACTCTTCGTATAATGAGGCTAAACCTTGTAACTCTAATTTTTCACGAATTATGTACTCTTGATATTGAATTTTTAAATCCTTATATACATTAGAATCCGAGTAACTCAAGCATTCTTTATAATAGTGTAGAGCTTGACTATGATTATTTATGATATGATTATAATCTCCATTCAACCCTAAAAAATTTACATATGAACCTGAATTTTTAAAAGAAGGATTATCATCATAAAATTTTTGTACATCTACAACCTCTTTTTTAAATTTATTATATTCTTTGTTTTTTAAGTATATATCTAGCTTTATAGATTTTATATAATAATAAGGATATGGAATATACAAATGATTTTTTTCATATACCTCTAAGCTTTTGTTTAAATACCATTCGCAACTATCGTAGTTATTTTCGTTTATATGCGTTATCCCTATATTAAATAACCCAAAAAAAATGGCTTCTTGATTGTTTATTTTTTCAGAAATTTCGAGTGCTTTTTTATGATAATACCTAGACTTTTTATACTCATCTATACCGGTGTAGTTTCCAGCAATTTTTGAATACCCGTAGGAAATATTGGAGCTGTCTTTTAGTTCTTTTGCAAAATTTAATGCTTTAATCGCATACGCTATAGAGCTATCAAACTCGGCTTTATAGGTATAAAGTTGTGTGAGTTGAAAATAATATTCCATCCATAATTTTTTAGTATTTTGTTGTTCAATAAGTGGTTTAATAGATAAAAGTTTTTGCTGTATATCTTCGGAGTAACCATGTGTAAATTGTACACCAATTTTATTTAATGTAATTAATAACATTGTATTGGTATCTTTATCTAAAGTACTTAGTTCAAGAGCTTTCTCATAGTATGTTATTGCCTTATCGGGATCTTCAAATGTTATAGATTCTGCTAAATTAGTTAAGGAATCAATTTGAGTTTTAAAAGATGCAAATACTAAGGTTTGTATAAAAAATACACATGCTATAAAAATGATTTTACGCATGCTTTTTTTCTTTTAATTCTATGGCTCTTACTATGAATATACTAATTTCATAAAGTACCATTAACGGAGCTGTTACCAGTATTTGACTAAATACATCGGGTGGGGTAATAATAGCTGCCAAAATAAGGCAAATAATAAAGGCATGTTTTCGATATTTTTTTAAAAAATTGGAAGAAATCACTCCCAATTTACCTAATAAATACATAAGTAAAGGCAACTCAAAGGTTAAACCACAAGCTAAAGTTAAAGTAACTAAAATACTTATGTATGAGCTTAATTGAGGAATCTTTATTACTTCATCACTAATAGAGTAGGTTAAAAAAAAGTTAATAGAAAGCGGTGCAATTAAATAATAAGAAAAAAGAACCCCGGTGATAAATAATAAAGAAGTAAAAAAGATAAAACCAAATGAATATTTTTTTTCCGAGTCACTTAAAGCCGGTTTAATAAACCTCCACAACTCCCAAATAACATATGGGAAAGAAATAATAAGCCCGGAAACTACCGATATCATAAGATGTATCATAAACGATCCGGTCATTTCTAAGTCTTGTAGCTTAGGAAAGTCTTGCCCTATGCAAAGTGTGTCGTTTTCTATTAGAGAGGGAAACCATGTGTGTAAAATATACGATAGTTTACACAATAGCGTGTAAGTAATAAAATCTGCTTTTTTGGGAGCAAAAATAATTCCATCAAAAATTAATTCTTTGTTAAAAAAAGCCCATGTCCCACAAATAACAATTGCAATAACACTGCGAATAATGTGCCATCGAAGCACTTCTAAATGCTCTAAAAATGACATTTCGTGAGATGGTTGTTGTTGCATGTGCACAAATTTACATTAATATTGTTATTTTTGATGTAAAGATATAATATGAAAAATAGTGTTTTAGGATTTGTATTATTATTAAGCGCATATTCATGTAATAATCAACCTCAACAAAAGGCTGAAAGAGAAATTGAAACAAAAATTCGCGAAATTATTGTTAAAGAAGGAGAAGAAAAAAACATAGCTACTTTAGAAATTGATGGGATGAGTTGTGAGGTAAATTGTGCCAATAAAATACAAAAAACATTATCAGAACTTAAAGGGGTTAAAAGTTGCACCGTTAATTTTGAAGATAAAATGGCAGAAGTAATATATGACGATTCTATCATAAACGAAAAAGCCTTAGTATCAGAAATTGAAAAATTAAACGAAAATCAATACACGGTTAAACAAATTGAAATCGAAAAAACAATTGTTAGCCAGGTCGATATGCCTTAAAACAACCACTAGGTATGGCGAATATTGAAATTACTACCCCACAAAATATTCCCATCCAATATGAATTAGCTACCTTATTTGACCGAATATTGGCCTTTATGGTAGATTATATAATTCTTGTTAGTGTTTTATATGTAGTATTTATATTTTTTTTAATAGGAATTATTTCAAGCAATAACGAAGTTTCTTTCTTTTTTTACATAATGTGGGTAACTCCCGTAATTTTTTATTCCTTTATTTCTGAAGTTTTACTAAAAGGCCAAACTATTGGAAAAAAAATTATGGGCATTAAAATTATGCGTTTAGATGGTAAAGAACTAGAGATAAAGGATTTACTAATACGATGGTTTTTCAGGTTAATAGATATTATTTTAACATCCGGCTCTTTGGCGATTATATTAATTGGATCTACCAATAAAAATCAACGATTAGGTGATATGATTTCAAATACTGTGGTTATAAAACTTAAACCAAACAAAAGTTTCCAATTAGACGATATTTTAAAAATACATGAGAAAAAGGAATATATTATTGAATATCCGGAGGTTGTTAAATTAAAAGAGCAAGAGGTATTATTAATTAAAGAAACACTAGATCGTTATTCATTATACAAAAATTCTGTACACATTAAGGCATTACAAAACTTAGTAGATAAAATTTGTGTAAAACTGCAAAAAAAAAAAAAAAAAAATGATCATGCTACTTTTTTAAAAAAAATTATTGAAGATTATATAATTTGTACCCGTTGATAAAATAACACCTGCTTTATGAGTTTGGAGAAAATTGTTTTTACATATGAAAAGATACAGGGATATGTTGGTTTAACAGACTTAGAAAAATTATTGGTTTCAAAAGCCATGGAATCTTCGCGTAATGCATATGCTCCGTATTCCAAATTTCATGTAGGATCAGCGGTTATGTTAGATGATCAAACTATTATTACAGGTAATAATCAAGAAAATATAGCATATCCTTCGGGACTATGCGCTGAGCGAGTAGCTCTATTTTGGGCATCGTCTCAATATCCCAATCAAAAAATTAATACCATTGCCATTGCGGCTTATTCGCTTAATTTTGAAGTTATTAATCCAGTAACACCTTGTGGCAGTTGTAGACAGGTTATGGTAGAATATGAAACAAAGCAAGAATCTCCGATAACAATACTACTAGTGGGTAAAAATCATATATATAAAATAGCAGAAGCAAGTTATTTACTGCCTTTGGTATTTCATGAGGTTGGGTTAAAAAGCAGTAAATAAATGAGGTAAAAACCTCTATTAATTATACTCAAACGGTACAACTTTCGATGATTTAACCGTTGAAAGTATTACGTAAGACTGCATTTGACGAATTTCTTCAATTTTCCCTAATTTATCGGTAATAAGCTTATCCAATCCTTCTATATCTTTAACCATTACTTTCAATTGATAATCAAATGAACCGGTTACTTGATAGCATTCCGTTACTTCATCAATTTTAGAGATTTTATCTTGAAAACTCGCTATGGCATTATCCAACTGGCGTGTTAATGACACTTGAATAAAAGCTTGAATTCCAATACCCAATGTTTTTTCATTAACAATGGCATGATAGCTATTGATAAATTTATTTTTTTCTAATTTACGAACCCTCTCTAAGGTTGGAGCCGGTGAAAGGCCAATTTTATTTGAAAGTTCCAAATTTGTAATTCTTCCGTCTTCTTGTAGAATTTTTAAAATTCTTAAATCAATTTTATCAATTTTTAATGCCATCGTAAAGTATATTGAATTATGAAGTACAAAATTAATATAAAAAATAATATTCTAACAAGTATTTAATAAAACATGATTTATTTTAACATTATTTTGTACAAAAGTGGTTTACTTGGACTAGCATCACTTTGTAAGGATATTATTCCTAAATTTAAAAGATACAATCCATCGTGTATATGATTTGAAACATAAATCATTTCCGTTATGGTTTTTTCGCTAAGTATTTTTCCTTGATCGAACCAAAACATTTTATGTGCTAAAAGCTTTCCTCCATCGGCCTCTTTATCTACTGAGGGTAAGTCGGTGAGCAAATGTTTAACGCCTTGTGAGTTTATATAATGAATTGCTTCAGGGGTAAAATAAGGAGGATTTGTTCCGGTATAATTATGACATAATTTATCGGATGTGTTTGGTAAAGTTCTAATGACTAAAGCTTCGTAGGAAAAATGTATGTCTTGCAATGCTTTTCTCAATATATCTTCATCAATAATATAATCTCCATTGTCAATTTTTCGGGGATTTATACTAATAACCAGGGCTATAAAATGAAATACTTTTAAACATTCATGAATATAGTATTTTTCGCTAGTAATATGCCCTACACATTCGGTGTGGGTGCCATGCCCATGTGGGGTAATCTGGATATAATTAAAATTTACTGAACTCCCTTTATCAATACTGCCAATAAAATTTCCTTGTGTTACTGGTTTATGCACAACATCTTCTACGTGCCAGGCCTTGGTCATACCGGGTTGTATTGGCACAGAGATATCTAAGGGTTTATTTAAATCAACCTGTAGGGTTTCGGAACTGTTTATTAAAATATCAACGAGCATAAGATGGAATATTTTTCATTAAAACGTTTAACTCTGAATCCGTTGGATTTATTTTAAATGCTTTACTGGCATAATTTAAAGCCTCCTTATAGTTATTTTGCAGGTAATATGCCCATGTAATTCCTTTTAATGCCAAAAAATTATTCGAATCAATTTGTATAACTTGTTTGTATATATAAATTGCTTTTGTGAGGTAATTATTCTCTTTACTGCTTAACTGTGTTAACAATTTACCATATAAAAGCAATTCTGATATATTTTGGGACTTTATATCACTCTTTGATTCTAATATTTTTAAAGCATTTAAAGGTTCTCCAACCATTTCGTAATATTTTGCATAGGTATACGTCAATTGAATTGTATCGGCCTTGTTTAAATAAAATGGATATACCATTTTATTAATTGTATTTGAACGTTTTGAGCTTATTTTATTTAAAATAACGGAGTTTTGATAAAAAAGCTCATCGGTCGAATTTTCTTTATATATCGCCATATTGTGGTCTAAATATGTTAGCTTCCAACCTGGTAGGTGGTACATATATTCATGAAGTACTTTACTGGTTTTTAAATACAAAGCAACTTTGTTAATATGATACTTTTGAAGTGTTTTTTTGAAATTGTGTGTTGGTTGTATTAATAATGAATAATATTCTTTAAAAAACTCTGGAGTAAAAACATCTAAATCTCGTAAATCGATATACGTAGAAAAATTAGGATATAATTTCCAAAGCAGATAGGAAGAAGATAGATAATCGGAAAACACATTGCCCTCATGATGTTGAGATAAAAACTCTGCCGCCTTAACCGGATGTTTTAACTCGTCATAATATAACCCAAATCGGTGTTTACTATGTATAATTTGATACCAATAGTTATTAGTAACGGATATATATAACAACAATGATAATATTAAAAATATAACGTATTGACGAACCTTATGTATAAAAATGAAACCGGAAGTTTTTACATGAAATAAATATATAAAAATGGGGGTAGCCCAATACATAAAAAATACTATATTTCTATAAGCATTTAGTCCAATAACAAATAATAAGACAGAAATCAGCATATGCCATGTTGGTATATGATTTTTTAACGTTCGTAAGGCGTAAATATACAGTAAGGAATAGCTTATAAAAATATACGTTGAAAATGTTTGCCAATATTCAGGATAAAAGCATGAAAATAACTCAGGGGTATACACATTGGTTTGCAACTGAGTAAAAATATTGTACGCATATTGAAGGGACAAAATTCCTAAAGGATTAAAAATGGTAACACCAATCGTGAGAAAACCTAATAAAAACAAGTGGTAAGAAATATTTTTTAAACGTATTTGAATTATTAACTTCACCAATAGGTAACACAACATCATTAATATCCCTAAGGTGTACGCATCGTGTATATTACTCCAAATAAAAAATAATGGGATACAAAGCCATATGTACTTTTTATTTTTTTCAGATGCCAAAAATATATAGCCTAATAATGTAGTAAATAAATGCGAAAATATTTCAGGTCTCCCATTCATTCTGTGTTCTGTGCCTGCCCATAATAGCAAGTAAAACAAAAAAATGACAACTGGACTAAATGTTTTTTTATTAGGATTTAACACAGAAAATATTCTGTATATTAAAAATGCTATCATGATATTACATACAGATTGTAATATCATAACACCTTCTGCCCCACCAAACATATTTTGAGTGGTATAAGCCATGTAACTATACCCCCACTTAATATGAGTCCAGGATGCGTTATTTAACGTATATGAAAAAATATCTTTGGTTGGGATTGTTCGGGTATTCGAAATCCATTCCCCGGTTTTTAAAAATATCCAAATATCTAATTCCTCTAAGCTTTTTATGCCCAGCAAAAAGGCTAAAAATAATATTATAAATAGTATAAGTTTATGTAGGATAAAACTAAAATTTAAGTATAAAATTAGAACATTTTATACTTATAAAGTATGGATAGTGCGATATGTTTTTTATTTATTGACCAAATATTTTTTTATACATAAGCATACTTTCTTCTACAATTTTAAGCGCTTCTTGTTTATTTAAAATAGGTTCAACCAAAACTTTTTTGTTCTCTAATATCTTATAATCTTCAAAAAATCTTTTTATTTCACGCATAGAATGCGGAGGTAAGTCAGCTAAATCTTGAATATGACTCATGCTAACATCTTTATGGGCAACTGCAATAATTTTATCGTCCGACTCTCCTTGATCTGTCATTCTCATAACGCCAATTACACGAGCCTCTACCAAACATAAAATGGGCAATTCAATAGATGTAATGACTAAAATATCTAAAGGGTCTTTATCTCCACATAATGTTTTAGGAATAAATCCATAATTAGCCGGGTAGTGAACCGAAGAATATAATACCCTATCTAACTTAATGAGTCCGTACTCTTTATGAATTTCGTACTTCCCCTTACTGCCTTTGGGAATTTCAATTATTGCATTAACTATTTCGGGGGCTTCTATGCCTGTATTAATATCATGCCAAGGGTTCATATAAAAATTATCCGTTTATATCGTCAGAATCGGCCTGAAATTTAAATCCTAACCTTTTTCCGGTTCTTAACGGTAAGTTTCTAGATATTTCCTCCATTTGATGTAAGGTGATTTCTTTTAAATCATCGTACCGAGGAATAAATAAATCAAAATCTAATGAATAAAGTAATATTGACTCTAAAATTTTCCGCAACTCTTCTTTACTAATAATAGAATTTTCAAAATTATTGTACAAAAACCCCATTTGTCTTTTACCATCAACCATATAGTGCAATTCCTTATTGATAAATATTCTTGCTATTAAATACCCAATATCGTCTTTTCGGTCGTAAATAAATGAGTCTTTCAGGAAATTATACACATATATTATTCCACAATATGATCTAAAATCATCTTCTTGCAGGTAATGTCCCTTCCAAAGAGTATGTTCTTTATCAAACTGAAATACATTGGTATGCATATGAAAAATGATTACATCACCTGCCAATACAATTTCAATTTCAAATTCATTGCGTAGTCGATAATTAATAGGAATCGAATCATCAATATTTGGAAGAGATTTTTTTAAATCAGCTATGGTTTCTGAAACTACATGTACTAACTCATTAAAAACCTTTTTGGTATTTCGGTATACCTCTTGTTTCATTACAGCTTTTGTAGAAATAACATTGGTTAATGACTTAAATGACTGGTTGTTTAAATCCATAATATGAACAATTAGCTATAAAGATATCAATTAATTATACCTACACAAAATGAAAGTATAATTTTGAAAAACAATACTTTTATAGCTTGGTTTATATATTATGACTATCAATACACTGCAAAATAAAATTGACGAATGGATAAAAACATATGGTGTTCGTTATTTCGATATTAAAACAAACGGGTTAATATTAATGGAAGAAGTAGGTGAACTAGCTCGAGTTATTTCGAGAAAATATGGTGAGCAAAGTTTTAAAGACGGAGAAAATACCGAGGTTTTACTAGAAGATGAGTTGGCTGATGTATTGTTTGTATTAACCTGTATTGCTAATCAAACGGGTATAAATTTAACCAAAGCCATGGAAAAAAATTTAGCTAAAAAAACAGATAGAGACCAGTTAAGGCATAAAAACAATCCAAAAATTTCTAATGAAAAATAAGCATATATTAATTACCGGTGGAACCGGTTTAATAGGAAATGCTCTAACACTTGAGTTGGAAGCGCAAGGTTGGGTAGTTAAAATTCTTACACAAAGTAAAAGTAGGTGTGATGGTATAAAATACTTTTACTGGAATTGGAAAACAGGGGATTTAGATATAAGTTCGCTTGAAAATAACCTGGCCATTATTCACTTAGCCGGAAAAAACATTTCAGAAGGAAGATGGACTAAAAAAGTTCGTAAAGAAATTATAGATAGCCGAATAAAATCCTTAGATTTATTATTTAAAAAATGTGAAGAAAATTCACTCTTTCCCGAGATACTTATTTCGGCATCTGGAATTAACTATTATCCCGAAAATAATTCTCCCCAAAATCCATATGATGAAAAACAACAAGCAGGCGAAAATTTTTTAAGCAAGGTTTGTAAGTTATGGGAAGAAGCTGCCATAAAATTTAACTCAAAAGTTTCCCGTACCGTTATGGTTAGAACAGGGGTAGTTTTAAGTTCAAAAGGGGGGATGCTCCCAATTTTAAAAAAGTTGGCTAAAAATTACTTACTCTCTGATATTGGGCATGGAAATCAATCAATACCTTGGATTCATATAGATGATTTAGTGCAGTTTTATATAAATAGTATAAATAATAACTACATACAAGGTCCTATTAATGCTATTGCATCAAATTGTACTAATCATGAGTTTAACAATACATTGGCGCAAGTGCTTCATAAAAAAATTATCCTACCATCTGTACCTATTATATTACTTAAATTAATTTTAGGGGAAAAATCGGCCTTATTGGTGAATGGGGTTTATGCAGATAATACCAAAATTCATCAAATTATGCCATTAAAATATTCGGATATTACTAAAGCATTGTTAAGTTTGATGTAATTTTATATAGTAACATAGTATAGTTATGATTAATAAACACAGTAAACTGTATAGTATTATTACGTTTACTTGCCCACATTGTCATGAAGGTAAGTTTTTTTGTTCTTCTCCCTATTCATTTAAAAATTCAGGAAAAGTAAAAGAAAAATGCTCTGAATGTGGAGGAGTATTTCAAAAAGAAACCGGATTTTATTTTGGTGCCATGTATGTTTCATATGCTATTGGAGTAGCTTTGTTTATAGCCCTTTTTATATCTTTATGGGTATTATTTCCAGAATTGTCTACCACGGTTACTTTGTTGATTATTTTACTTCACTTAATTATTCTAGCTCCTTTAATTTATTCATTATCTAAAATTATATGGGCTAATATTTTTTTTACATATAATCCAAAAAATAAGTCGTAATGTATTATTACGACTTATTTAAAATCATGGTTATTGAATGATAATTTTGTGAGCTTTAGAATTAACAAAGAACAAATATGTTCCGGCCCCGTATTCTTTTATATTTAATTGCTGAGCAAAATGTCTAGTAGCATCAACTTGTTGAACAAAAAGTGTTTTACCCAATAAATCGGTCATTTTTAATTCATAGTTCTGTTCATTTTCAGATGAAATGGTAATATGTAAAACATCTCTGGTGGGGTTAGGGAATAGTTGTATTTGTTCGTTTTCAGTCAACTCATTCACATTTAATGCTACTGGCACAGTAACATTTTTGCAAATAATTTGATTAGGACATGAAGGATTTGCAACTGTTAAACAAACATTGTATGTTCCTGCCACAGAATAAGTATAAACCGGTGATGTTAAATATGAAAAGTTACCATCGCCAAATCCCCATGTATAGGAGGTCCCTCCGGTTGATTGATCGATAAAATTAACGGTATAACCACTAGTTATAAAAGAAAAGTCAGCCACTGGGTTTGCATAAACCTGAACAAATGAAGTCATAACCACCGAATCAACTCCACTCGGATTACCTGCCACTAAAGTTACACTATAAGTTCCAGGAATAGCGTATGAAATAACTGGGTTTGCTAAGTTTGATGTAGCAGGGGTTCCTCCTTGAAACGTCCAATTATAATACGTGGGACTATTGCTAGATTGATCAAAAAATTGAATGGTTTGACCTTGACAAATATTACTTCCACTAACAGAAAATGCTGCAGATGGTGCTAAACCTCCAGCTGAAGTTACATTTATGGTTTCACAATACGTATTTGGAGAGCATCCTGGAGAAGTAATGGTTAAACAAACATTATAGCTTCCAGATGCTGAAAATACATGTGTTGGATCTTGCAAAGAAGAGGTGCTTCCATCGCCAAAATCCCAACTCCAAGATGATGCTCCATTGGATTGATCAGAAAATTGAACCATTAATCCGGTAATTGTTTCCCCGTAATTTGCTACGGGCGCAGTGCTTACAGTAATTACATTTGTCATTAAAATAGTATCTGTACCACCTGCATTTATTGCAATAAGCTGCACATTATATACCCCAGGAGTATTGTATGTTATAGTTGGATTTTGTTGTGTTGAACTTGCAGGAAATCCACCAGGGAATGACCACATCCAACCGGTTGGACTATTGGTAGATTGATCGTAAAAGTTCACGGTATTTCCTTGGCAAACTAAATTTTGAGAAGTACTAAACCCTGCTATTGGAGGAGGACCTGAAGATCCTGAAGTTACAGTTATACTTGAGCAAAATATATTCGCATTACAATTAGCATTGTCAGCCGTGAGGCAAATATTATATGTTCCCGGAACAGCATATGTATGGGTTGGATTTTGTAGTGAAGAAGAATTACCATCTCCAAAATTCCAACTCCAAGATGTAGTATTTAAGGATTGGTCGAAAAAATTGATTGTTAATCCAGTAGCTGAGTAGGTAAAGTTAGGTACAGGAATTGCATGAATAGTTACATAATTTGTGAGAAGTAACGTGTCACTTCCATAACTATTGGTGGCAATAAGTTGAACATTGTATGTTCCTGCTGTATTATAAGTTACCGTTGGATTAGTTGCTGTTGAGGCAGAGGGTGTTCCTCCGGGAAATGACCATTGATAGGTTGTACCATTTAACGAGGTATTTGTAAAAACAATAGAAGAACCTGCACAAACGGTAGTATTTACTGCACTAAAATTAGCCGTAGGAGGTAACCCCCCGAACGAACTGCACGAAGCAGTAATTTTTACATTATCTAAAAATAAGTCGTTTCCGGTATTGCTATATGTTTCAAACATAATTTTAACGTTTGGTTCACCGTCAAATGCACTTAAATCTACTGTAAAACAAGTAGCTCCAACTCCTCCTGCATAACACCAATCAGAAGTAGTAGTAGGAGAAAACTGTATGTCGTTTGTGATGGGTCCAGTAGCAAAATTACCCGTTCCGTTTTCGGCTCTGGCAAATACAGTATTTGGGAATGTACTGCCTCCGTTTGTAGAAACTTTGATGATTAGGGAATCGGAAAAACTTTGATTTCTTCTTCGGTGCGCATGATCAAATGAAAGTACTACATCTGATGCTGAAGATAGATTAAGAACAGGAGAAATTAACCTATCTCTTTGTCCGTTTTGATAAAAGAACATTTCCATAAATGCTGCTTTCGTTCCGGACATGGTTCCCGACACATTGGTCACTAACCATCCATTGCTGGCATCAGGATTATCTACAGTCCAACCTGAACTTGTAAAATTTCCTGATTCAAAATCTTCATTAAAAATGGTTTGATTACCAGTAACTGTAATAGTTATTGTTTTTTCATCATTTGCAGTATTCCCATCACCTGGTAATGCCGTAGCGCACTTTAAAGTGTAGGTACCTGGGCCTGAAATAACCAAAGGAGTAGAAAAATTATATACCACAACATTTCCAGAGGCTAAACTTCCAGTGTACGTGGCATTAACCGGTGGGTTAGCGTCTAGTTGATAATACACCGGGATACTTGTTTGAGTATTTGTGCCATTATTTCTAATATTCATACTAACATTCAGCGTAAGAGTGTTACACGAAACATAGTTAGTATTTGGTGTAATAATATTTTGTACCGAAACATCGTTTGGCAATGGAGTAGCTAAATTTTGCACACACAGTAATGCTTGTTCAGCATTTATTCTTCCAGCACCTAATTGTCCTATGTAGGAAGGATTTTGAGGGTCAATATCATCAGCCGTTGTAAGTAAGCATTGCTCTACGTTTGCTCTAGTAACACTGGGATTAACCGAAAACATTAAACCACATAATCCTGCAACTAATGGAGAAGCCATGGATGTTCCAGATTTAACTTCATAACTATTACCTGGGTAACCGGTTGAATTTATACTACTACCGGGCGAGCTAATGTCAATCCAACTACCATAATTTGAGAAACTGCTTTTTTGATCATTGTTTGCAGTACTTGCAACAGAAATAACATTATTGTATCCTGCTGGATAAAAAACAGAACTCACATTATCATTTCCTGCAGCTGCAACAATAAGAGAACCTTGATTATATGCGTAATTCACAACATTTTGACCAGTCGTTCCTCCACCCGATCCACCCCATGAACAATTAATAACGTGTGCTCCCATATCAGCCGCATATGTTATTCCTTCATAGCCATCGGTAACAAACCCTGGAGTGTTGGTACATTTAACCGGTAAAATACTTACTCCAAAACCAATAGATGCTACGCCTAAATTATTATCAGTAGCGGCACCTGAAATTCCAGCTACGTGAGTTCCGTGATCCATTGAAGACACATCTGGGTTAGGATTATTATCCATATCGGCAATATCAAAACCATTTATATCATCGATATACCCATTTCCATCATCATCAATATTATTACCGGGTATTTCTGATGTATTTACATAAATCACCGGGGATAAATCAGGATGATTTATATGTACAGCATCATCCACTATTCCAACAATAATAGAACTATTTCCTGTACTGATGTCCCAAGCTTCTGGGCCTTTAATTTTGTAGAGATGCCATTGGTTTCCTGATCCTGATAACGGGCCAAGGTCATTAGGAGTTAAACTTGTTCTATACAATGGAACTTTTTCTGCATATTCAATCAAATTTTTATTTCTTGGATGATTTAATATATTTAATATATCATCTATGTTTTTAGCATCGGAAAATTTGATTCGAAATGTATGTTTTAAGTCCTCAGATCTTGTGTTTTTAAAGCTCTGATAAGCTTTTAAGATAGGATACATTTGATGCATTTCATTTAACACGGGATAAGAAGTAATCATTAATTCACCCTTGTTTTCGTACACCGGAATAGAATTATGAATTTTAACATATATCTCTCCATCTATAAAGTTAGGATTTACGGTTTGCCCCATCATATTAAACGCTGAGATTACCGAAATTAAGAGTAAAGTTTTTTTCATACTAATTAATTTGAGGTGTAAAATTTTTGTTAATGTAAATAAAAATTAATTAAATCAAAATAAAGTTTTGTTAAAATTAACAAACCATGAAATTATGAAACTTTATTTTCCTCTACCCTGAATAATGATTAGTATTGTATAGATAAGTATTTTTAAATCAATAAAAATCGACATGTTTTCAATATATAATACATCGTATTTTAACCTTTCAATCATTTCATCAACATTTTGTGCATATCCAAATTTCACTTGACCCCAAGAAGTAATACCTGGTTTAACTCTGTGTAAATAAACGTAATGTGGTGCTGTTTTAATGATTTGATCAACAAAATACTTTCTTTCTGGTCTTGGGCCTACTAAGGACATATTTCCAATTAAGACATTATAAAACTGAGGCAATTCATCCATTCTAGTTTTTCTTAAAAATAGTCCAATAGGGGTAATTCTAGGATCATTATCTGATGCTAATAGAGGAGTATTTTGCTCTGCATCAGTATACATAGATCTAAACTTATATATCTTAAATGGCTTTCCATATTTACCTAACCTTTCATGAGAATAAATAACGGGACCTTTAGATGATAATTTTACTAATAATGCTATAAATAAAAATAGAAATGAAAAGCAAATTAACACTAATAAGGAAATACTAATATCCATAACTCTTTTCATCACTTTTTGCCATTTAGGCATTATTTCATGATTAATTTCTATTAGTGGGGTTCCTAAAATAGATTGCATTTTAACTTGACCCGATAAAATACTATATAAATCGGGAATAATTTTTACAGAAACAGGCCTTTCTATTTGTAAAAATCGAAGTATTTTTTGAATTTTTTGATGTTCATTTGACTCAATCGCTAGGATAACCTCTTGTATATTATAATTATGAATAATTTCTTTAATACTTTTAATGGTTCCTAAACAAGGTAAATATTTTAACAGTTCAGAATCTTTACAAGATTTAATACCAATAAAGCCTACAAATTTATATCCTGAAGATTTTTTAGCCGATTCCATTTCCTGATAAAGTTTTATGGCTTTCTCATCACTCCCTACAATTAATGTTGGAAACCCTAAAATTCGTTGGTGAATTTTTTTGACCGTTGAAAACGTTAAAAACATTCTAGGAATAAGTGTTAATATAAAATGTGTGCAAGCATAAAAAAATAAGGATTGATAGTATGAGTGATAGCTTGCAATAACATCATCTAGCAGAAGTGAGAAAAATAAAATAGCGGTACCAAAACAACTAATCCATAAAGTACCCCACAATTCTTTTAATCTGGATTTTTTATAGGGATTAGAGTAGTAACCAGAAGTATAATAAACAAATATCCAAAAAATTGGAACAATGGCTAACCCGATGTAAAAACGATAACCAAATTCAAGCGGAACCTCATACCCAAATTTTTGAGGTTCTAAGTATATTTTTCTGAATAAAAATAATAAAGCCCAAGCAAATAGTGCTGTTATATAATCAAAAACAAGATATTGAAAGGCTCTTTTACTAGAATTCATTAAATACTTGGATGAACTAATTTAACATTATCAATAATTTGAACAGAAGAAGATTGATTTTTGGCATTATAAGACAATAAAATTATTTGGTAGGAAATGCCAGATATAATTTCGCTTACGGAAGGGCCTAAATCAATGTAAATTTTCTTTTTTTCTTGTGTTGGATATAAAATAATTACTGAGGATTCTATAGGTGTAGATAATGTATTGGCCAAAACCCTCACTTCAATATATCCTGTACTCATGTAATCCATCTCTAAATATATATCGGTTCCTCCCTTGGGTAAAATATAACTTGGCGTAATTGCTCTAAAAACAGCACTATCATTTACATTAATTTTTAAACTGGCATTCCCTTCAATTACTTCGGAAGAGTTATATGTTATTTGCATGGGGGGACCTGTAGTACTAGCAGAAAAAATATATGTGCCCCCTTCGAAGTCTTCAATAAATTCAAAATTTAATTCATTAAAATAAGTAACCGTTGGGCTAATAGTGATAACAGAGTCTTGTAAAAGCTCTACGGATGAGTTTTGGTAAAAATTATAAAATGGATACTCTCTTCTTAATCCGGATATACCACTATTTTTTATTCCCCCTTTAATTTTAATATCTACATTCCCACTTTTTAAAACCGGAATTAGAGCAGGAAGCTCATATCCACCCACTATTTGATCATTAACAAAAACCCATGCATCAACAATATTATGAGAGTTACTACCTTGAGTTGAATAATTAGTTTGTAAATTAATTTGATCTATTTTAATATATGAGGGGATAGGCTCATCGGGGTTAATGACTTCACACGAATTGTATATTATTGTTATTAAAAATCCCATAAAGTAAGGACTACAAATATGTTGTATTTTTTTTCGCATTTTGCCTTAACGTAATTCGTAAAATATTATTGTATTTTCCAATAATTTATTAAATCAATTTGCAATAAATTGCTTAATTTTTTTATATCTTCTCGGTATATATTTGATAGGTAAATTCTATGTTCTTCTTCTATTTTAGGAATATTTTTTTGAGTGTAAATTATTTTTTTAAGTTTTTCGCGAGTGTTTTTTCCAACTAATTTTTTAAAAGTACTTATTACACCTGTTTTTACTAAGAAATAGTTTAGTTTACTAAACCTTGGAACAGCAGATTCGTTGTATTTCTTTTCTGCGTTTGGAATAAAATTTTTATCTACATTTAAAAAGGAATAAATATCTTGCACGACAGCTTTAGAGTTCAGTTTATAATCTTCATACAAAACTATTTTAAGCGAATCTTTAAATAAGTTTCTAAACCTTTCAATTTGTTTAAAATACATTCCTAACTCAATATATTGATGAGTAACCCCCCATCCTTTAGGATTACTTGTATAGTCTTTCTCTATTTCTTTAATAAAATTTTTTTCAAGCGTTTTGCCTTCTCTTAAATTCATAATATATTGAGACCAAGCCCTTTCTATAGGGTTTCTTAGCATTATAATAATTTTTGCATGAGGATAAATTTTGTGAATTTCTGATGCGGCACTAGGACAAATTGCATATGAATTACTAATTTCCCCAACAGCAGTTTCATTGGTAACTTTACTAAAAAGTTGCATATATTGCTCCGGATTTTCAACATGGGCAATATGAATGTTTTCTTTCATGCCCTCTTTAAAATATCGTTCTAAATCAATATCAACATCAAATGCATATTGTTTGGAAAAATGTTGAGAACGTATATCGTTTTTTGAAAAAAAGTTTACTTCTTTTATGGGGCTCAAATATATTTGAGGATGTGCGTTTAAATAGTGGTATAATGACGTTGTGCCTCCTTTTACAACACCTACAACAAAAAAATTAGGTTCTTTATTTATTGTATTATTTTCCAAGCAGATAAATCTTTTTGTATTAATTTTTCTGTTTTTTCTATGTCCTGCATATAATAGTCCAATATTAACTTATTTTTTAGTTCTTTATTAATAGGTGATTCTTTAGTGCTTATATCAATAATTTTTGAACGATATTTAAGTAGATAATACTGAACTTTTTTTGAAAGATTTTTTTTTAAGATATTTTTTAAAAAATTTCTTTTATTTAAAAAACTGTAAAGTGCTTTATTTTTAGGAGTTCCTCCTTGATTAAATCGTGTTTCTGTATCAATATTAACCGAAGTATTTAAATTACAAAATGTAAGTAAGTCATGTAATAATATTTTAGGAGATTTTAAATCGGCTGTTAAATAAATTTTTACAGATTTAAAATTATCCATATACGCTTTTACTCTGTCGTAATATAAGCTGTTCTCTAAATAATTAAAACCAGGGTTTAAATGAATTTTTTGTTGGATATTTTCAGCGTGAATGGCATGTTCAAAACTTAAGTCTTCTACCCCATTTCTTACAAACATTTGGTGGTGTGAGTAAGCTCTGTCAACCGGATTTCGAAGCATTATTATAAACTTAACATCCTGAATTTGTTCTCCATACAATTTTTTTAAATTTTGTATTGATTCCTTATATAACGTTAGGTAAGAAACCGATGAATCAATAATAATGCTATTTTGGGGTGCATTTTTGTATAATGTAAGATATTTATCTATTGAATTATAAATATTTTTTTTTATGAGTACAGGTAATTCAGCATCTCTTTTGCCGTAAAATGAAAAAAAGTGAGGCTCTTTTACGGGAATAAAAACATTAGGATGTTGCATTAAAAAATTTGCCAAAGATGTAGTTCCTGCCTTTGCTGCTCCGACAATAAACACATCTGGAAGAATGATATTTTTACCTTCAAATACTACCTTCATAAATAATTTATTTATTCCGTGATTTATTGTAAAAAAAAAGCCATGGTTTTTGCCATGGCTTTTTTTGTTAAAATTGCTTATTTAGTTAACAATTGTTTTAAAACCATTATCATTTCTTAACTTAATAAACTCAGCATCCATTTTTGCTTTTTCTTTTAATTTTGAATCCTTGTTGATTGCTTCTGTTAAGTTCGTAATAGCAATATCTGAACTTCCTTTTCTGGCAGCAGCTACGGCTTTTAAATAATAACCTAAAGCTTTACCCTTTTCTTCTGATTGATCAACTATTTTCATAGCTGCATCAGCATCTCCGTTTAATAATTTAGCCAAAGCATAGTTAAATGTATTATCTGAAGATAAGTTAGAAACGGCAGAAGAATAATCTCCTTTCATAATATCTAAAATACCTTTATTGTAATTAACCTCAACTCCTGCACCAGAAGCTAAATCGTAATATTCTTTCGCTTTGTTTTTATCACCTAACAATCTAGATACTGCTCCTAAGTTATTATAAACCATAGCATCTTTTTGAATAGAAAGTGCTTTTTCAAATTGAGCTTTTGCTTCGTTTAACTTATTTTGCATAAACAATACATACCCAACATTATTTACAGCTCTCCAATCATTAAACTGACTCTCAGCCGATTTATAAATTTGAAGTTTTTGGTTTAAATCAGTAAATAAAGTAGCAGAATATAATAACTCTTCTACATTTAATACATTTGGAGAATTTACCGCTAAATTTCTCAACTCATCATCACTATATCCTGTTTTCTCAGCATTCACTGTAATCATAGATCGTCTTAACTTTGGTAAAATTTCTTGTGCTATTTTAACATAAGTTTTACTAATGTTTTTTATCTCTAGTTCTCTTTTTGCTGGATCTTGATACATTTGTAAAATACGGATAATTAAATCTTTATCCTCAATATTTGACTTTTCCATTTCTCCTCTAAAACCTTCCCAATCTTCACCCTTACCTGCAGAAGAATACAATCCATCCGTTTGTCCAGCCTCATATTTAATATCTTTACTCAATTTTTTAAGTGCATTTACAGTAGTTTTACCTCTATCATTCGCTAAGTTTTCATTTCTTAGTATCTCTCCATCCGGTGAAGCATAAGAAGATACTTCAAATGATTTAACCAATATTCTATTAGAATCAGCTGAACTTAAAAAGCTTTGTAAGCCTTTAATGTCATCACCTTTTAGTTCTTTAGACTGAAGTGTGGAAGAATTTATTAAATAGTGGATATCAGCATTATAGCTTACTGGAGTAGTTCTAACAAATTTATCTTTTGCCATAATCACTTTTTCGTCTCCTTTTACCCATAATTGAGTAATAATAGTTCCATCAGCTACTTTCACGTTAGGTAATGCCTTCTGTTTCTTTTTGAAACTTCCCATCGTTTCAAATTCAATAATAGCAGTCTCCATATCAGAAGTGTAGGCGACTTTATCAGTATAAGAAAATGACCCCCCTTTTTCATAGCTTATTTTTGTTCCCTCTCCTTCAATAGCATCTCCTAATAAAACAATAGGTTTTAATTTTTTAACAGTTGGGGAACCACTTTCAGCAGGGTATTTTAAAACCGGAACTACTTCCGCCTTAACTTTTTTATTGAAATAATTAGCAGGAAAGCTTCCATTTATAGAAATTTCTACATCTTCACCTTTTAGTTCGATAGGATTTGGTTTTACTTCATACTTAACCAAACTGGCATTTTTAACCATTTTGTTTAATGGGTTACAACCAATAGCAACAAGCGATAAGCCTAATCCCCAAAAAGCATAATTTCTTTTCATATGTTGTTTTAAATGAATTTAATGCAATATTAGACAATGTTTTTTACATTTACAATTCTGAAATTAGAACATTTTATATGTTTAAAAAAAGTACATTAATAAAAAATGAAACCTTATTGGTTATTGTAGCTGCCTTAGGCTACTTTGTAGATATTTATGATTTAATATTATTTAGCATTGTACGAAAACAAAGTTTACTTTCTTTGGGATTTTCAGAATTAGAATGCCTAACTAAAGGTGAAGTCTTAATACAGCTACAAATGTTAGGTATGTTAATTGGTGGCATAATATGGGGTGTATGGGGGGATAAAAAAGGAAGATTATCTGTTTTATTTGGATCTATACTCATGTATTCTGTAGCCAATATAGCTAATGGCATGGTTGAAACTATTGAGATGTATGGTGTATGGAGATTTATTGCAGGTATAGGCTTAGCCGGGGAGTTAGGAGCAGGGATAACTTTAGTGAGCGAATCTATGAGCAAAGAAAATAGAGGGTACGGAACCATGGCGGTAACAAGTTTTGGGGTTTTAGGTGGGGTTTTTGCAGGATTAATTTCCGAATTATTTGATTGGAGAAT
Organism: uncultured Flavobacteriales bacterium; assembly: GCA_964512145.1. GTDB lineage: Bacteria > Bacteroidota > Bacteroidia > Flavobacteriales_G > JALEGO01 > CAYOHR01. Next base: position 32,891 of record CAZEIM010000026.1, read on the forward strand.
GTCTTATTATATTGGTGGTAGTATGGGACTAGTACTGTTGCTCTTGCGTGTTGGAGTTTTTGAATCGGGTATGTATCAAAAAACAAAAAGGGATAACATACAAATGGGAAATTTTTTAGAATTATTCAAAAATAAAATACTCTTTTATAAATATACCCGTTGTATTATTATTGGTTTACCTACATGGTTTTTTGCAGGCATATTAATTACTTTTTCTCCCGAATTTTCAAAAGCGTTAGGAATTTCTGAAGTAAATGCGGGCACTTCTGTGATTATGTTTTATGGAGGATTAACACTTGGAGATTTTGTAAGCGGATTTATGAGTCAAATGATGCAAAGCAGAAAAAAAGTTGTACAAATATTCTTATGGCTATGTTTAATATCAACTGGTTTATATCTTTTTAACCCTATGCAAGAATCGTTGGTTTTTTATATTATTTGTTTTATTTGTGGTTTTTCAGCCGGTTATTGGGCAATATTTGTAACCATAGCTTCTGAACAGTTTGGAACAAACTATAGAGCAACTGTTACAACCACAGTTCCAAATTTTGTTAGAGGTGCTTTAGTCCCATTGCTTTTTTTATTTGATTTTTTTAAACGTATTTTCCAAAAATTACTGCCTGATGTATTTGCTCATAATATTCATTTAACTTTAATATCCAGTGCTTTATTGGTTGGACTTATTTGCATTTCTTTAGCGTATATAGCTTTAAAAGGTTTGCAAGAAACTTATGCAAAGGAATTGGATTATATTGAATAAACTCCTTGAGCAAAAATATTATTAATAAAATACACTAGAAATATTATCTTTCTTAATAATTTGAAATAAATATGAAAAATACTGTTTTATTAATTGGAGCAACAGAAAAAACAGATCGTTATGCTTATATGGCAACAGAATTACTTTTGAGCTCCGGTTATCAAGTTATACTTGTTGGAATTAAAAGTGGCAATATATTCAATAACAAAATATATACGTTACATGATTCTTTTATTCAAAGCATTAAGCCTTCGGTAATTACATTGTATATTAATCCTGTGATTCAAGAACAATATAAATCGCTATTTTTAACATGGCAACCAAAACATGTAATATTTAATCCCGGAACTGAAAACCCAGATTTAGAAGAAAATCTCATGCAACATAATATTAATTGTATGGAAGGCTGTACATTGGTTATGCTAAAATCCGGCACCTTTCCTGTAAACCCATAAAATAAACCTCTATTCCTTTATGGTTCGAAATATTGTAAAAATATTTTTATTAGTGTGTACTCTTTATATTTTGTTATTTGAGTCGTTTAAAGAAAATTTTGCTACATATTTTAAAAGGATAGAGGTTGAAAAATTTCAAAAAGCATTTAATACTAATGAAACTAATTTACTGAATGCTTTGCGGCTTTTTGCGAATGGAGAGCTTTCTGAACAAAATATTCAAGATTTACATACAGAAGGAATTTATTTATACACATATCAACATAATCAATTAGTATACTGGAGCTCTTCTTTAGTGCCAATTGAACAAACAATACATGAAAATTCTTTTTTGAGTAAATTGGTTCATTATAAAAACGGATGGTATTTAATTCAAACTAAAAAAACCGATGATAAGCTATTTCTTGGAGTGTCTTGTATTAAAAAAATGTACTCAAGACAAACCGAATATTTAAGCAATAGTTTTAACAATATCTATAAAATTAGTAATGACGCGTCTATTGTAATTAATAACCCAAATGAACATGACCATTCAATTTATAGCAATACAGGAGAAAGGTTGTTTTATCTGAGTATAGATAAGTACAAAACAACCTATTGGGAATATTTTAAAACAATATATGTACTTATTTTTTTTATAGCCTACATTCTTGGATTGTATGTTATTTTATCGAATATTAAAGCACCCCATTTTTTTATTGTAATTGTTTTTTTATACAGATTCATCTTTTTATGGTTAAGTCCATATACTTTTTTAATTCATCACAATATTTTTAACGCTGAGTTTTACGCCAGTTCTTGGTTTATTCCTTCGTTAGGAGATTTAACTCTTCATGTATTAACATTAGGAGTAGTCATTTATAGTATGCGTAACTTACATAATATTTTATTTTTAAAATATATATTTTTAATAATTACTCTATTTTTAGCTAGCGTTATCCCTTCTGATATTATTCAAAACTCCAACTTTTCTCTTTCGCTATACAATGTATTGTCTTTTAGCTATTTTGAACTATTGGCATATATAATCATTGCTTTAATTACTACTTTGGTATTTTATTTTTTAAGACCATTTGTTTTGAATTATAAAAGTAGTTTTTGGAAACTTATTTCAGTGCTGTTTTTTGTGATTTTAATTAGTGTACTTTTAGAACCATCAGCCATTTTACTTTTACCTTTGCTAATAGTTTATTTTTTATTTTTTTTATTTCATCTAGCTTTTCGTAAAACTATATCAATAGCTTTAGAAATAATTGTGATTAGCATATTGGGCGGAGTATTTACAGCATATAGTATTTCTGAGACCATTTCAAAACAAGAATTCGTTGAAATTAATTATCAAATTGAAGCACAAAAAAATAAACAAGATTTATTTCTTGAGTCATATATTCAGCAAACACAAGTAAATATTGAGAAGTATTTAAGAAGTGAGTTGTTAGAATTAAATCCATTAGATATTCATATACCAGAAATAGAA
>CAZEIM010000027.1:0-28343 GCA_964512145.1 uncultured Flavobacteriales bacterium
TCGAACCCCCAACCTTCTGATCCGTAGTCAGATGCTCTATCCAATTAAGCTACGGAGTCTAAAATTTTGAACAAAAATAGTATATTTATGTATATGATTTCTTTTAATTTTTTAAAATATTTAAAATTATCGAACCTTTATATTGTATAAAAACAAAAAGCCCTTCCTTAGAAGGGCTTTTAATATAAGGATAGTTTTTAGTATTAATGATTAAATTGTGCTGTTTCGGTAGAGCCTTCTAATGCCGTGGTATTTGTTTGTCCTTGTGTAACTACGGTTTGAACGGCATCAAAATACCCAGTTCCCACAAAGGTTTGGTGTTTAACAGCCGTAAATCCTTGGCTTTGTAAGGCAAACTCTCTTTGTTGTAACTCAGAATAACCTGCCATTCCTTTAGCTTTATATGATTTAGCTAACTCAAACATACTTGTATTTAAAGCATGAAAACCAGCTAACGTGATAAATTGGAATTTATATCCCATGTCAGCTAATTCCTCTCTAAATGTAAGCATTTGTTGCTCATTTAATTTACTAGCCCAGTTAAATGAAGGAGAGCAATTATAGGCTAATAATTTATTAGGATATTTAGCTCGTATTGCTTGCGAAAATTCTCTTGCCTCACCTAAATCCGGATGTGATGTTTCACACCAAACTAAGTCGGCAAATGGTGCGTATGATAAACCTCGGTCAATGGCTTGTTCAATTCCATTTTTAACTTGGTAAAATCCTTCTGAAGTTCTATTTCCGTATATGAATTTCACATCGCGGTTATCGATATCAGAAGTAATTAAGTTTGCAGCATCGGCATCAGTACGAGCAATAATAAGTGTTGGCACTCCCATTACATCGGCTGCTAAACGAGCTGAAACTAATTTGTTAATAGCTTCTTGTGTAGGAACTAATACTTTTCCTCCTAAATGGCCACATTTTTTAGCAGAAGATAATTGATCTTCAAAATGTACTCCGGCTGCCCCAGCTTCAATCATACCTTTCATTAATTCAAAGGCATTTAAATTTCCCCCAAATCCGGCCTCAGCATCGGCTACAATGGGTGCCATCCAATCTATTTCTGTTTTACCGTTCATCCAGGCAATTTGATCTGCCCTTCTTAAAGAGTTATTAATTCTTTTTACTACCTGAGGTACAGAGTTGGCAGGATACAAACTTTGATCGGGATACATTTCACCCGCTAAGTTAGCATCGGCAGCTACCTGCCATCCACTTAAGTATATGGCTTTTAAGCCTGCTTGCACTTGTTGTACTGCTTGGTTTCCGGTTAAAGCTCCTAAGCCGGCCACATAATGCTCATTATTTAATAAAACCCATAGTTTTTCAGACGTTAAAGTAGCCCAGGTGTACTCTTCATCAAAAGAGCCTCTTAGTTTTATAACATCTTCTGCTGTATAGGGTCTTTCAATTCCTTGCCATCTACTGGTTTGCCAATTGGCTAATAATTTATTAATCCTTTCTTCTTTGGATAATTTGGTGTTGTTTGTCATAATAATAGGTTTTAAAATTAAATAAATGAATAAGCTTGGGTAGTTAAGAATGATTGAAATTTTTCGGTATTTAATAAATTTTTAAAGAGTACGCTTGCCTTTTCAAAATTCCCATTTTCAAATCTTTCCTTACCAACGTAATCTTTTATTTTTAATAATTCTTCTTCCATCATTTCGAAGCACCATTTTTCTGTAATAGCTACTCCTTTATCTGTTTTGCATTGGTGTTTTATCCACTGCCAAACTTGTGTTCTGGATATTTCAGCAGTAGCTGCATCTTCCATTAAATTATATATGGCCGCAGCACCGCTTCCCGATAACCACGATTCAATATATAATATACCTACATTAATATTTTTTCTTAAACCTTCTTCTGTGTTGTTTCCTTCGGGTATTCTCAATAAATCTTCTTGTTTAACTATAACATCTTCTCTTAATACATGCCATTGGTTGGGTGTAGGCATATATTCATCAAAAATTGATTTAACCAAGGCAACCATGCCCGGATGCGCAACCCAAGTTCCGTCATGTCCGTCTTTTACCTCTCTTAATTTATCGTTTTTTACTTTTTCCATAGCTATTTGATTAGCTTCTGGATCGTTCTTAATAGGTATTTGTGCAGCCATACCTCCCATGGCATGGGTTCCTCGTTTATGACAAGTTTTAATAACCAATTGTGAATACGAACGCAAAAAATGTGTATTCATGGTAACTAAATCTCGATTTGGCAATATAAACTGAGGAAAGTTTTTAAATTTTTTAATGAAAGAAAAAATATAATCCCATCTTCCACAATTTAATCCAGCTGAATGTTCTTTTAATTCATATAATATTTCATCCATTTCAAATGCAGCCAAAATGGTTTCAATTAAAACGGTAGCTTTTATGGTTCCTTGAGGAATATGGAGTGTATTTTGAGCAAAAATGAATATATCATTCCATAATTTGGCTTCAAGGTGACTTTCTAGTTTAGGTAAATAAAAATATGGCCCAGTTCCTCTTTTAATTAATTCGTGGGCATTATGAAAAATGTATAAGCCAAAATCAAACAAGGAAGCCGAAACCTCTTGACCATCTATAGTTATTCCTTTTTCTGTCATATGCCAACCTCTTGGTCTAACCATTAAAACAGCTGTTTTTTCTTGTAATTGATACGTTTTGTTGTTTTCGGGATTTACAAAATGTATCGTTTTTCTAATGGCATCTTTTAAGTTAATTTGCCCTTGTATGTTATTGCTCCAAGTAGGAGCGTTGCTGTCTTCAAAATCGGCCATAAATACATTAGCTCCCGAATTTAATGCGTTGATAATCATTTTTCGATCTACCGGTCCCGTAATTTCTACTCTTCTATCTAAAATATCATTAGGTAATGGAGCTACTTTCCATTCACTGTTTCTTACGTGAGCAGTTTCAGGTAAAAAATCAGGCATTTCTCCATTATTAATTTTTTCTTCACGCGTTACTCTTTTATTTAATAAATCTAATCGGGTATTATTAAATTTCTGATGCAAGTTAACAATAAACTCTAATGCTTCAGGGGTTAAGATGTCTTTGTATTCCGGTTTTAATTCTTGGATTATTTGAACATCTAATTGGGTGTCGGTAGTCATTCTATTTAATTTATAGAACAAATAAAAGAAATAAATTTTAATTAGCGAAATTTCGCTAAAAAAATATTTTCACAAAAATATGTTTATATTTGTATATGCAATTAAATGAAGCCTTATTAAAGGCTATGTTTGGTTATAAGATTCGAAGTTTGCGCAATGCATTGGGAATGTCTTTGCACGATGTTTCGGAGGCTTGTGGTTTGTCTGTGTCTTACATTAATGAAATTGAACATGGCAAAAAATACCCCAAACCTCAAAAAATAATTGCATTAGCTCATGCATTACATTCGAGTTATGATGAGTTAATTTCATCGCAGTTAACAGGGCCATTTAGTCCTTTACAAAAACTGTTTGACTTACACATTTTGGATATTGTTCCTGTAGAGTTCTTAGGTATTGATCAGTCTGTTATTATCGATTATGTATTACGCGATCCTATTAAAGCTAATGCCTTAATTAGCACTATTGTTGAAATTGCCAGAAATTATGAGCTTCAACAAAGTGATTTATATTATAATATACTTCGATCTATACAAGAAACGCATGAAAATTACTTTGAAGAAATTGAAATAGCGGCTGAAAATACTCGTAAAAAATGTGGTATAAACAGAGAGTATTATATCTCAAAAGAAGCGTTATTAATCCTATTAAAAAATCAATTCAATATTGGTGTAGAAGAACCTTCTCATGTTTTTGTCGATGATTTAAAGTATTTACGATATATTTCTGTTCCAAAACAAAATAAAATTATATTAAATCCCTTACTATCGGATACTCAAAAAACTTTTGCCATGGCCAAAGAATTAGGGTACAGAGTACTTGGGTTAAAAGAGGTAAATTTGGTTTCACCTATGGTTGAAATCACCTCTTTGGATGAGGTGATACATAATTTTAAAGCCTCTTATTTTGCCAGCGCATTGTTAATGGGTAAAAAACTCGTTTTATTAGATATTAAGAAAATAATTCGTCAAAAAAACTGGAACTCAAGCATATTGTTGGACATAATGAATAAATATGTGCATTCACCGGAGGTGTTTGTTCAACGACTTACCAATTTACTACCTAAGTATTTTAATTTAAAAAATCTTTTTTTCCTAAGGTTTGACTATGCTATGCGCTCAAATACCTTTAAGATTACCAAGGAATTTCATTTAAATAAATTACATAACCCTCATGGTAATGGGCTAGGTGAGGAGTATTGCAGAAGATGGGTGTCTATTAAAGCGTTGCAACAATTAGAAAAAAATATTTTAACGCATCATAATGATAATTTGGTTTCAATGGCTCAAATATCTAAGTATTATAATAGTGATAATCATTACTTTGTCATGACCATTGCACGAAAAAAAAACCGTCACGAAAACATGTTGAGCAGTGTGAGTTTAGGATTTCAGATTGACGAAGAATGGATTAATAATGTAGGATTTGCTCAAGATGAACATATTCCGGTTGTTACCGTTAATGAAACTTGCGCACGATGTCCAATAAGCAATTGTATGGATAGGGCAGAGGCTCCACTTATTATTGAGAGGCAACAAAAACAAAATGAATTAAAAAACAAGATACAGGAACTTTTGGCAACCACCTTTGTAGGTTTATAATTAAATAATCTATTTACTCTTCTTCTTTAGGTGTATCATCGGCATCATTAACATCTATAAATATTTCGAGTAGTTTTTGAATTTCTTCAACCTTATTTAAATAACCTAATTTTTCATAAGAATAGCTTAAGTTGTTAAGCACTCGCTTTATGATGGAGTTGTTAGAGCAAGGGTTGTAATATTTGGTATGAGCTTCTATTTTAAGCTGTTTTAAAAAATAATCGATATCCCGTTTATTTAAAACAGAACCTTTATTAAAAGGGTTTACATAAAATAACACCTTGTTTTTATCGTCCGAAAAGGGATCTATATATGCAATAATAAAATGTCTTGGAAGGTTAATTCCGTATACCGGAATATTGAGCGATTGAGCAATAATCATATATAATATAGACAAAGAAACCGGAGTTCCTTTTTTTGTCTCTATTACATCGCTTAAATACGAATTTTGAGGGGCGTGATAATTGGTGGTATTGCCCGTAAAATTATGTACACTAAATAAAATATGGTTAATTACTTTTATCTTTTCTAATGCGGTTAACTGATCATTTAACTCTAACCATACATCTCTTTTTAGTAATTCAATAAATTGTTGAATTTTATGGATATCAATATCAGGGTATTGATATCGGTTAATCCATAACATCCCTTCAAGTAAATTATCACTATGCTTATTTTTCCATTCTGTTAAATGATGTTTTAAGTGCTCAAATTGTATATTATGGATTATTTCTTCTATTCTATTTTGAAATACTACTCCATACGAAAAGTTTTCCCAGGCATTTTCTAATAATGGAATAACTTCAGGCCCATAATCACAAAGCTTTGTTTTTATGTGAAGATAAATTTGCTCATCGGGATCATCCAACAAACGCAGCATAGCTTGTATTTCATCTTCCTTTAACATAAGGTCTTTAACGAACTAAAATATGAAATGTTTCCTACTAAAGTACATGGGAATAACTTGTAGTACTATGATACATGGTAAAATATATAAACAAAATATTGTTAGAAACCTCTATAATGAGGCAAATCGTTATATCCTGTCAAGCACAATTTCAACCAACTTTTTCATGCTGGTTTTATAATCTTTACTAAACTGTTTTTTATATCTATTGGCAACCACTAAACAAACCGTTAGTGCTTTATGTCCTAATAAGTTTGATAATCCATATAATGCAGATGTTTCCATTTCATAGTTTACAATTCGTTGATTCTTGAACCGGTATGAATTTAGTCGCTCATTAAAGTTTGGTAATTTAGTGTTAAGTCGCAAAACCCTGCCTTGTGGACCGTAAAACCCATTCGCTGTAATGGTAATGCCTTTATGCATATCAAACCCAATTTTATGGAGCAATGCTTCGTTAGCCGAAGTTAAATAAGGGGTGCAAATATCGTTGTGTAATTCGGTATACTTCATAAAATCAGCTATGAGCATTTCTTCCAAAGCATCTTTTTTTCGTTCGTAAAAGTTTAGTGTTCCATCAATTCCAATGGAATGTTCCGAAACAATATATTCATCTACTCCAATATCTTCTTGCAGAGATCCACATGTTCCAATACGAACAATTTCAAGACTTTGAGTGTTTTTTTCGATATTTTTTGAAACAGGATCTATATGTATGGAGGCATCCAGCTCATTTAATACGATATCGATATTATCCGTGCCAATTCCGGTTGAAAGTACTGTAATTCTTTTTCCTTTGTATATACCTGTACACGTTTTAAATTCTCTTTTCTGAATCGTAAATTCTACCGAATCAAAGAAATCAGAAATCATTTCCACCCGATTTTGGTCGCCTACTACAATTACTTTAGCGGCAATGTGTTCTTTTTTGAGTCCTAAATGGTATACCGATCCATCTTCATTTAATATTAATTCGGAACTTTCTAAGTGACCCATATGGTTAATTTTTTGTATTTTTAAATCATTAATTTAAGTCAATGGTTAAAAAAATAACACTATTATGTATATTTTTTGCAAATATATTCAATGAATCTTATTCACAACGAGTAAGCAATCAATATAACTCATTTAAGATGCCTACTCCTGATATCAAAAAACTGTTAGATGAAGACAAATTAAATGAGTTGGATAAAACTAAACCCTATCGATTTGGAATAAGTTACGATGTGTTGATTTCAATTCACCATCAACCAAATCTTGAAATTTTACCCAATGGTAAAATGAAATCGACATTTACAGTTAAAGCTGATACAGCATGTAAAAGTTTAAATTTTAGGTTCAAGGTGTTTTCACTTTCTGAAGATGCTCAACTCATTATTAAAAATGCCAAAGGTGAAAAGTTTTTAGGGACATATACCTACCAACACAATTCTAAACTGAGAGTATTTTCTACCGGAATTTTATTAGATTCAATCGCTATTTTTGAATTGTACGAAAACATTAAACCTGCTTTTGAGAGTGAGCTTGTGTTAGATCAAATAACCTATGGCTATAAAAGTTTATTAAAATCTAATTTCGGATTGGGAAATTCTGGTTCATGCAATGTAAATACAATCTGTCCCGAGGGCAATAATTGGAGGGATCAAATTCAATCGGTAGCTATGATTGTTGAGGGAGGTTTTGCAGGATGCTCGGGTGCTTTAATAGCCAATACTTGTAAAAATACCACGCCCTATTTTTTAACAGCAAATCATTGTTTAACCGGAGATGAAAATTCTTGGGTATTTTTATTTAATTGGGAAAGTCCCGATTGTTCCACCAATACAGCCGGAAGTTTAAATCATACTATTTCAGGTTCTCAGGTGATATCCAGTTCAAGTTGGTCTGATTTTGCGCTTTTGGAGTTATCGGCTACTCCTCCGGATTCATTTAATGTGTTTTATTCAGGATGGAATAGGCAAGAAATCCCAGCCTTACAAGCTACTGCTATTCACCATCCTGCTGGGGATGTTAAAAAAATTTCCTTTGAAAACGATCCCTTAACTACATCCGGAAATTTTTGGAGAGTAAATGATTGGGATATGGGTACCACCGAAGGAGGTTCTTCCGGTTCCCCTTTGTATAACGAGCAAAAACAAATTGTTGGACAACTTTACGGAGGGTGGGCTGCTTGTGGTAACGATGAATATGATAGTTACGGAAAATTTAGCAAATCTTGGGATTATGAAGCAAATGCTTCACAACATTTAAAAACTTGGTTAGATGCTTGCAATACCGATGAGATTTTTATTGATGGGTACAACCCTGCTTCCGCAGTATTGTATAATAGGGATATTCAATTGGTGAAAATTATAAATGTAGCCGAAATTCTTTGTTATGAAGATATTGAGCCGCAAATTGTTGTGAAAAATGTGGGCATTGATACCGTTCTGTATTTTGAAGCATTCTATCAAACACTAGATACATTCAATACTGTAAACTTTTCGTGTTTTTTACTTCCGGGTATGGTTGATACTTTTTTATTGCCTTCTATTCCTAACATTACTCAATCAGAAGATACTTTACATATAACGGTTTTTAATCCTAATGGCTTAGTCGATTTAAATCTTTCAAACAATACCTTGCAAAAGCCACTTTTTTCATTTATCGATCCGGTTTACGTACGATTTCAATTATTAACCGACAGCTGGGGTTCTGAAGTATCTTGGAATATTCAGGACTCTACCAGCCGAATATTTTATGAATCGCCTTTTTATCCTGATGTTACAGGAGGCGTATTGTATTCTGATAGTTTTTGTCTAAATAGAAATACATGCTACACGTTTACCATAAACGACAGTTATGGCGATGGACTAAGTTTAAATACCGGGTATTATTTATTGCAGAACTCGTATTTTGATACCTTAGCCTACATTTTAAATGTTAACTACGGTTTTCAAGAAACACAATCATTTTGTGTCGTAGATACTACTTATGTTATATACACACCTGAGTATAACGAAATATTAAGCAAAGTGCAAGTATATCCCAATCCTAACAACGGTGTTTTTTATGTTAAACACGATTATTTTGTTCAATCGATCGAAATTTATGATTTAACCGGTCGAATTATTTATACAAACTCAACATTACATCAACAACTGGTTGAAGTTTTTATGCCCGAAACGAATGGCTTATATTTGTTGCGTGTTTTATATAAAGATGGAAATGCACAGCAATTTAAAATTATAAGTAACCCAAATGATTACTAAATATAAAGCAGATGTAGTGGTGGTAGGAGCCGGATTAGCCGGAATTACCGCAGCTTTAGAGTTAATACGAAAAAATAAAAAAGTAATCTTATTAGACGCAGATATTCCTGAAAAACTTGGAGGTTTGGCGCGTTGGTCATTCGGGGGAATGTTTTTTGTCAATACTCCTCTGCAAAAAAAATCGGGCATTCAAGATTCAACCCAATTAGCTCTAAAAGATTGGCACACCTTTGCTGAATTTTCGGAACAAGATATATGGCCGAAAAAATGGGCCGAAAAATATATTCACGAGAGTTTAGATATGTATTATTGGCTTAAACAACAAAAAGTTGGTTTTTTTCCTGTTGTCCATTGGGTGGAGAGAGGTTTATTACAACCCGGAAATTCGGTACCCAGATTTCATATGGTTTGGGGCACTGGACAATGGTTAGTAGACGCTTTAGTGCTTCAAATGAAAAATGACATCCATGCTTCTAATTTAACGATGTTGTTTCAACATACCGTAAAAGAATTAACGGTTACAAACAATAGGATAGTTGGGGTAAGTGGTTTGTGTACAACCAATAACACGCCTTTTGAAGTGGAAGCCGAAAACACCATTGTGGCCAGCGGAGGTATATGCGGAAATATTGAAAAGGTTAAAGAAAACTGGTATAAACCTTGGGGTTCTCCTCCCAAAACGATTTTAATTGGAGCCCACCCTGTTGCCGATGGAGCTATGCACGATAAAGTTTCTGAATTGGGTGGGAATGTAACACATCTCGATAAAGCTTGGCATTATGCAGCCGGAGTTCATCACAATAAACCAAAATTTAACCATCATGGTTTAAGTATTGTTCCTCCAAAATCGGCCTTATGGTTAAATTATGAAGGGAAAAGAATTGGGCCTATGCCATTAATGTCGGCTTACGATACTCGTTTTTTGGTAGAACAAATTTGTGCTCAACCTAAAAAATATTCCTGGCAGGTGCTTAATTATAAAATCGCTTTAAAAGAATTTGCTATATCCGGAGCCGATGCTAACCCCGCTATTCGCGATAAAAAACTGTTTGCTTTTTTAATGAATGTGTTGTTTGGGAATAAAAAATTGGTGCATGAAATGATGGAAGAGTGTAAAGATTTTATTGTAGCCCATTCGTTGGAAGAATTAACCGAAAAAATGAATGCTTTACAGGGCAATAATGATGTGAAGTTAGAAAATATAAAAGAAGCTGTTTTGTCCTACGATGAAACCATACGCAGAGGCAAAAAATACCACAACGATGAGCAATTGAGAAGAATTACCCACCTTCGTCAATACAGGGGCGATAAAGCCCGAGTGTGCAATCATCAACCCATCGATGATAAAAAAGCCTATCCACTAATTGCTATTCGCGAGTTTATTTTATCCAGAAAAACCTTAGGGGGTATACAAACCGATTTACAATCTAGGGTTCTTGATAAACTAGGAAAACCCATGCTCGGATTATATGCCGTGGGAGAAGTTGCCGGTTTTGGAGGTGGAGGTATGCATGGCCACCGATCTTTGGAAGGAACTTTTTTGGGCGGTTGTATTGTTACGGCAAAAGCAGCTGTTGAACATATAACAAACTAATTAATTGTGATGAAAAAAAATCTATTTTCTGTATTAGGTATTGGTTTAGTGTTGAATGCATTTTCACAAGATTTGATGATGCAAGGATGGTATTGGACATACCCCAAAACCTGCGATGGCGGATCTTGGGCGGTAGAACTTAAAAATAAAGCCCAACAATTAAAAGATGCCGGATTTACCTATGTTTGGCTTCCTCCGTTAAGTAGGGCTAGTTTTGGGAATTGTAGTGTAGGGTACGATCCTAAAGACTTATACGATTTAGGAGAAAATTATGGGGGAGGGCCTACCGGATTTGGAACCCGAGCCGAGTTAGATGCTTTAATACATCAAATGGATAGCTTGGGTATTTATGCCGTAGTGGATGTTATTTATAATCACAGAGATGGAGGGAAACCTGAAAATAATCCTGCCGTTAAAGACTATATTACCATTCATCATAACGAATTTAAAGCGCCTTTTCCGTCTGACAGATATCATTGTGTTTTACCGCTTACTGGTTCATTGCAAGCTGGTACTTATTATTTAAAATTGGCATCTAAATCAGGCGCTCCCGGATACTACAATGCTCAATTCAAAGTATATACACGCACCAATCGTAAACAAGGTTTTTTGGGTACTTTAACTGAAGATGAAAACAACGGTGGATTATTTAATGGGGGTGTCGATTGTGGACAAGGCAATAATACCTTACCGCTAAATTACGATTTTATAGTGACTCTGGATGACGGAGCTAGCACAGGCGGATGTTTTACCGATGAACTGCAAATTACACTAGATACTTCCGACTTTTATGCTTCAGGCGATTCTTTGTTTATTTACTTAAGAAATGTTTCGGGAGGATACTCCGACCACAGAATGTACGAAATATGGTATGATGGTACCAACAGCAATGTTGAGCCACAATTGCAATATCATACCTATACCGATTTTACGCAATTACCATCCGGACAAGGACTTATGAACTACGAAAACTTTAAACCCAATTCATCCAATGTTTCTACTACTAATTTATCGGGCGATTGGGATGGTATGTGGTTTTTTTACGATTACGATCAGTATAACCCCGATACCAAAAGCAAACTTTTTGAGTTTACCGAGTGGTTATGGAATAATGCCGGTATTCGAGGGTTTAGAATGGATGCCGTAAAGCATTTTAATCCCGATTTTGTAGGCGATTTAATGGATTATTTACACGACCAAAATATTATGCCTGGAATGGTCGTTGGTGAGGTGTACGATGCCAATCCTACCGTGCTCAAAAACTGGGTTGATCAAGTATATAATACTATGGATATGGATACTAAAAACGATATTCAGGTGCGTGTATTCGATTTTACCTTGCGAGAGGCTTTAAAAAATGCCTGCGATGCTTTTGGGTACGATGTGCGTAATGTATTCCAAAACAGCTTGGTAGATGCTGTGGGTTCTAGTCCGTTTCAGGTAGTAACGTTTGTGAATAATCACGATTTTAGAGATAAAGACCAACCTGTGCAAAACGATGCTTTATTGGCTTATGCCTACATACTAACCAATAATAAAGTTGGCTTGCCCTGTGTTTTTTATCCAGAATACTTTGGCGATAGCATACCCAATGCTCCGCAGCAATACTTAAAACCTGCTATTGACCAATTATGGGATGCTCATAAACAATACATTACGGGAGCTAATCAAACCTATTATTTAAATGCTTTTTCTTCCTCATACTCATCCAATTACTTAAGTGGATATCCCAATACCAGTTTATTGTATCAGTTAAGCGGACAAAGTTCGGGAAAAGATGTAGTAGTGGCCATCAATTTTGCCGGTGAAACCTTAAAAGTAGATCAGCAAATACAGTTGGGAAGTATATTTGTTGGAGATACCTTAACCGATATACTGGGCAATTCCGCTTTTCCATATGCTGTAGTAAACGGCAGTGGACAAATATACATGGAATTACCTCCACGCAGTTATTCGGTTTGGGTTAAAGGCAATAATCCGGTATTGGTACAAACAGCGGAACAAAACATCCTTTCACAACAGGTTACCCTAAAAACCTTAGCTCCCCATGTGTATGTATTGCAAACAGAAAAGCAAACACAACAACCGGTGCAACTTGTAAACCAAATGGGACAAGTAATACAGCAGTATTATACCCACGAGCGTATCGATTTAAACGCATTAAATCCGGGCTTATATTTTTTACATGTTCAAGGTCAGGTTACATTTAAAGTGGTGAAATGGTAGGGGGTAACCCAATAATGCTTTTGTAAATCGCTTGCTTTAGTGGGTAGTATAGCCTGTGTGCTAAAGCTTTAATCCAGTTTTATGTTTTCGTATTGCTCTTTACTTAGGGCAAAGGTAGGGTCAATTACTTTTACTTCGTCATATGTGAGTTCGTATAGTTTGTAGAATATGTTGTTTAAATCTTGTTCCAATAAAAGTGTATCGTGTTCCTTTTCACTTTCTTTAATTATTTTTTTTACTGACGAAATAATTAGTTGCATAGTTGATTTACTAATGGAAGGAATAGGAAGGTTGTTTAGCATATCAGGATTAAAATTGATGCCTTGGTTATAACTTGAACCCCGATATTTTTCTTTGATATAAAACAACGATATTTTGCTATTGATAAGAGCTAAAGGGAATAACAATTCATTCTCTTTTCCTTTTGGTTTGGTAATGACTAAGGTAGATTTTCCGGGAATAATTATTCCTTCAGTATCAATGCAACCATCAAGTAAAGTCAACCCTTTAATAATAAGTTTTGGTAAAATTGATTTTGTTCCATAGGAATTTGAAAAGTCCTTCTGAAACTTCTTTTTGTTAACTACTGGTTCGTGATACTTATCTTTTAGATAGGTCATTTCTCTTTTACCCCATTTTGATACATAACGACCAATAGTTCCAGTGTTAATAATTTTAAGGTGTTTGTCTGAATCAAATGAAGTATCCAGTAAATAGTCTTTTATCTTGTATGCGTCAGAAGTGGCACAAGCATTTTCACAAACAGCATAGTCCGATAATTTATTCGGAAATTTATCTATTTGATTTATTTTACTTACAAAATCTGAAAAGAGCCAATCAAATGCATATGGTTCGACCAATGAAGATTTATCTACAGAGGAAAAATTAATTGCTTCGCCATTCACAAACTTGTCAATTCTAATGTGTGATTTTGGTGTTTTTGCAATAAATGTAATAATAGAATCAACTTTAGCATTTTCGAATACCTTTCTGCCTGCTTCTGCAATTGAAACAAAATTGTCTTTAAGCCCTTTTCTTATTTCATCTCCAAACGGTTTTGAAATCCATTTGTCTGGTGTAATAAACACAAGATTACCCGTGTTATTAAGTAAGCTATAACTAAAATCAAAGAAGGCAATATAAATATCCCAGTTACCCTTGCAGAATGAAAGTCTGTTCGATAAGAAAACTCTCAAAACTTCATTACCTGTATTTACCATTGTTTCTGAGTCAATGTAAGGCGGATTTGCAATTACAATATCAAAACCGGGTTTGGGGTTTATCAATTCATTCAATACTTCAGGAAAATCTAATTTCCAATCGAAGAAATGAAACCCACCCCGTCCTTCGGACACCCCTCCATTGGAGGGGAATGGTTTATTTTTTAGTTGTTGCAGTTGTTTAATGCTGTCTTTCCAGCCAAGGGTTTGCAAATACCGTTCGGTTTGTGCCGTCTGTTTTTTGCCTGTGCCTGTGGGTTTGGTTTCTATGCCTTTGGTAGTAACCATTAACTCCAACTGATTGATGAGCAAATCAATTTTCAGGTTGCGTACATCGGCTGCCAGTTTCTTTTTATCGCTGTCGGGGTTAAAAAACTCTTTTTGTTCTTCGCTAATCTTCTTTAATAACTTTGCTTTATTGGCTTGTAAATCTCCGCTTCCAAATATATTAGCCTGAAATCCTTTTCCTTCCTTTATTTCCCAATCTATATCAATAATATCGTCCCCCAACTTGCTTACCAAACTATTTCCTACCACAATTTTGTAATCTAAGTTGGGCAGGGCTTTGGGTTCTTCTTCGTCCACCACTAAACTGAGCCAAAAACGCAAACGGGCAATGTCCACTGCCCCTTTTTCAATGTCCACCCCATAAATGCTGTTTTGAATGATGTTGAGTTTAACATCAGAAGCCGGAAATTCTTTTAGGTTTCCGTGTTCAAAATGCCAAAGGGTTTGTTTGGCGGTAAATATTTCCTGCAATAATCCCATTGGGAAAGCCCCAGAACCAATGGCGGGGTCACAAATTTTTACGTTGTCCAATGCTTTGTGAAATTCTGCTGCGTGTTGTTTTACCAGTTTTTTATCGTTGTCGGCCAATTTCTTTTTCAGCAGTTTTTCAATGAGTGAGCGGTCTATTTGCTTGCCTGTTGTTTGGGGTTCGGTTTCCAGAAGCATTTGCCCCTTCTTGCCTTCGTTGGCACTAAAAAGGCGGGGTTGGTCGGGCTTGTCAAAACCTATGTAGCCCGTTACTTCATAGCCTTTATTTTCAAACCAGGTGGTGAGGTATTCAATCAAACTCTCCTGGCACATATAGTGCACAATTTCTTTAGGTGTGTAAAATGCGCCTTTGTCTTTGTTGTCTTCGAGCAGGTTTTCAAAGATGTGTCCGAGCATTTCGGGGTCAACGGCTACGGTGTGGTCGTTGGGGTCGTCTTCGTAAATGGTAAAATTGTATTGGTTGAAAAAATTGAACAGGTTTTCAAACAATTTGCCATCAATGATAATATTGCGGTGCTTTTTATCGTCTTCTTCAAACAAGCCACCATTGAGGTAAGGAATGCGGCAGGGTTGCCCTTTTACCAGTTCCATGATGTCGTTTTTACGTTTGGTATTTAGCGTATCAAAAAACAAACGAGTTAACATTTCGCTGTAAAACAAGTCGGGGTTATTGTGTTGGTTGAAAAGATTAGTCAGGAAATCAAAATCGCCTTGTCCCCATTGGCTACCCACAGGCACACCCATCCAACCTTTTTTTTGAATGAAGTAAAGGAACACAATACGCCCTAACATCTTTTTATTGAAGTCCCGAATGGCTTTTTCATCTCCGTTAAAGATGGTTGACTTAATGCCGGGCTTCTTCGTCATAAAATCGCAGAAGATGTCGTAATGCTTTTTGTATTCGTCAAAAAATGCTTTAGATAGTTTTTCTACCGAGAAGGCATCTTTTACATCATCTAAAGTGGCTTTACTTGCTTTTTTGGCAATAAGTGCAAAGCGTTCGGCAGCGGTTCGAGTGCTTTCGCCTTCGCCCAACATGTAAGTGTATCGTTTGGGCTCGGTTTGTATTTTCTGAAAATTGCCATCGGCATCATAACCTGTAAGTTCCGAAACATACGTAAAACGCCATTTTCCGTGTGCTGAGCTTGTCGAAGCTGTTGCAGAGCTTGTCGAAGCATCGGTATTGTGATACACAATAAAAGCGGCATCAATATTTTTCCAGTACTTGCGGAGCAGGTTTCGCAAACCAACACGGTTGCGTTCCAAAATAATACCTTTGGCAAGTGCCACTTCATACACTGCAATTTGGCGTTCAATATCGTTTTCGTTTAATAACACGTAACCCAATTTAAGGGCTTTGCTCGCCACATTGCTGTCAATATCTGTCAATAATTCAGGCGTTGCCAATAAACGGGCTTTGGTAAAGGTTTAGCCCAAAAATTGTTTCCAGTTGTCTTGGTTATAACCTTGTTTAAACAGTTGTTGAATTTGCTCTTGTGTCATAGTTCGCCAAAATATTTATTAATTTTATCACTGATTTCTTCACTGCTTGGTAGTATATGTTGGTATTTTTGGGGTAATTGGTCTGTGAGGGTATAAGTTGCTACGCCAATGGGTTGAGTGGATGTTTTTAAAGAATACTCAACTATAGTCCTGTTTTTTTCTTTGCAAATGATAATACCAATACTGTCGTTTTCGTTAGGTAACTTTACTTTTTCATTTAAAATAGACAAATAAAACTCCATTTTGCCTTTGTATTCAGGTAAAAATTCACCTACTTTTAATTCAATAGCTACCAAGCATTGTAATTGTCGGTGGTATAATAAAAGGTCAATAAAGTATTCTTTATCGTCTACTTCAATTCGGAATTGATTTCCTATGAAAGAAAATTGATGCCCCATTTCGAGCAAAAAATTACGGATATTTTGAATGAGTGTATTTTCAAGTTCTTTTTCTGAATGTTCTTCGGAAAGCTCTAAAAAATCGAAAATGTATTCATCTTTAACGGCTAATACAGCTTGGTTTTTAATAGTGTCGGGTAGGTTTTGTTCAAAATTAGTTTGATTGAGTAAGTATTTTTGGTAGGTTTTATTTTCGACTTGATGTATGAGTACATTTTTAGTCCATCCGAATTTTTTGGTGGCTAGGATATAGAACTTTTGTTCTAAACTATCTTTACATTTATTTAAAATTACCATGTGTTTAGTCCAGCTAATTTCTCCAACCAGTGGTTGGAGATTTTTATCAAGGTGATAATTTGAGTAAAACTGTGCCATAAGCCACAAGTTTGTAGTTGAAAAACCACTCATACCTGAAAATTCTTTTTGAAGTTCTTTAGATAACGAAGTAACAATAGACTTACCCCAACTCTCTAATTGCTTTTCGGCAATGGACTTACCAATTTCCCAAT
This sequence comes from uncultured Flavobacteriales bacterium, assembly GCA_964512145.1. Taxonomy (GTDB): domain Bacteria; phylum Bacteroidota; class Bacteroidia; order Flavobacteriales_G; family JALEGO01; genus CAYOHR01. The sequence goes on from CAZEIM010000027.1 coordinate 17,096, forward strand.
ATAACTTAATAAGTTGTACATTTACAGTTTTAAAGGCTTCATACTGAGCTTGCCTTACTTTTTGCTTTATTTCAGCTATAAAATCGAGTTGTATTTTATTTAAGCTCATACTTATTCAAACGATTCGGAAATAATTAAAACGGGTTTTTCTATTTTGTTTATTTTGCCTTTTTGAGCGTTAGATAAGTCTATATTGTATTGCTTGGCAATTTTCTCTATTTCGGATAAGGCAATATTAAGTGGAAGTTTTTTCTTTTGCAGTTTGTCCAGATCAGTAGGTAAATTGGTGTATTTACCTATATCAATAAACACTCCTTCAAACTTGCTTATAAGAGTGTTTTCTTCACTATTTGTAAAAAACTTTGTTGACATGGATAAAGCGTATTTTCAATTATACAAAATTCTAATTATTTACATTATATTCTTAGATATAAACATATTTTTATATAGATTTCTTTGATTAGAATAATTATAATTCTTTAATTCATAATTCTTTCCCCTACTGTATTATCTTTGTCGCGTTTTATCATATTATTTTACTACTATGGTGTATATAACTAGAAGAGAACGATTTAACGCAGCACATAAATTAGCCAATCCCGCACTTTCTAAAGAAGAGAATGAGGCCATTTTTGGTAAATGCGCCAATGAAAATTGGCACGGCCATAATTACGAGTTGTATGTTACGGTAAAAGGAGAAATTAATGAACAACGAGGTTGGGTTATTGATTTAAAAGATTTAAGTGCTTTAATTAAGCGTAAAATCGTTGATGTGTTAGATCATAAAAACATTAATTTAGATGTTCCGTTTATGAAAGATAAATGGGCCAGTACCGAAATATTGGCCATAGAAATATGGAATCAACTTTTTGTAGATATTCAAAACTTGGGAGCCACATTACACAGTATAAAATTAGCCGAAACAGAAAATAACTACGTAGAATATTTCGGATAAATTTATCATATGAAAAAAAAGAAAAAAGAATTTGTACCTGATGATATAGATGTGGATGGTTTTTCGCTTAACTATCAATCGAAAAATACCTACAATAAAAAAGCTACACAAAAATTAACTCAAGACTATCAGCATATTTTATCCGAAATCGGGGAGAATACTCAACGGGAAGGTTTATTAAAAACTCCGGAACGTGCTGCCAAAGCTATGTTATTTTTAACACAGGGGTATCAACAACAACCGGCTGAAATTTTAAAAAGTGCCATGTTTAAAGAAGAGTACAGTCAAATGGTTGTGGTAAAAGATATTGAGGTATATTCATTATGCGAACATCACTTATTGCCCTTTTATGGTAAAGCACATATTGCTTATATTCCTAATGGATATATTGTGGGTTTGAGTAAAATTCCACGATTGGTTGATGCTTTTTCAAGGAGATTACAAGTGCAAGAAAGATTAACCAATGAAATTCGAGATTGCATTCAAGAAACATTAAATCCTATGGGGGTTGCTGTGGTAATAGAAGCTAAGCACATGTGCATGCAAATACGTGGGGTTCAAAAACAAAACTCAAGTACCACAACTTCAGCTTTTACCGGTGAATTTTTAAAACAAGCCACTCGAAAAGAATTTTTAGATTTAATTTCCTCTAAACTTAGTTGATATGAGAGCATATATTTTTCCGGGACAAGGTTCCCAATTTGTTGGAATGGGAAAGGATTTGTACGATCAATCGGATGTTTGTAAACAACTTTTTCACCAAGCGAATGATATTTTGGGTTTTTCAATTTCCGATATCATGTTTTATGGCACCGATGAAGACTTAAAACAAACCAAAGTTACACAACCGGCTATTTTTATACACAGTATTGCCACCTGGTTAAGTAAACCTCATGAAAAGGCTCACATGATGGCAGGACATTCCTTAGGTGAATTTTCAGCTCTTGTAGCATCAGGGGCTTTGTCTTTTGAATGGGGCTTGCAGTTGGTTTCTAAACGAGCTAATGCCATGCAAAAAGCATGTGAAATGGAACGTTCAACCATGGCTGCTGTATTGGGTTTAGAAGATGAAAAAGTAGTAGAAATATGCGCAAATACCCCGGGAGTGGTGGTAGCGGCCAATTTTAATTGTCCGGGACAATTGGTTATTTCAGGAAGTGTATCTTCCGTTCAAGTGGCTTGTGAGACTTTAAAAACAGCCGGGGCTAAAAGAGCACTAGTATTACCCGTTGGAGGTGCATTTCATTCTCCCCTTATGGAGCCTGCCCGATTAGAATTAGCCCAAGCTATAGAACAAACCGAATTTAAAGAACCCGTTTGTCCAATATATCAAAATGTAGATGCAAATCCATACACTCATCCCCAACAAATAAAGAAAAATTTAATAGATCAATTAACCAATCCGGTTTTATGGACACAAACCATACAACATATGGTAAAAGATGGTGCTTTAGAGTTTATAGAAGTTGGCCCCGGAAAGGTATTACAAGGTTTGGTTAAAAAAATTGACTCTATTGCTGCGGTGGGCAGTTTGTAATTAAAAAATATTAAATATACATGAATAAAATCCTCATACTTGGTGCTTCGGGTAAGTCATCCTGTTTTTTATTGGATTATTTAGTAGAACAAGCTAAAAATTATACTTGGGAAATTACGCTTACCGATGTTCAAATACAAGGACTCATCTTAAAATATGGAAACAATCCTTTTGTGCATATATCTTCTTTAAATATTCAACAAGAAGAAGAAAGAAGAAATTTTATATTTAAAGCCGATGTAGTGATTTCTATGCTTCCGGCTCATATGCATATTCCCGTAGCTATGGATTGTTTACATCTTAAAAAACATTTGGTTACGGCTTCGTATGTATCGGAAGATATGCGAAAGCTAGATGATGAAGTTCAGAAAAACGGCTTGGTGTTTATGAATGAAATAGGTGTAGATCCAGGCTTAGATCATATGTCGGCCATGCAAATCATTGACGAAATTAAAGCACAAGGAGGAGAGTTTACCCGATTCGAAACCTTTACCGGAGGGTTAATTGCCCCTGAATCCGATAATAATCCTATACAGTATAAATTTACGTGGAATCCCAGAAATGTTATTATTGCCGGCAGTAGTGGTACCGTAAAGTTTTTACAAGAAGGACAATATAAATACATTCCTTATCACAAATTATTTAGAAGAACTGAAATTATTGAAATAGAAGGATATGGAAAATTTGAAGCCTATGCCAATAGGGATTCGTTAAAATATATTCATTTATATAATTTACAAAACATAAAAACTATGTATAGGGGTACATTCCGAAGACCCGGATTTGGTAAACTTTGGGATGTTTTTGTTCAGTTAGGAGCAACAGACGACAGTTTTGTTATTGAAGATTCCGATACCTTAACCCATAGAACCTTTATCAATTCTTTTTTAAAATATCACCCAACCGATTCGGTGGAATTAAAGTTAATGCATTACCTAAAAATTGATGAGGATAGTGATATTATGGATAAACTCACATGGTTAGGTATATTTAACGATGAACCGATTTCCCTCAAAAGAGCTACTCCCGCACAAATTTTACAACATATTTTAGAACCAAAATTAAAGCTTGAAAATCAAGAAAAAGATATGATTGTCATGTGGCATACTTTTGATTATGTGTTGAATGGAAAAAAATACAACAAACAAACTTCTTTGGTAGTTATAGGGGATAATCATGAATACACGGCTATGGCTAAAACAGTAGGATTGCCTTTGGCTATGTTTGTTAAACGGTTGATGTTAAAAGAAATTAAACATACCGGAGTATTAATACCGTTATACAAGGAAATATATGAACCTATATTAAAGGAACTGCAGTTAAAAGGAATAACCTTTATAGAAAAAAATAAGGAAATAGGGTAAAGCTTTAATCTTTTCCTTTTTTTAAGATATCGTCCAAGAAAACAATGTCTTTAAAATCTTCCGATGAAAAAGGTAAATCCAACATAGGCTGTCGGGGGTGTTCTTCCTCGTAAACATTTACTCTTTTTACAAACCGCGTGGGGTAGTAATTCATTTCAATAATGGTATTGGCGGCTTTAAATTTTAATTCTTCATACGATTGAATTCGAATACGAGCACTTTCGGTTTTGCAGTATGAAATAGCTTCATGTACTCGTTCCTCATGGTACTGAGATGCACTAAAATTTGATGTATTATTATTTGCAGGGGAAGGCATAACACCACTTAACCATATACTTGCTTTATCTTCATAAGGAAATGGGTCAATAGGCTCCCCGTTTAACCAAACATTAAAATGCACATGAGGAATACCAAACGGAAAAGATGCTACAGCATCAATTCCACTATACCCCGAAATAGCAATGTTTTGCCCTCTTGAAACGATATCCCCAACTTTAACCAAACTTTTAGCTAAATGAGCATAGGCGGTTTTTAAACCATTTCCGTGATCGATATATATTTTTAAGCCACCTCGGTTAAATTGTGAATGAACCTGCACTACTTCTCCCGCTGCAGCTGTGGTTACCATGGTGCCCACCGGAATAGCAAAGTCAGTTCCATTATGACTGTTGTAAGTTAATTTTCTTCCACGGTAATCTAAAGTTTGAGTTTTTTTTACCGACCAACCTTCTTCAATAGGAGTTTGAGTGTGGTTGAATAAATTGGAAATAATAACGGTTTTATCTATATAAAATTTACCTCTCCAAAGCTTTGGAGATATTTTAGGGTAAAATTGTTTTAAAGAGGATAAGCCAAATTTAGAACGAGGAACATCTTCTTCCCCAAAAAGAGTAATAGCCGCTTGTTTTAATCGAACAGGTAAGGGAGCTAAACCCATAGTATCTCCCAAAAAACGAACTTTTTCTTTTTGTTTCATAAAAATCTAATGATTAAATATACTTAGTAATTTAACATTAAGAAGTAATATTTAAATTATTTAACAGTTATTTTCTGTATTTCCTCCGATGGGTTAAAATACCCATACCGAATAGAAGGAAACTTATTTTGAATTTCTAAGGTTAAATTTCTTACTCCCATAACCTGCTTAGGAGGAGTAATTTTAGCTTTTTTGAAATAAAAATCGGGGTCTATATTAAAATTTCGCCATTGTATCATGTTAATATCTGTTTCTTCAATAAAGGAACAGAGTGCATTATACTCCTCTGTGCTATCGGTTAAACCAGGAAATGTAAAGTAATTGATGGAGCTCCATCCATTGTGTTTTCTTACTATTTTTAAGGACTCTTTTATATCTTCAAAGGTGTAATTTCTGGGTAAATAATAGTTTTCGTACCAAGTTTTTTGAGCACTGTTCGTGCTTACTCGAATACTTTGCAATCCGGCTTTACACAGTTTTTCAACTACATCTGGTTTACTTCCGTTGGTGTTGATGTTTATAATGCCTTTGTTTGTTTTTTTTCTAATTTCTTGTATGGCCGGCAATATGGTTTCCCAAACCAATAGAGGTTCTCCTTCACACCCTTGTCCAAAACTTATAATAGGGTAGGGGGCATGCTCCAAATGATCCAAAGAAATTTCTACAATTTCTTGTACAGAGGGAGTAAATTTTAATCGAAAATGAGCAGAGGATATTTCGTGTTCTTCGGGCTGAAGGGATATACATCCTAAACACTCGGCATTGCAGGCTGGCGAAGCAGGAATAGGACATTCCCAACGACCTAAAAAATAATTTTGAGCAGCCCGGCAGTGGTAGGCACTTGCGCAATTATTGGCAAGGTGATCTACTAAACGGTTATTCGGGAATTTTTTTCGAGTTCTTTTAATATGTTTCTGAACAATTCTTTCGTCAAATTGAGCTACATCTTGCCGAACATCAGGGTCAATTCTGAAAGCGGTTGTATAAAATATATCATTTAACCAACCCACGGCAGTATATGCATACAAAGGCAATATGGGAGCCTTTTCTTCTTTATAATAGGCAGATAAATAGGTTTGTGTATAAGCAGGGGCAATAAAGGCTGATACAGCGTACCCTTCTTTAAAAACTTCCCATGCATTTTTTTTAGGGTTCCAGCCTATGGGATGCCTATTGGGTAAATAAAACAACTCGCTTCCATGGGGAAGTTCAATAAAATCTTTGGGTTTAACACGTTCAATTTGATTACCCGTTCTAGCCATACACAATAAGTTGGGATGCTCCTGTATATTTCCCTCTTTATCGGCATAAAGCATAAAAGGAACTTGTTCTGGATTTTTTTCGGTTTCTTGTATAAACATATTATGGGTTTTGACTTAAGTATTGAATATATTGTTTTACCCCTTCCTCTAATGTGGTGAATTCTTTGGTATATCCCGATTTTATCAATTTTTCCATGTGAGCACAGGTATAGTATTGATATTTGTTTCTAATATCTTCTGGAATGTTAATATATTCTATATTTGGATGTATTTGCATGTATTTAAACACAGATAAGGCTAAATCTTTAAAAGTACGTGCAATACCGGTTCCGGCATTATATATTCCTGATTTTGGTTTGTTTTTCCATAGATATAGACAAATATCTACGATATCTTGTACATAAATAAAGTCTCTATTTTGTTCACCGTCTTTATACTTTGGAACATGTGATTTAAAGAGTTTTAATTGCCCCGTTTTTTGTATTTGAAAATAGGCGTGATATATAACAGAAGCCATTCTTCCTTTATTATGCTCACCGGGACCATACACATTAAAAAATTTTAATCCATACCAAAAGGGCGGTTGTTGAGATTGTTGCAAGGCCCAAACATCAAAGATATGTTTTGACATGCCATATGCATTTAAGGGTTGTAGCTTGCCTATTTCTTCTTCTGAATCAAGATAACTATGTTCTCCATTTCCATAGGTAGCGGCAGAGGATGCATAAATTAAAGGAATTTTTTGTTCGGTACACCATTGCCATATTTTTTGGGTATATTGGGTGTTTAATTCGTTTAAAAGGTTTGTGTTGTTTTCGGTAGTATCGGTTCTTGCTCCTAAGTGAAACACAATCTCAAAGGAGTATTTATTGCGATTAATCCAATCAAATAAAGTATTTCGATTCACTAATTCTGTATATGCATATGATTTTATAGCTTCTGTTTTTGTGGCTTTCGAAAAATCATCCACTAACACTAAATCTTTACGTCCTAATAGGTTTAAGGAATGGATTAAATTTCCGGCAATAAAACCACCGGCTCCTGTTATTAAAATCATGATTCGTTAAAAAATACGGGGTTAAAAATACTTATTTTTTCATTTTTTTCTAAATGTTCATACATATACTGTACGGCTTTTTTTCCTTCTTCTCCAACGTTTAAACTATATCGATTTACATACAATTCAATATGTTTTTTCATGACCTCCTCATCCATTTCTTGAGCATAACATCGAACATATTTCATTACTTCATCAGGGTGTTGATAGGCGTATTCAATACTTTTTTGTATGGCTTTATTTATTTGATTTTGGATATTTTCAGGGAGTGTTCTTTGCATGGCTATACCTCCCAAGGGTATAGGATATCCGGTTTTGTTTTCCCAAACTTCGCCTAAGTCGGCCATTTTTTTTAATCCTTTTTGTTCAAACGTAAAACGATTTTCATGAATGATAAGTCCAACATCCACCTTGTCGGATAATACAGCCTCTTCAATATCCGAAAAAAGGAATTCGATTGTGTTTTTGGCTTCGGGATACATAAACTGTAATAAAAAGTTAGCAGTAGTATATTTTCCCGGTATGGCTATTCGCAAATTTTTCACAGGAATATTCGAAATGTTTTTTTTATACACTAATAAGGGGCCACAGGCATTTCCTAATGCTCCACCAGAAGTACATAAAACATAATTTTTTGATACATATGCGTAGGCGTGGTAACTTAATTTAGTAACATGCCATAGGTTATTTAATGCATCCTTGTTAAGTTTTTCAACATCAAATATTTGAGGTGTAAAATGTAAATCGTACGTTTCAATTTTTTGATGCAATAGGGCATAAAAAATAAACGTATCGTTTGGACATGGTGAAAAACCCAAGTTAACATTCATAACGTGATATTAGATAAGATAATAGGGAGTTCATTTTTTAAATTTTCTAGCGCTAAAGGAATATTCCATCGCTCACGGTTTCGTTCTTCCACCCAATTGGATATGGAGCGAATTTGAAGATAAGGTACCGATAATTTTTGACATACATAAGCAACAGCAAGTCCTTCCATAGTTTCGATATCGGCTTTAAATTTTTGAACACGTTGATGAATGGTGCGGGTTGAACCGGCCGTTAGGTTAACACTTACAGCAGAAACTAAAGGTAAATCTTGAAGGTTTTGATGAATAGATGTAGCATAAGGATTTATAATTGTTCCATTTGTGTAAGGAAATTCATTCGGATTTTCAAATTCTAAATCAAAAACTGTTAATAACTCCTCTTTATTTTCCGCACCTAAATCTCCTGCCAGATCTTCGTTTACCAATACTACTCTACCTAGAGGCATTGAAGGGCTGTATGCTCCGGCAATTCCAATATTTAAAACCAGATCTACAGAATGACTTAACAAATATTGAGTGAGTTTAAAGCTGGTAGATAACATTCCTACGCCTGAAACCAATACATTTAAGGTATGGGATGAAGGAATATGTAAACCTTGAATTAAAAGGCCTTCTTTTTCGGTTGCTGATACAATTAAAATATTCACAACCAAAAATACATAAATTACTTTTCAATATGCATAGAAATCATGGAGATTGAATGTTTCCTCCCGAGCTTTCTTTTTTTAAAGAAATTTTTGTATCTAACGCATTGTTTTTAATATCCGCACCGGAAGAGGCATCTGCTTCAATTTTTTTCGTAACATACACGTTAACATCAGACCCAGAGCTTGCTTTTATTTGAGCATTTTGTGCAACTAAATCCTCTGCTTTTACATCTGCGGCTGAGCTGGTAGAAATTTTCAAGTCGTTTGCTTTTCCTTTTATTTTTACTTCCCCTGCGGATGAAGCATTAATAATGGTTTTTTCGTTTATGGTGATTAGTTTTATGGTTGATCCTGAGTTTGCCGTTAATTCAAGAGTATTCGTAAATATTGTATCCTTATAAACGATGTATGCTCCTGAACTGGTTTCAATAGCATTAGGATTTTTATTGTAATATACGGTTGCTTTAATAGAGCTTATTTTTTGAAATAAAGGAGCATCTACAGACAAAACCAGCGTATTGTTTTTTACCTTACATACAATATTAGGTAAAACATTTTCTGGTGCTTCCAGTTTAATTTTATTTTCATGAGAGACTAAACATTTTACTTCAATACCGTCAGAAACCTCAATAGATTCAAACGAATTGAGTTCTCTCCATTCAGATGTTATGTTTCCAACATGATTATCAAACCAAGAATATGACCATATCTTTTTTAACACAAGTATTGCTGCTATCACAGCAATTGTATAAAGTATAATTTTTTTAGCTTTCATAGTTTATATGCTTTTTACGATTCCTTCATTCGTCATTTTCCAAGAAAAACCTTCATCTTCTTCTTTATCCATCAATTTTAATATTTCAGAATCTAGTACAATAGTTTTACCAACAGGGATATATATATCACAGGTTATTTCTTGCATTCTGAACATATTGGTTTGTGTTAAAAATTGTATTGGAAAAATTATAGAATTTTCTTTTATTTCTAGAGGATACATGATTTTTTTTGAATATTTGCTAGCATCTTCTTTGTTTGCTCCATGGGATGTTTTTTTTTTTTTTTTAAACGCACAATCATTTGGAGATTTTTTAACTTTCATTTGTATAAAGTTCAATGAAAGTTCTCCCAAATCATTGGTGTTAATTTCTTGATTAAATAACACAATATTATTGCTAAAATTATCCTTTTTTTGTGCCGATTTTAAATACAAAGTATCAGAGGTTATGTTACAAGATATTTTTTCTTCTACTGTATCGGTTTTGCTAAATTCTTGACTAAGTTTTGCTAAACTATATATAAAAGAAAATATACCTACTAAAAATATCATTAGCCCTGCTATTCCAACGTACTTAATCTTGTTTTTAATATTAAAAATTAATTTTATGGAAATCCATGCAAAAAATGAAAACACTGAAATCATAATAAGGGCTATACTTATTTGCATAATCCATTGATCTACCGGGTTTGAAAAAATTCGATTAAATATTTCAACCGGAATGGTTTGAGTGCCTTGCTCACTCCATTGCACAAATATTTTTTGCGATAATAGAAATGTTAAAAATAAAAACAGAGTAAATAACGAAATTCCCAATAAAATTACTCCAATAAATATCATTATTGCTCTACTTAATGTGTTTGCTATATTGATCGCAAACTGTGTTAAGTTATCGATAGGTTTTTTAGATTTTTTTTTAAAATCACTCGAAAATTCGTCCATTTTTTGTTTTACTTGACCCATTTCCTCTTCAACGGCTTTTCCAATCGTATCAAAATCTATTTTTTGTCCTTTCATTTCTAATTTTTCGGCTGTTGTATTTGCTTTAGGGATTACAATCCACAAAATAATGTAAATTAAAACCCCACTTCCTCCTAAAAATACAATTAGTACAAAAAGCAATCTAATCCAAACTTTATCTATATTAAAATAGTACGACAATCCAGAACAAACTCCACCTAATACTCTTCCGTCAATATCTCTGTATATTTTTTTATTTAAAATATTTTTTTCCTGTTCATTATAATCATTGTATTTTGTTTTTGTGTGCGTATTATCCGAAGCGTATTCTTCGGGTTTACCCATTACCTGTATTACTCGGTTAATGTGGTCTATGGTAATAACTTGTTTATGATCTGAAGTATATTCATTTAATAATTCGGCTATTCTAGCTTCTATATCGTCCATGATTTCTTTTTTACCGGCCGATTCGGTAAAGTAACCTTCAATTGTGTTTAAGTAGTTTTGTAGTGTTTGGTACGCATCTTCGTCCACAATAAATGCTACCCCGGCCATGTGTATTGATACTGTTTTTTTCATATAGTTTTATTAATTATTTATTGAATAATAGATTGTACCGCCTGTGAAAGTTCATTCCATGTATGATGTAATTCATGCAATGCATTTTTACCCTGTTCTGTTATTGAATAGTATTTTCTAGGAGGGCCCGATTTAGATTCTTCCCATCGATATTGTAATAATGCTTCGTTTTTTAATCGCGTTAAAAGTGGATATAAAGTTCCTTCCACCACAATAATTTTGGCATTCTTAAGTATTTCTAAAATATCGGAAGGATAGGCTTCTTTTTTTGCAATGATGGATAATATGCAAAATTCTAAAATGCCT
>CAZEIM010000027.1:28364-33331 GCA_964512145.1 uncultured Flavobacteriales bacterium
AATGCCTTTTCTCATTTGAGCTTTTGTATTTTCAATATTCATGGTTAAGCATTAAACTATTTAATACAAAGATATGTATAAAAAATAGTAATATGCAATACATAGTACTTAAATATATTTCATATAATTGATAATCAATATAATAAATTTTTAATGAAATAAATTTATAAAAAACTCATAATTTGATATGAATTTATTTATGAGGTAATATGTATATTAGTAAGAACATTTAATGAATATGAAAAAATCGGGATCTTATTTAGCAACATTTGCATTAGAACAAATTGGTGTTACTCATACCTTTGGAATACCCGGGGTACATACTACCGAGTTGTATGATGCCTTAAATTCATCCGAAAAAATCACTCCCATTTTGGTGACTCATGAGTCTGGAGCTAGTTTTATGGCAGATGGGGTTTCTAGAACATCAAATACCATTGGGACATTAACCATCGTTCCTGCAGCGGGTACTACTCATGCAATGTCGGGAATTGCAGAAGCATTTTTAGATGGATCCCCAATGTTAATAATATCTGGCGGAACTAGAAGAGATTCGGGTAGGCATTATCAATTACACCAACTCGATTTACAAAAATTAGTACAGGGTGTAACCAAAGGGTATTTTTTAATTGAGCGACATGAAGATATTATTTCAACCATTTATAAAGCGTATGATTTAGCTGTTTCTGGTGAACCCGGACCGGTATTTGTTGAGTTACCTGTTGAACTTCAGTTGTTTAGTGGAGAAGTAGATAGTTTGCCAGAATACAAGACTGCAAAAAGCAAAACAAACATATCCAATGAATTAATTGTTAAAACAGTTGATTTACTATTATCTGCAAAAAAGCCTGGAATTTATGTGGGCTGGGGAGCAGTAGATGCTTCTGAATTTACGAAAAAAATTGCTGAAAAATTGTCGGCTCCTGTTTGTACTACATTACAAGGTTTAAGTAGTTTTCCTGGCAATCATCCTTTACATGTAGGGGTTGGTTTTGGACCTTCTTCCGTTCCTGCCGCACAGGAAGCTTTTAAAGATTGTGATGCGATGTTAGCCGTAGGAGTACGGTTTTCAGAATTAGCTACAGGAAGTTATGGCGTAACGGTGCCCGAAAAATTAGTGCATATTGACATAAATTCGAATGTATTTAATAAAAATTATCCTGCTAAAATAAGTATAGAAGGAGATGCTTCCGATGTACTTTCTGCTATTTGGAATGAATTAGAAAAAAGAACTATAGCTATAAACAGGAATTATGAAAGTATTACCCGAAAAATTAAAGAAGATAAAAGAATATATTTTTCTGAGTGGAAAAAAGAAAAGCAAAAAGATCTTGTTTCACCCGGATATTTTTTTGAAGCCTTACGAAGTCATTTGCCTAATGATGGTATTGTAGTAGTGGATGATGGAATTCACACTTTTTTAACCGCAGAGTTAATGCCTATTTATAATCCAAGAGGATTTATTTCACCTACCGATTTTAACTGTATGGGATTTTGTGTTCCTGCAAGTATTGGAGCAAAACTTGCTAACCCAAATAAAACCGTTGTTTCTATAGTGGGGGATGGAGCCTTTTTAATGACAGGGATGGAATTATTAACGGCAGTTACACAAGGATTAGGATTTCCGGTATTTATTTTTAACGATGGTGAACTGGGACAAATATCTCAATTTCAAGAAATTCCACTTAACCGAAAAACCTGTACAATACTAGGAAAGGCAAATTTTGAAGGAATGGCTTTAGCCACTGGTTGTGAATATTTGCGTTTAGAAAATGATTTTCAAATAGATGAAATCATAAAAAATGCATTTTTATTATCATCTCAAAAGCCTGTAATTGTGGATGTTATGATAGATTATTCAAAAAAAACATTCCTAACTAAGGGTGTAGTTAAAACAAATTTGTCTCGATTTCCGTTAAAGGAAAAAATTCGGTTTATATCAAGAGCCGTTAAAAGACATGTTTTAGGATGAAAGGTTATAAAAAAATACTTTTTTTTATTTTGCTTGCTACTTTATTACAATTTAAAGTACACGCGAAATTTGTAGAAATAATTATTAAACCCAAAGATGGGACTGGCAAACCTATAGTTACAGCATTGGCAATTGTATATTATGAGGGTAAAAAGGAAACTTCTTTTTCCTGTGATCAAAATGGTGAAATTTTGGTTAAGCTAGATTTTGATAAAAAATACACGATTGAAAAAGAAAAAAAAAAATTTGAAAAAGGCTTGTATAAAGTAAATACTTTTGTTCCTAAAGAACTTCAAAAGGATATTTATTCTTTTAAAACAAGTATTCCACTTATTTATAAAAAAGAAGGATATAAAGTGGTTTACACAGAAGAACCCGTTATTGAAATATTTTATATTGCCGAAAAGGATAAATTTGGTTTAAAACAAACACTTCCGGCTTATAATTATGTGCCATTGGAACCTGCTCTTGCAGAAAACAAACCTTCTAATACGGTTGTGAATAATGAAAAAACAAACACGATTTCAACCCCCAAAAATTCAGAAAATACAAACTCAACTCCGAATGAAGTGAAAAACACTTCAGAAACTCCTCAAGTAGTAAATCCTGTCTTATTAGGGAGTCCAAATAATGAAAGGCAAAAGGACATTGAAAGAGAACAACGTATTATCAAGTCGAGAAGTATTAATACCAATTTAGATCGAGAATTAGAGGCAGAAGAGGAAAAAGAGGTGGCTAACTATACTACATTAGCTTTACGAAGAAGATCATTTTTAGAAGAAGTGGCAGATAGTCGAAGATTTTTAAAACAAGCAGAAATTGAAGAAACTTCCAAAAGAACTCCTTGAGTTGGATTTAAAAAACATATGTTTAAACGTCATAGAAACTGCTCAAAAAGCAGGTATATACATTAAGCAACAATCAGCAGTAAGACATTCGGTAGAAACTAAATCAAAAAATAGTTTTGTTACTAAAGTTGACAAAACTTCGGAAAAGAATATTGTGTTAGATTTACAAAAAATATTACCTGAAGCAGGTTTTATTACAGAAGAAGAAACATTAAAGAATAAAAAAAAGAAATTTACTTGGATTATTGACCCTTTAGATGGAACCACTAATTTTTTACATGGAGTTCCGGTATATTGTGTTAGCATTGCTCTTATGTATAAGAACAAACCAATTATAGGAGTTATTTATGAAATTAATCAGCAAGAAATGTTTTATGCATGGAGTGGAGGAGGTGCTTATTTAAATGGTAAAAGTATTCAAGTTTCAGACACCAAACGTTTGCAAGATAGTCTGTTGGCTACCGGATTCCCATATTATTCATTTAAAAAAATGCCCGAATATATGACAGTTTTTACTCAATTTATGAGAAAAACAAGAGGATTGCGTAGACCCGGCTCTGCTTGTGCAGATTTAGCCTATGTTGCTTGTGGGCGATTTGATGGTTTTTTTGAATATGGTTTAAGTCCATGGGATGTGGCGGCCGGAGTATTATTAGTTCAAGAGGCGGGAGGTGCTTCTATCAACTTTAAAGGAGGGAAAGAGTGTGTTTTTAGTAAAAGTATTATATCGGGAAATAAAAAAGTAGCTCAAAAAATGTATAAATTAATTCAACAATACTTTTGAGATAAGGGAAATAAATACATCTAAAACATTTTTTTAAAACAATATTTCATTAAATTTGCAACGTATTCGGGATGTAGCTCAGCTTGGTAGAGTACACGTCTGGGGGGCGTGTGGTCGCAGGTTCAAATCCTGTCATCCCGACACTTTTTCTTATGAAAATATATAAAATTACGTTCAATTTTTTAGTCTTTTACAGTTTAAATCTATTCTTATTTTCTCAGGAGCCCACGTTTGTTTTATTAGGTTATGGCGAATATAAGGATCCAGTGGTATTTACAACAAAAAGAAAGAATAGTTTTAAAGAAGCAACTATTAAACCTCAGAGAGCACTTCAGGAATTTAAAGATACTATACCCTTAAAATTAGGAGTTGAATTTGGAATTGATTATAATTTAATAACTAAAGATACCAATGATAATTCAATGAGTCATGTTATCGTAAAATGGATCATACCCAAAGAAGTTGAAATTGATGGTAAAATGCAGAACTATTTTTTTCATGAGTTTGCTACCCCTAATAATAAGGTTCAGCGCGTTTCCATAGAGTTACCCACCCAAGAAGAGCTAATACCTGGTAAATATACTATGATTTTTAAGTATTCTGAGCAAGGGGTTTATCAAAAAGATTTTTATTTGATAGAAAATTAGGTTGTTATTGTAGATTACTGTTACTCTCCTGTTTCTAAAACCCATAAGTCATAGGTTATATGTGTTTCGTCTTTAAAGTAATATACTCCTCCCCAACTATGTTCAACTTTTTTATAAATGATGGTTAGTCCATTTTTAACAACGGTTCTTTTAGTGATTTTTTTACTGCCTTGTTGATAATATTCTTCTGTAATTCCATCTTCATAATTAGCTGTATTTTGAGAAGTAAGGGGAGGTTCTTCTGATACAGAGGCATTTGCTTGATTTAATTTTTTATTGATTTCTTCAATTTTAAGTTTAGGGTAACTTTCTCCCGGTTTTAATTTTAATGCATCTACATACGATTCTTTTGCCGGAACAAGTTGATTTGCTTTGTAAGCTTGGTCGCCTTTACTTATTAGATACGTATATTTAGCATTATTTTTTTCTGCTTGTTTTTTAAATTCTTCTTCTGCTATTGCTTGAAGCTTTTTTTGTTCATCTTGAGAAACTTGAGCTTCTATTTTTTTTGCATCAGAATTATTGTTTAAATTTTCTTGAATGAGTTGAGCAGATATTTTTTTTCTTTTTTCTTCTTCAGCTTTAGCAAGTGCTTTTTGTTGAGCAAGTTCCTCTTCGGATTTTTTTCTAGCTAAATCATCTTCTTGTTTCTTTTTTTCCTCGGCTTCTTTTTGCTTTCGTTCTTCTTCAGCTTTAGCAAGTGCTTTTTGTTGAGC
>CAZEIM010000027.1:33431-35107 GCA_964512145.1 uncultured Flavobacteriales bacterium
CGGCTTCTTTTTGCTTTCGTTCTTCTTCAGCTTTAGCAAGTGCTTTTTGTTGAGCGAGTTCCTCTTCGGCTTTTTTTCTGGCTAAGTCGTCTTCCAGTTTCTTTTTTTCTTCGGTTTCTTTTTGCTTTCGTTCTTCTTCAGCTTTAGCGAGTGCAAGTTTTCTTTTTTCTTCTTCCTCTGCTTGCGCTATAGCCTTTTTTCTTTCTTCTTCTTGTGCTTTTGCCTCTGCTTTCTTTTTTGCTTCTTCTTCCGCTTTCTTCTTAGACTCTTCTTCTGCTATACGTTTTGCTTCTGCAGCTGCTGAAGCTTTTGCTTTAGCTTCTTCAGCCGCCTTTTCTTTTGCTTGTTTTTTTTCCTCCTCTTCTTGAGCTTTCATTTCAGCTTTAGCTGCATTTTCAGCTTTTTGAACTTCCTGCTGAACTAGACTGCTGTAGTCTACATCATAATCGATATCATCTAAATCTTCATTGTATTTAATTTTTGCTATAGGCTGTTCAAATACCGCCATGCTAATTCCTTCCATTATTGGAAAAAGACTAATCATAAACTCAAATGGTTCAAAACCCAATTCAGCTCTTTCAGTAGAAATTCCTTTGGTACTAATATTTATTTTTTTGCTTACATATCCTGGTTTTGAAAACTCTATTACATATTCTTCACCAAAATTTAAATCAAAATCGAATTTTGAGGTATTCATTAAATTTCGAACATTGGAACCATTTTTATATAGAGTAATTTTTGAACCGTCTGAGTTCCCCTTCTCTAAGGAAAATTTTCCGAAAATTTTAACGGTTAAATCTTCTTGTGTAAATAATGAGTTTACATAAAAACTAAAAAATAATAAGAGTATGTAAATATTTATTTTTTTCACTTATTAAGATTCTTTCCTTATACTAAAAAGTAGTTAAAATGTTTCGCGAAATTATTATAAATTATAAAAAAACGTTGCTTATTCCCCTGTTTCTAATAACCATGTGTCTGCCGTTATATGTACATCATTTTTAAAATAGTAAATCCCACCCCAATTATGTTCTACTTTTTTATAAACTACCATTGTTTGGTTTTCAACCAAAATTCGTTTTGTAATTTTTTTATTTCCTTCTTGAGTAACTTCTTCGGTTATACCCTCCGGATAGTTTAATGTGTTGGGAGAATTTTTTATGGACTCTTGAGGAGATTTATTGGATGATTTTTGTAGTATGAGATTAATTTCTTGTAGTTTTTGTTTAGGGTATTTTTCGTCAGATTTAACTTTAAGTGCTTCAGAATATTGAATTTTAGCAAATTCATACTGATTATCTTTAAATGCCAAATCTGCTTTTTTAATCAATGCTTCATATTTTTTTTGAGTTTCTTGGGCTTTTATAAGAACAATATTATTGGCCTCTGCCTTCTTTTTGGCCTCTTCCTCAGCTAATCTTTTGGCCTCGGCCTCTGCTTTCTTTTTCACCTCTTCCTCAGCTAATCTTTTGGCCTCGGCCTCTGCTTTCTTTTTCACCTCTTCCTCAGCTAATCTTTTGGCCTCGGCCTCTGCTTTCTTTTTCACCTCTTCCTCAGCTAATCTTTTGGCCTCGGCCTCTGCCTTCTTTTTGGCCTCTTCCTCAGCTAATCTTTTGGCCTCGGCCTCTGCTTTCTTTTTCACCTCTTCCTCAGCTAATCTTTTGGCCTCGGCCTCT
>CAZEIM010000028.1:0-24762 GCA_964512145.1 uncultured Flavobacteriales bacterium
AAGAGATGATAAAAAAATTAAAAAAAATTGTTTTTAAATGTATATTTTTTGTTCCTGATTATATTATAGATATATGGATTTTTGAGCTTCGATCATGGTTAGGAAGAACTTTTACAGGTGGTTTAAAAACTAAAAAGAATACGCAAAATCTAATAAATTTAGGTTGCGGAAATTACATATTACCTAATTTCATAAATATTGATTTTTTTTTTGAAGCAAATATTGATTTTGGAGCAGATCTAAGGTATCCTTTAAGAATAGAGTCAAATTCTATAGATGGGATTATTTGTGAACATACTATGGAACACCTAACTTATATACAAAATGATCAACTTTTTAAAGAGTGTTATAGAATTTTAAAACCAGGTTCAACATTACGTATTTTAGTACCCGATGTTTCTTTATTTATTAGAAATTATACTAATGATAATAAAGAATGGTTTAAAAAATGGGAAGAAATTTATATGGTAAAAAGTAAAGACCCTAAAAGATCTAATAGGAGGATTTTTACTCCTATGCAATCAGTTAGTTTTGTTACTCAAGAATATGGTCACGTTGCATGTTGGGATTTTGAAACAATGAGATTTTATTTAGAAAAAAATGGATTTAAAGATGTCACTAAAGTATCATTCCGTAGCGGAAGAGAAAAGAAGTTGTTGGTTGATAGAGATGAAGAGGGGAGAAGATATGTTTCACTTCATGTGGAAGCTGTAAAGTAAAATATATGGATATTTTAGCCATTATACCTGCTCGAGGGGGGAGTAAAGGAATTAAAAGAAAAAATTTAATTAAGATAAATGGGAAAAGTTTAGTCCAATTATCTGTAGAACACGCATTACAATCTAAATTAATTAACAGAACTATTATCTCAAGTGATGATGATGAAATAATTGCTGAAGCAATAAAACACGGAGCAGAAGCATCTTTTAAAAGACCCAAAGAGCTATCTGAAGATCATGTTTTAGACCTTCCCGTATTTGAACATGCTTTAAAATATTTAAAAGAAAAAGAAAACTACGCGCCTTCTATTGTGGTTCATTTAAGACCAACTGCACCATACAGAAAGCCATGTTGGATTGATGAGGCTATTGAACTTTTATTAAATAATCCTACCGCTAATTCGGTAAGGTCCGTTAGTGAGCCCGAAAAACACCCTTATCGAATGTTTACCATAAATCATGAAGGTTTTTTAGACCCTATTATGAAACACAAACATCCACAACCATATTTATTAAGAAGACAAGACCTTCCTGCTGTTTACTACTATAATTGTGTTATTGATGTAACTAGGACTCAGACGATTTTGGAGAAAAAATCAATGACTGGGGATTGTATACTACCATATATTATGGATTCAAATGATGTAATAGATATTGATTCTTTAAGAGATTTAGAAATTGCTAATGTTTTATTTAAAAACAAAATATGAAAATCATTGTTATTGGTTCGGGGATGTATGTTACAGGAAGAAATGGTACTGGAAATGGAACTATACTTTCATCTTTAATTCAAAATTCAAAGAAACTAAATATAGAAGAAATTATAGTTGCTTCTAAAAGTGAAAAAAGTGAAAACGATGTTATTACATCAGCTAAACGTATTCAAAAAATATTAAATATTAATATAAAAGTAACGTTTAACCCTTTAAGCAATTATCCCGAACAAGTACTTTCTGAATTACATAAAATAAATCAATTTGATGCTTGTATTATTTCAGTTCCTGATCATTTACATTATTATTATGGTAAAATATGTTTAGCACTTGCCATTCCTACTTTAATGGTCAAACCACTAACACCAACCTTACTTGAAGGAATTGAACTTACAAATATTGCACAGGAAAAAGAAGTTTTGGCTTGTGTAGAGTTTCATAAAAGATATGATGAAACAAATTTATGGATAAAAAAAGCAATTCAAGAAAATAAATTAGGAAAGATCAATTATTTTGTAGTAGACTATAGTCAAAGAATTGACATCCCAATGAAAACTTTTAAAAGTTGGAGTAATCAGTCTAATATATTTCAATATTTAGGAGTTCATTATGTAGATCTGATATATTTTTTAACCAGATTTTTACCAAAACGTGTTACAGCGTATGGAGTGAATGGAATATTGAAAGAAAGTGGCATAAATACATATGATTCCGTACATGTTATGATTGAATGGGTACACCCAGAATATAGAGATAATAGTTTTATATCGAATTTTAATACCAATTGGGTAGACCCCAGTAATACTAGTGCATTAAGCGATCAAAAATATAAAGTGATTGGAACTTTAGGTCGCATAGAATGTGACCAAAAAAATAGAGGGTTAGAGTTTGTTTCAGAAGAAATAGGAATTCAACAAGTAAATCCATATTTTTCAGATTATTTACCAGATGAAAATGGAAATCTTCAATTTACTGGATATGGTAATAAAAGTATCTATATATTCTTAAATGATATTTTAGATCTTAAAAAGGGGAAAACAACACTTTATCATCTTAATATATATAGACCATCTTTTAAAGACTCTTTAGTATCAGTAGCTGTTATTGAGGCTGTAAATAAGAGTATGTCAGAGAATTCACAATGGATAGATGTAAAATTATGAAAACAATTTTTTTAAATCATGAACAGCTTTCGAAAAAAATGAAAGCAATTCTTAAAAAAAAAGGGGTTAATTCTGATTCATTGAATCACTGTGTAGATTCTTTAATACAAACATCTCTTAGAGGTGTTGACTCACATGGAATTCATTTATTTCCTCATTATTGTAGAGCAGTAGATAGTGGCCGTATTAATAAAGAACCAAATTTTAGCATAACCTCTAAAGCACCTTCTAGTGCGATTCTTTATGCTGACCACGCATTTGGTCATCATGCTGGTGCATATGCTATTGATTATGCTGTTGCAAAAGCAAAAGAAACCGGAATGTGCGCTATCGGGGTTATTGATTCCTCTCATTTTGGTGCTGCCTCTTATTTTGCACTTCGTGCAGCTAATAATAACTGTATTGGTTGGTCTTTTACAAATGCTGATGCTTTGGTTAAAGCACACAATAGTAAAGAAGCGTTTTTCGGTACAAATCCAATTTGTTTTACTGCTCCTATGGCATCGGAAGATCCTTTTTGCCTAGATATGGCTACATCTACAGTATCTTGGAATAAAATAAAAAATTACAGAAAAGCTGAAAAACCTATCCCCTTAAATTGGGCATTTGATAAAGCAGGAATATCCGTTACAAACCCACATTTAGCAGTTAGCCTTAGCCCAATAGGAGGTTATAAGGGGTTTGGCCTAGGCATGATGGTTGATATTTTATGTGCAGTGCTTACAGGAGGTATTATAAGTAAAGATTTATTGCCCATGTTTACTTCTCCCATGGAAGCTCAGAGAAAGATTTCTCACTTTTTTATGGTTATGGATATTAGTAAGTTTACCTCTACAGAAAAATTTAAGTTATCTCTGCAAAATATGGCAGATAGAATTAGAATGTTGCCGAAATTAAATGAGGATGAAATAATGGTAGCTGGTGATCCTGAAAAAAAATTTTTCTCTAAAAGAATAATAGAAGGTATTCCAACTGATAATATTGTATGGAATGAGTTTTTAGAACTAGATAAAGAATTTAACTTATGTAAAATATAGGTATGCCCTTGAATATTTTTCTTACCGATATTGTAAATCTAAACGCTGATGCTAGTTGTTTATCTTCAAAATGGTGGTTAAAAATGCTAAAAGGTGGGACTAATTCCTATTTTTATCATTGGTTAAAAAACTATATAGATTTAAACAAAAAAGTTAGCATGGGCATTACAGGTGCCACCCTTGCAGATATATCAATACATAATCCAGAATCTATTGATTTAATAAATAAACATAGAACTATTTTTGAAATTATATTAAGACCTTTTGCCCATGACAACAGTTTAATTCGCTCTAACGAAGGCTTTAAATTAAATTTAGAGGTTGGTATAAAAACCTTGAAAAAAGAATTCGGATCTTATGAAAATTACTTTCTTCCTCCAGAATTTATGCTCACAAATGAGCAGGTATATATTCTCATGCAACAAGGCATAGAAGGAACTTTTATAAATGCAACTCGTTTTAAAAATGAAATAAAAGATCGTTTACCTGATAGTCCTTATTATGTTAAAGGGTTATTAGGAAGTGAACTAAAATGTATTCCAATGTATGGAGAATTAACACACGCCTATTTGAATGGGATTCATTTTTATAATGCAGATGATTGGAACAAGCTTTTAAATAAAAGAGAGCATGTTTATTTTTCATGGAGAGATGGGGAAAGTTCTTTCTTTTTACCTGATGGAAATAATAGAGAATATAGATGGCTGTATAATGAAGATAAAAATGTTGAACGATTATTTCTATCAGAAGCCCTTAAATGGGTAGAATTTGATAATAATAAAAATCTAAAAGAAAATCATTATCATTACTACCCAGTTCATTCTTTTACTGCTTGGATGAAAGAATTTAGAATGATGGGATTCATAAACAAGGTTCTTAAAGCTGAAGAAAAAGTTCAAAATTATACCCCAGAAGAAAAGGCATTATGGCTTCAGGTGATTAATTCTGATATTCTTTCAAGTGTAGAAAAAGATTCCCCAAATATTAGGATAAAACAAATGAAAAATGATGATATGTCTAGTAATTTTACCATTTGGAGATCCGAAAGAGGATTAGAAGGAGAAGAATATTTAGCCTTATTACTGAATCAAATAGAAGATCAGAATGGTATAGCCATTTATTTAAATAAATCTTCTGAATATCATATTGTTAAATTAAATGGTAGACTACAATATTTAAAACAAATATTAAAATAAAAATATATGGGAGATGTTAAAGATCTTTATATCGAACTTTTAAAAAAATCACTAACTGATACTATTCGATTAAATAAAGGAAAATATGCCTCAATTAGAAAAAAAAATTTACTTATAAACACATTAGTTGCCATCAATAAATTAATTAAACCATACCACTTTGCAATTGTAAGGGATTATAACCATCAAGTTGATAAAATACTTGAAGGCCGATTTGTGCCCCCTAATGCAGAAACAATGATAGGATTAAAACGGATGGATAATATAAAAAAATGTGTAATTGAAACAATAAATAATAATATAGAAGGAGATCTTATAGAAACTGGAGCATTTAGAGGGGGGGCAACTATATTTATGCGTGGAATTTTAAAGGCTTATGGAATTACAAGTAAAAAAATATTCGTGGCCGATTCATTTGAAGGACTTCCAAAACCAAATCATAAATACATTTTTGATAAATTTTCTAAATATCATAAAATGACCGAGCTTATTGCTACAATAGAAGAAGTAAAACAAAACTTTAAAAATTATGACCTATTAGATGAACAAGTTATATTTTTAAAGGGTTGGTTTAAAGATACCTTACCTACAGCACCAATAGAAAAACTTTCTATTTTGAGGCTTGATGGTGATATGTATGAATCTACAATGGACGCGCTTATTCATTTATATCCAAAATTAAGTATAGGCGGATACATTATAGTGGATGATTATAATATTCCAAATTGTAAACAAGCTATTGAAGATTATAGGTCTAAAATGCAAATAACTGAAAATATTGAGCCTATAGATTGGACAGGAATTTACTGGAAAAAATTAAACTAAACTTACGTTTTGTTATTTTCAAACCAATTTTTAAATTTTTTTAATCCTTCAATAATATCTGTTTGAGGGGTATAACCAAGGATTTTTTTTGCTTTATTAATGTCTGCATACGTAAAATCTACATCTCCTGCTTGCATAGGTAAATAATTCCTCTTAAATTTTTTTTGAGAAACATGTTCTATATGTTTTAACAAATCCATTAACTTCAAAGGATTATTATTCCCTAGGTTAACCACTTCGTAAACTTTTTTGTTAGCATTCATAATATATTTTATCCCTTTCATGATTCCATCAACTATATCATCTACATACGTATAATCTCTTCCAGTATTTCCATCTCCATAAATATCAATAGGTTGTTCATAATAAAGTTGCTTAAAAAATTTATGAATGGCTAAATCAGGTCTTTGACGAGGACCAAACACTGTAAAAAATCTAAAATTTATAACATTAATATCGTATAAATGATGATAATTATAGGTAAGTAATTCACAACTTTTCTTAGTAGCAGCATAAGGCGATATGGGGTAATCTACATTGTCTAATTCGGAAAACGGAATCTTTTTATTATTCCCATACACAGAAGAAGAAGAAGCAAAAATTAAATTTTTGCAATTAAATTTTTGCATAGCCAATAAAACATTATGAGTCCCAACAACGTTAGTGCTAATGTATTCTTTAGGATTTTGAATGGAAGGACGCACACCTGTTTTAGCTGCTAAATGAACTACAGCCTCAAAATTATATTTTTTGAACGTTTCTTCTAATACTTCCTGTTTTAAAACATCTGCTTCCTTTAAAATAAATAAGTTTGATTTTTGTGCATTTGCAATATTCATAAGCTTTACATCTTTGCTATAATATGAATCAAAATTATCATAACAAACCACTTGATGACCTTCAAAAATTAAACGATCACATACATGAGACCCTATAAATCCACAACCACCAGTAACCAATATATTCATTGAGTTTTAATTTTATGATGTTTCAAAAATAATAAAGTTTTTAATTTTCTAAATAGTATTAATTATAGATAACTTTAAACCTTTTACATATAATATTTTTATGTTTAATTCGCGCATTATTTTTGCCACCAAAATTTTAGATACTTTAATCCCATTCATATTTAATTCTTTTTACTATCCGGGGACTTCCATATCTTCCTTTGCTATTTACATATATTAATTGGATCTGTTGAGTTAACATTTTTCTAAGTTCTGCTCTTTTACTCTGTTTTCGATGTAAATTTTTGTAAAATCCACTAATACTTACTTTAAATACTTTACACATCTTCTCAACTGTAAATTCAAACCTATGTTGCTTAATAAATTTAAATTTTACAGCCTGTTCTTGGAGAAGATGCCAAGAGCCTTTTTTAGTATATCCCTTTCCATTTCTGCATCTTTTAATGCTTTCCGTAACTATATATTTTCTAACTCTTCTTTGCTTTTTAAAGGCTTTGATTTGATCATTGAATCTAATTTTCCTGCCTAATATTCTTGCCTCCACCTTCGTAAATTATCAATTGGAATGGATAATTCTTCTGCTACAGATTTAACATTCTCACGATGATTACTAAGTTCTACTGCCTTAATTTTATATTCAAGTGAGTATTTTTTTCTAATTGATTTCATAGCTTTTTTCAGGACCTTATGCTCTTAAGTTTTTTCTCTACTCAAAGATAGTAGCTCCAGGATTGATAATACATGTTTATAAATAAACAATTTTGCCATTTTTTAGGCGCTATTTTGTATTATTGTTCCATAAATACTAATAATATTATATGCATATTGACTCCAATATTAAATCTGTAGAGAAAAAAGAATGTTTGTGTTGTGGAGGAATAGGGAGTGAAAAATATTCGAACTTATACGATCGATATTTTGGAAATAGTTATGGTTGGAATATATATCAGTGCTCAAATTGTAATCTACTATGGCTAAATCCTATGCCAACTAGAGAAGAAATTGGAAAAGCTTATTTGTCCTACTATACTCATGTAAAACAAAAAAAATCAATATTCAATTTTACGTTTTTAGAAAAATCATACCTATCTGTTAAGTATCATTATTATCCTTCGTTACCTTTTTTTAAAAAACTTATTGGGTATGTAGTTTTTTTAATGCCCATTATTAAAAACAGATTTGACTTCTCGGTATTATATCTTCCAAAGACTAATTATGGACATGTTTTGGATTTTGGTTGTGGTAATGGCTGGATTCTTCATAATTTAAAACGAATTGGTTGGAATTGTTATGGATTGGATTTTGACCCAAAAGCGGTCGAGTATTGTAGATCTCAAGGGTTAAATGTTAATCTTGGCGATATTCAATCTCAAAATTTTCCGGATGATTTTTTTGATGCTATTATCATAAATCATGTCATTGAACATGTACATGATGTTGAAGAATTGTTAAAAAATTGCTTTAAAAAATTAAAAAAAGGAGGTAGATTAGTTGTTGCAACTCCTAATACTGATAATTGGCAACATCGTTTATATAAGAAAGATTGGTTTCAACTAGACCCCCCTAGACATTTACATTTATTTAATATTAAAAATTTAGAAAAAATTATTACACGCAATAATTTTTCAATAGTCAAATCATTTTCTAGTATTCGAATGGACGCATGGTCTACTATTGTAACGAGGGGATTTAAAAGAAAAGGTCGATTTAATATTGGAAAAGATAAAAAAAACTTATCAGATTTAGTTCTCGGTATTTTTCATCAATATTTGAGCTTTTTATTAATTCAGTTTAATAAAAACTCTGCCGGTGAAGCTATAATTATAGCCCAAAAGCAATAATTATGAGTAGTAAAAAGGTTGCTATTGTAATACCAGTTTATAAAGAACAACTAGATCCTTATGAACAAATATCTTTGAGTAGATGTAGAGATGTTTTTAAAGGATATGAAATTATATTGGTATTCCCTCAAGATATTAATACCCAAGAGTATAAAAATCAAAATATATTCACAAAATATATTTCTTTAAAACCAAAATATTTTAAAAACACATCTACTTATAGTCGTTTAATGATCACCCCTTATTTCTATAAACAATTTATAGAATATGAGTATATACTTATTTATCAATTAGACACTTTCGTTTTTGAAAATAATCTCGAAAAATGGTGTAATATGAATATTGATTATGTTGGCGCTCCATGGATTGAGAGCGCCTGGATAAAATCCTTGCAAAAGAAAATTTCTTGGATTGACAAATTTATATACCCTGTCGGAAATGGCGGATTATCATTACGCAAGGTTAAAACCTTTTTTTATGGAAGTATATATTTATATCCTATTGCATTATTTTGGAAGGGTAAATGGCATGAAGATTTTTTTTGGTCATCTGTTGCAAAAAGATTAATCCCTGGATTTAAAATTCCAGACGTAAAAACTGCCTTGAATTTCGCTTTTGAAGAGCACCCAGAAAAACTATTTATTTTAAATAATAAAAAGCTACCTTTCGGGTGTCATGCATGGGAAAAGTTTAATTTAGCTTTTTGGGAAACTCATTTTAAAAGTTATGGATATGAAATACCTTTAAAATAGAATTAATATTTCACAATAAATTTGAAACTATTCAGAAAATGAATTATTAATTTTTGATTGTATCAAAAATTTTTATAACAAAAATTGAAGATATAATCATTTAAGTAATATTGCTATTTTAGATAAAAAAACCATTTAATTAATAACCTAAAAAATGTAACTTAAAGATTTAAAAAACATTCTATTTTGTGTTTAGAACTCCAATCCGGTTTATAATTAATATAACTTTTTTGTATATTCATGGCGTTTTATTTTATGAAATTATCCATTATTACCATCACTTTTAATGCACAACAGGTTATTGAAAAAACCATTCAAAGTGTTTTGTCACAAACGTACAAAAATTTTGAATATCTTATTATCGATGGCCTATCAACCGACCAAACCATGCAAATGGTGGCATTATATAAAAGCCATATATCCAAGATTATTTCAGAAAAAGATACAGGTATTTACGATGCTATGAATAAAGGATTATCTTTAGCAAGCGGAGAATATGTGCTATTTATGAATGCCGGAGATTGCTTTAAAGATGAATTTGTGCTGGAGAATATTTTTAAAAATAATTCGAATGCCGATGTTTATTACGGAGAAACTGAAATGATGAATGAACAAGGCAAAAGTTTAGGGCTACGTAGATTGAGAGCACCTAAACAATTAACCTGGAAAAGCTTTCAACAAGGCATGTTGGTATGCCATCAGTCTATTATTATAAAACGTAGCATCGCCCCATTATATAATTTAGAATATACGATTAGTGCCGACATCGATTGGATTATTCGCTGTTTGCAAAAAGCTCAAAAAATAGAAAATACACAACTGGTAATAGCTAAGTTTTTAATGGGGGGAGAATCTAACAAAAAAAGATGGAAAGGTTTGAAAGAACGATTTATGATAAACACAAAATATTACGGATTTTTTTCCACCATATTTTTTCATATATATATTGTCTTACGATTTATTGTTCAAGTGCCTTTTTACCGAAGAGTGGTCTAATAAATGTGCCTAATAATAATGCCATTAATATTGAATTAGCCACTAATGAAACATTATTAGAAAAAGTATAATATTCCGGATCAAAGTGAAACTCAATGGTGTGTTTTCCTTCCGGAATTACCATAGCTCTTAAAACGTAATTAACTCTAAAATGTTCTGCAGGTTTTCCGTCTATGGTAACTTTCCAGTCTTTTCCGTAATATATTTCCGAAAAAACAGTGAGTTGATCAACGGTTGAATTAAACTCATACGTTAACCTATCGGGTTTATAATTGGTCAGGCGTATATAAGCTAAACTGTCGGCTTTATAAATAAACCCTTTAACATACGACTCAAATCTTTGATCTACAATAGCTGTAACTTTAGGATTAAAGTCATTCATAGCTGTAATTTCTGAGTCTGCATTCAATACAATTTGGAAGTTTTGAACAAACCAGGCATTTCCAAGTCTTTCAGGATTTTCTATCGCTTGCATATTACCTTCTTTATCTTTAATAAGGTAGTATTTGGCATTAAGCATATTAAATACTTGCCGGTTTCCGGTGTTAAAATGAAAATCTATTAACTCCTGATATCTTTTAAGTTTTGCACCATGATACCCACCTAAACTTTTATGGAAATAAGATGTTCTGCTATCCTGATCTGGACGCATAGTGGTATTATACACTCGATAATGTATGTCTTTGTCGGCCAATATTTGTTCATCGGCCGGAGTTATATCAAACGGTTTTTCCATTTTTTTCTTACTCACAAAGTTTTTATCATTTAAATACCGTTTATTAACCGACCATAAATCAAAAAACACTAATAAACCTAAGCCCAATAAAAGAATTTTTTGAGAAATAATATTTTTAGCATAGATTAATAAAAATCCAAAAGCAAATAATATTAACAAAAAACTTCGTAACGCATCACTTTTAAAAATTTCTATTCTAGCTTCTACCACATAGGGAAATATTTCGTTTAAATATCGTTGAATTTCTTGTTCAGTACCTTGTCCATAAGCTACATACCTTTGTGTAAGGGACTGAATTTCATTTTCTTTTTCAAAAGTATTAACAGTTTCTGGCATTATGATACACAATAAACAAAAGCCGGCCGTAATTAAGGTTGAATAATATAATGGTTTTAGCCAAATTTCTTTGGTAATTTCGTTTTTTATTATTTTATGCAACACCACAAACGCTAAAACAGGCAAAATAAACTCAACATTTACTAAAATAGATGCAACAGCTCTAAATTTGTTGTATAAAGGAAAATAATCGATAAATATATCGGTTAACCCCATAAAATTTTTACCCCAAGACAACATTAACGATAATATTCCGGCTAATAATAACGACCATTTTAAATATCCTTTCAATAAAAATAAACTCAGTACAAATAAAAAACATACTATAGCTCCTGCATATACAGGTCCAGAGGTAAATGGTTGATTGCCAAAATAAGGATCCATACCCGCTACCGATTGTTTATATTGACCCGGAATTTCTTTGAGTACTTCTTTATTCGACTCACCGATTGCTCCGGAACCCCCTCCTTTAAAATTTGGAATGAGTAGGGTAAAACTTTCAGAAATTCCATAACTCCAGGCTGTAATATAATCCTTTTCTAATCCGGTTGAGGAATTTTCGGTTTTATTGAGGGTTAACTCTGATTTTCCACGAATGGTTTGTTTTGAGTACTCGTAATTGCTGTAAATACTGTAAAAATTTGATAATAAACCAATACATATTGCAAGAATTGAGAGAGAAGAAATTTTAACTAGAGATGAAATAGTTTCCTTATTAAAGTAGGAGTGTATTATTTTACCCACCATAAAACTACCGTATACAAACATAAAATAATACGTCATTTGAGGATGATTCGCTCTAAGCTCTAGTGCCCATAAAATTCCAGTAATTAATGTCCACTTTAATTTTTTATCGCTTTTAAATAGCCAAATGGTAGATCCTATTAAAAAAGGAAAGTAAGCTACCGCCAAATGTTTAATAACATGGCCGGCTTCAATAATTATAATGAAATAGGTTGAAAAAGCATACGATATTGCAGCTATAATCCCTACCCACGGGTTACTTTGAAAACTATGCATTAAAAAGTAAAACCCTAACAAATACAATAAAAAATGAAAAGTATTCATGTTAATAACATTATAAATAGTCAAAAAAACAGGCCTAAATAAATCCCCCCAAGGGCCATGATAAATCATAAAAGCAGGCATTCCCGAAAACATAGAGTTGGTCCATAAGGCATATTCACCGGTGTTTTTATGATATTCTTTCAACTCTTGACTCATACCCATGGCATTTACAGTATCTCCCTGATAGATAGTCTTTCCATCAAATACAGGCGCAAAAAATCCAATGGTAATAAGGGAAAAAATTAATAGTGCAATAAAATGTATTTTATTTTTTTCAAAAAATGGTTTCATAGGAATTAAATTGCCACAAAAATAGTATATTCTAATCTTTATATATAATATTGTTACATTTTATGGTTTTAACAACAAATAAATGGTTTTCTCGGTAGTTATACCTGTATATAACAGGCCACATGAAGTAGATGAGCTTTTACAAAGTTTAAATAACCAAACCTATACAGAATTTGAGGTTATTCTTGTAGAAGATGGATCTAATCTTCCGTGTAAAGATATAGCAGATCAATACTTTAAGAGTTTAAACATCACCTATTTATATAAAAAAAATACTGGCCCTGGCGATAGCCGAAATGTTGGAGCAGAAAAAGCCAAAGGAGAATTTATAGTGTTTTTTGATTCGGATTGTATTATACCTAAAGATTATTTTAAAATAGTGCATGATTATATCCAAAACAATGCAGTCGATTGTTATGGAGGCCCGGATGCGGCTCATCCATCGTTTAGCCCAGTGCAAAAGGCGATAAATTATACCATGACTTCATTTATTACTACCGGGGGAATAAGGGGAAAAGAAAAAAACTTAGATCAATATCAGCCCCGAAGTTTTAATATGGGCATTAGAAAATCTATTTTTCAAAAATTACATGGGTTTTCAAATATACATCCCGGTGAAGATCCAGATTTAAGTTATAAGATTATAGATGCAGGATACAATGTGAAATTAATTTCAGAGGCTTATGTGTTTCATAAAAGAAGGATAGATTTTTCGAAATTTTCAAAACAAGTGTATAAATTTGGACTAGTACGTTGCATTTTGATGAAATGGCATCCAAAACATACTAAAATAGTGTATTTTTTTCCAAGCATTTTTTTATTTGGATCCTTTTTAATGCTCATATTATCTGTATTTAATACGCTGTTTATTTTGCCGCTCATCGTATTCATGGTATTCATTTTAATGGATAGTTATATCCAAAACTCAAGTCTATATATTTCAATTTTGTCGGTTCCTGCTTCGTTTATTCAATTATACTTTTATGCCCTAGGGTTTATAAAAGGATACTTTTTTATTTTTATTTTAAAATCAGATGAAAAAAAAGTTTTTAAAAAATATTTCTTTCAATCAAACACTTGATTATTAACTTTAATTCATGAGGTTTTTATTTTTTGAACCTTTCACAATACAATATTTTTTTTTACTTTGTTATATAAAAGCTATTCATGAGTAAAATACTAATTATAGATGATGAAAAAGCTATTCGAAATACCCTACGGGATATTCTTGAATATGAAAAATATAGTATACACGATGCAGAAAATGGAAAAAAGGGACTTGAACTCATCAAAAATAATTCATTCGATTTAGTTTTTTGTGATATAAAAATGCCCGAAATGGATGGCATTGAAGTATTAGAACATATTAATGCCATAAAAGCAGATCTTCCGGTAATAATGATATCAGGTCACGGAAACATTGAAACAGCGGTTGAATGTGTTAAAAAAGGAGCATATGATTTTTTATCCAAGCCCTTGGATTTAAACCGTATTCTAGTTACCGTAAGAAATGCGTTGGAAAAATCCTATTTGGTTAAAGAAACTACAAACTTAAAAAAGAAAATATTTCAAACATCCATTACAGAAATTGTTGGGAATTCTAAGGCCATTACCTCCATTAAAGAAATGATCGACAAAGTAGCGCCAACCGAAGCGCGGGTTTTAATTACTGGAAGTAACGGATCGGGTAAAGAGTTGGTTGCTAAACAAATTCACGAAAAGAGTCATAGATCTAAAGGGCCCTTTATAGAAGTGAATTGTGCTGCTATACCCTCCGAATTAATAGAAAGCGAGTTATTTGGCCATGAAAAGGGTGCTTTTACTTCAGCCATTAAAACTAAACAGGGAAAATTTGAACAAGCTGAAAATGGCACGTTGTTTTTGGATGAAATTGGAGATATGAGCCTATCTGCCCAAGCAAAAGTTCTTAGGGCTTTGCAAGAAAATAAAATTACCCGAGTAGGAGGAGAAAAAGATATTGCTGTAAACGCTCGAATTGTTGCCGCTACAAATAAAAATTTGAAAGTAGAAATTGAAAAGGGAAATTTTAGAGAAGATTTATATCATCGTTTAAGCGTAATTATTTTACATGTACCGTCCTTAAACGATCGTAAAGAAGATATACCTTTGTTAACAGAGTATTTTTTAAAGCGTGTTTCTGCCGATTATGGAATTTCTACCAAAAAAATAACTCCCGATGCCATTAAACTATTACAAGAAAAAAACTGGACCGGTAATATCAGGGAGCTGCGTAATTCTATTGAACGTCTTATTATTTTGGGGCAAAATCCTGTTGAAGCAGAAGATATAACTCGATATATTTTAAATTAATTAGAGATGAAAAAACTTGGTTTATTTATTATAATTGCTTTGTATAATAAAGCAAGTGCGCAATCTGTTAATTGGGCCGAAGATATTGCTTGTGTTTTATATACTCATTGTACAAGCTGTCATAATCCTAATGGAACGGCTCCCTTTTCTCTTATCGAATACAATCAAGCCTTTACATTTCGAAATTCTATAAAATTTGCTGTGGAAAATGGTCATATGCCACCCTGGCCCCCCAATCACGAATATCAAGCCTATGCTCATCAACGTATTATGCCACAAAGCGATATCGATTTAATTACTGAATGGGTAAATAATGGCGCTCCCGAAGGGGATCCAACTTTAGCGCCTATTGCTCCAATTTATTCAACTCAATACGAAATATCCTCCCCCGATTTGGTATTAAAAATTCCTACTTATACTGTGCCAAACTTAACGTCTAGCGATTTATATCGATGTTTTGTTATACCTACTAATTTGTTAGTCGATAAAAATATTACCGCTATGGAAGTGGTTCCTGGCAATCCAAATATTGTACACCATGTACTATCATATTATGATACCGCTAATACTACGGTTAATTTAGATAATTTAGATCCCGAGCCGGGATATACGAGCTTTGGCGGAATAGGGTCAGGAACAGCTATGCCTTTAGGCGGTTGGGTTCCTGGCTCAAGGGCTGATTTTTTTCCGGATGGACTTGGAATGGCTCTACCTAAAAATAGTTACATTATACTGCAAATTCACTATCCTGTTGGATCTACTGGTCAAGTAGACTCAACCGAAATTCGATTTAAGTTTACCGATAGTTTTGTTCGTCCTTTATACAGTTATGCATTGCTAGAGCACAGTGTAACCTTAACCAATGGGCCGTTAATTATACCTCCGAATACTATTCAAACGTTTCATTCGCAGTTTTTAGTTCCACCGCCATTAGATGCATCGATTATCGGAATAGCTCCCCATGCGCACTTAATTTGCGAATCTATGAAAGCATTTGGGGTTACTCCCTCTGGAGATACCATTCCGCTTGTTGATATACCCAATTGGGACTTTCACTGGCAAGGGGTATATTATTTTCAAAAGCCTATTAAAATACCTGTTGGAACTACATTACACGGTTATGCCACGTACAACAATACGCTTTCTAACCCTCATAATCCCAGTAATCCTCCTCAATGGGTTTTTTTAGGAGAAGACACTAAAGATGAAATGATGTTGTTTTATTTTACCTTTACATACTATCTTCCCGGAGATGAAAATATCATTATAGATACCAATACATATACACCATATTACAATAACTGTAAAACAACCGGTCTTCAAGAAAGCTCAGCTGTTGAAAATTATTTACAAGTATACCCGAATCCAGGTCATCAAGAGTTTTTTATGTTGAATGTACCCGAAAATGCTCGAGAAATTGACGTGTCGGTGTATTCACAAGAAGGTATGTTGGTGTATAAAAATAAACAGCATGCAAATTTACCGGTAAACATTAGTTTTTTATCAACCGGATCTTATATTGTTGAATGTAAGCTTAGCAACAATCAAATATTACGACAAAAATTCATTAAATTATGAAGTTACAAAACTATGTTTTAGGTCAATGGATTGAAGGTTCCGGAAATGGAACAGCATTATATAATGCATTAAATGGAGATGTAATAAGTACGGCAGATACACAAGGAATACATTTTGAGGAAGTTTTAAATTACGCACGTAAAAATGGCAATAAAGCACTCAGAAAAATGACGTTTCATGAAAGGGGGCGTATGTTAAGAGCATTGGCTTTATTCTTAATGGAGCGTAAAGAAACTTATTACCCGGTAAGTTATTTAACCGGAGCCACCCGAGCTGATTCTTGGATTGATATTGAAGGAGGTATAGGAAACTTATTTGCATATGCTTCTTTAAGAAAACAATTTCCGAACGAAACTTTTTATGTGGACGGAGAATTGGCAAAATTATCTAAAACTGGGTCTTTTATTGGACATCATATTATGGTGCCTAAAGAAGGTGTGGCCATTCATATTAATGCATTTAATTTTCCAATTTGGGGTATGCTCGAAAAAATAGCTGTTAATTTACTGGCGGGTATGCCTGCTGTAGTAAAACCTGCTACTTCTACTTCATTTTTAACTGAAAAAATGGTTCGCGATATTATTTCCTCTAATATACTTCCCGAAGGAGCTCTACAGCTTATTTGTGGATCGGCTGGAGATATGTTAGATTATGTTACAAGTCAGGATGTAGTTACATTTACCGGCTCGGCCGAAACAGGCAAAAAACTTAAAGCGCACCCAAAAATCATTTCAGAATCGGTTCCCTTTAATATGGAGGCAGATTCTTTAAATTCATCTATTTTAGGCGAAGATGCTGTGCCCGGCACACCGGAATTTGAATTATTTATTAAAGAAGTAGCTAAAGAAATAACCATTAAATGCGGTCAAAAATGTACTGCAGTGCGAAGGATTTTGGTCCCTCAACATTTGGTAGAAGATGTTCAACTTGCTTTATCGGACCGTTTATCCAAAACCAAAATTGGAAATCCTAATAACGAGAGTGTTCGTATGGGGGCATTAGTGGGTAAAAATCAAATTCAAGAAGTAAAAGATAAAGTGGCTCAACTGCTTAAAGGTTCCGAGATTGTATACGGTAATTTAGATAAGGTTGAGGTAATTGATGCTCATGCTGAATATGGGGCATTTATGTCACCACTATTACTAAAAAATAATTTTCCGTTTAAAAACTTACAAACCCATGAGATTGAAGCTTTTGGGCCGGTAAGCACATTAATTCCATACAAAACATTAGAAGAAGCAGTTGAAATTACTAAACTTGGAAAGGGTT
This sequence comes from uncultured Flavobacteriales bacterium, assembly GCA_964512145.1. Taxonomy (GTDB): domain Bacteria; phylum Bacteroidota; class Bacteroidia; order Flavobacteriales_G; family JALEGO01; genus CAYOHR01. The sequence continues at coordinate 17,820 of CAZEIM010000028.1, forward strand.
CATTATGTTGTTCAATAGTAACCAACAGCGAAAAAATTGCTCGTACTTTTGTGGTTGAAGCAGCCAACCACCACGGTCGTATTTTAGTTTTAAACAATGAATGTGCTAAAGAAAGCACCGGACATGGGTCTCCTATGCCATTACTGGTGCACGGAGGGCCCGGAAGAGCAGGTGGAGGAGAAGAAATGGGTGGTAAAAGAGGAGTAATGCATTATCTACAACGAACAGCTATACAAGGCTCGCCTACCATGATTACTGCTATTACTAATGTATATCAATATGGGGCAAAACAAACAGAACCATCCATTCATCCATTTCAAAAATATTTTGATGAGTTAGAAATAGGAGATACCTACAATACACATAAGCACACTGTAACCGATGCTGATATTGTAAATTTTGCCAATACTAGCGGAGATCACTTTTACGCACACGTAGATGAAACATCTTTAGAAGGCACTTTATTTGAAAAAAGAGTGGCTCACGGATATTGGGTTTTATCAAAAGCAGCCGGCATGTTTGTTCACCCTAAAAAAGGCCCTGTATTGTTAAATTATGGTATTGACGAAGCAAGGTTTACCAAACCGGTTTATCCAGGCATGACCATTGGCGTTAGATTAACCGTAAAAGAAAAAGTAGATCAAGAAAAAAGATCTTCCGAAGATATAGCCAAAGGAATTGTGAAGTTTTTAGTAGATGTATATGATGAAACAGGAGAAACAGTTGCCTTAGCAACTATTTTAACGATGGTAAAAAAGAAAAATCAATCGTAAATTGATTCGATTTTATTTTAAGCTTAAATGGCAAATATTACAGCGACATATTACTGATGCAGATGCTCCATTGCCTATTGGAGTTTTATTAATGGGAGGCTTGTTTTATGCTCTTTCCAATTTGCTTTTTAAAAGTACGCCACTTGCACATCAAATATATGTTGTCTTAGGATTTGGTTTAATGCTTACAAACAATCACCCTTTAAAGCTTGGCTTTATTAAAGCTACTTGTAATAAAACAGATTTTTTAAAAATCCGCTTGTTTGAAAATCTTTTGTACGGCTTGCCTTTTATGATTTTTATTCTGTTTTATTCTTTTAATATCTTATATGTTTTATACTTGTTTTGGGCCGCTATATTGAGTACATATTCAACGCATGTTCCACAAAGTAATACGGTATTCCCAACACCCTTTAAAAAACCTTATGAGTTTATTATTGGTGTTAGAAAAGGATATTTATTTGTAGTAGCTGTATACATTGTTTTTGTCATGGGGCTATTAAATGATAATTATAACCTAATGCTGGCAAGTATTTTTGGCATATTTTTAATATGTATGTTTTTTTATCAAACACCTGAGCATGAATATTATATATGGAATTATGCGTTAACAGTAAAAAGTTTTTTAACCCATAAAATCAAAATAGCTATAACACAAAGTTCCATGTTAATTTTGCCTTTGTGTTTAATAACATTCATTTTTTATCCTCTAAAAACTCATTTTACTATGCTTGTGGTGATTTTGGGTTATTTGTACATAATTATGGCTATTTTAAGTAAATACGCCATATTTCCAAATACCTTTTCTATACAACAAATTTTCATGTTCTTTTTTGTATTTTATATTCCCCCCATAATTGTTTTAAGCATCCCATTTTTATGGCCTCGTGCTATAAAGAATCTACATAATTTATATTATCACTATGATTATAGTTGAACAGCTGTCAAAAAAATATGGAACAAAAACCGTATTTAGTGCCATAAATATTCAATTCAATAAAGGGATGGTATATGGGATTGTTGGAGAAAACGGAGCTGGAAAATCAACCCTTTTTCGTTGTATTTCAGGCATGGAAAGTTACGAAGGAAAAATTACGAGTTCACTAAATCCTTTAAAAAATTACACAGGATTGTTGTTAACAGAACCGTATTTTATGCCAAAAATTACGGCAAAAGAATATTTACATTGGATGTGTTTGTCTAGAAATAAAAGCATTCCTGTTTGGGATAAAATAAATATTTTTGATTTGCCCTTAAATCAATATGCCGAAAAATATTCAAGTGGCATGAAAAAAAAACTAGCACTGCTTGGGGTGTTATTACAACAAAACGAACTATATATTTTAGATGAACCTTTTAACGGAGTAGATTTACAAAGTAATTTATTAATAACAGATATTATTTTGCAATTAAAACAAAAAGGGAAAACAGTATTAATTTCTTCTCATATTTTTTCAACTTTAAAAGAGACATGCGATGAAATTTATGTTTTAAAAAATGGTAGCTTGAGCTCTAAAATAACGAAAGACCATTTCAATGACTTAGAGGAAAGTATGAAAAATGAAACTAAAAAATATTCTTTAGATGAAATATCCTTGGGTTAATATATTTGTGATTTGAGTACGGCTATTGAAAATATGAAGCTATATCAAAAAACATATTACTTGATTATAGTATTTTGCATATGTTTAACTTGCTTGTTGCAGGCGCAAATTTACCATTCCCAAATAATATCTACTCTTAATCAAACAGGCTTAGCTTTTCCATTTGGGGTATGCTCAGGAGATCCTTCTTCCCAAAGTGTTATCATTGCTACTCATGTATGGCCAAAAGACACAACACCTGAAATTAACATTGTTTGGGAAATGTACCTCGATAAACAAGCGACCCAAAAAATTATACAAGGTGAATTAATTGCTTATAAACATAATGCATACGCTGTAAAAGCTCAGGTTATACATTTACAACCTAATACATATTACTATTATCGTTTTATTTTTAATAACGACACCTCCATATTAGGCAGAACCAAAACTCTACCTCAAGGAAATGTACAAAACGCCAGGTTTTTAGTGGCTTCTTGCGGCAACTACGAGGCAGGGTGGTTTAATGCTTATAAACATATGAGTACTGAGCAAAATATAGATGCGGTGTTAATTTTAGGAGATTATATTTATGAATATTATCAGCAAAAGGCTCCTAGAAGTGTATTGGTTAGGCAACATATACCATCCTATGAAATTATTACTTTATCGGACTATAGAACAAGGTATGCACAATATCGTTTAGATAAAGATTTACAGGCATTACATGCCGCACATCCTGTAATAGCAATTTGGGACGATCATGAGTTTGCAAACAATGCTTATAAAGATGGTGCTGATAATCACCAAGCCCATGAAGGGGATTGGACGAGTAGAAAATATAACGCAAAAAAAGCCTATTTTGAGTGGCTTCCGGTTCAAGAAAATGAGGATAAAAAAATATTTAGAATGTTTAATATAGGAAATTTGATTGATTTAATAATGCTTGACGGAAGAATGGAAGGCCGTACTCTACCTGAGGATGCTAACAATATAATTCAAACCGGTAATACCATGTTAGGCGATACACAAAAAAGTTGGTTTTTTTCTAAAACCATTAACTCACAAGCCACATGGAAAATGATCGGAAACCAGGTAATTTTTTCAAATTTTCATGTTCCAAAAAAACTTTCAAGATTTAATAAAAGCAGATTGGATATGTGGCAAGGATACACCCATGAAAGAAAAGAAATTTTAGACACATTTACACAAAAGAATATAAAAAATTTACTCGTATTAACAGGGGATGCTCACAGCTCTTGGTTTATTCGAATAAAAAACAATAAAAAACCCCTAGGCGCTGAGGTAGTTACTCCCAGTATATCGTCTCATAACTTAAATGAATATTATCCACTATGGAAAATACACGCATTAAACCTACTGTTTAATTATTCTTGGAAAAACAGGCATATAAAATATTTTAATGGCACAAAGCATGGATACGTACTCTTGGATGTAAATAAAAAGCGGACAAAAGTCACTTGGAAATATCTACATGTGAAAACCCCCTTGGCTTCTCCAAACGTGATCTCCCAAAAAATCAAAAGGATAAAAGCAGTACATGAAAAAAAGTAGTTTAATATTACTCGTTTGGGTCATTTGTATATCAATTTCAGGATGTGAAAAAAATAATTGCTACATTAATAAAACAGAAACTGTATTAAATTCATGGAATACACAATCTTTTGATACATTATACATACAAGGCAAAATGAATGTTGAAATACATCAAGATACTTTTTTTAATATTAAGATGGTTGGTACACATATTCAGCCAAACAACATCCAAATCTCACAAGAATCAGGAATTTTAAAAATTATATATCTACCTACTTGCGACTGGAAAAGAAATTATTCGGATTCCTTGCATGTGATTGTTTCGGTTCCTTCTTTACGGTTTATCGACTGCAGAATAAATGGAATACTAAAAACCCTAAAGCCATTTGAAACGGAACGGCTAAAAATAAGTTGTTTTGATGCAGGAGGAAGTATATTTTTTAATTTTAAGGGAGCGGAGTTTGCCATAGCTCTAAATACAGGCTTGTTTGATGCTAATATTGAGGGAAATACACAAGTCCTTTACTTATATTCAGGGAGTTCTACCGGAGTTATTCAGGCACATCAATTACAATCCAATAAGGCATATTGTACCAACCAAAATACCGGAGATTTTTGGGTTAATTGTACAGATACATTGTTTGCAGAAATTAATCATTCAGGAAATATTTATTATTCCGGAAACCCTAAAGTGATTAGAATAGGAGATGGCATAGGAAAATTGGTGCGCTATTAAATTTTAATAATTCCAAGTTAGAAGAATTTTAAAATTGAGTAAAAAGTTTCATGAATTACAATTCGCTTTTTTCTATCTAATCGCCATGTTCTTTTATTAAGTTAATGAGTTCTTGTACCGCTTCTTGTTCTGGAACATTGCGTTTTACTACTTCTTTTTGCTTATATAAGGTTATTTTTCCCGGGCCAGTTCCAACATAACCGTAATCGGCATCAGCCATTTCACCTGGACCATTAACAATACAACCCATTATACCAATTTTAACACCTTTTAAATGATCGGTAACAGCACGTATTTTGGCTGTAGTTTCTTGTAAATCAAACAATGTTCTTCCGCAAGAAGGACAAGATATATATTCTGTTTTTGAAATGCGTGTTCGCGTTGCTTGTAAAATCCCAAAAATAAGTGAATTATACTTGGTATTTTCTGAAAGGTTTTTGGAGCACATAAAAACACCATCTCCTAATCCGTCTATAAATAACCCCCCTATGTCGGTAGATGCATACAACATAACTTTCTCCCCATCATCTTGGTACGCTCTTTTAATAATTACCGGACAACCAATTTGTTTATGAATAAGCAGTGTAAAAAACCAACGTAAATGAGCCATAGCATGTGTATTATTTGTTTCAACAATTAGCACGGCATTTTTACGTTCTTTAAGTTTAATTAATTCATCTTCTGTAATATTATCTACGATAATGGAAATGAAATTCAGTACATCACATTTTTCAATTTCTTCATTTAAGTATTCCGATAAATTCATTAAAGGGTACGTTCTGTCTTTGGTTTTATGGCTTTTCCATATCTCAAAGTCCTGAATAACACCTAATGTTCCCGGGATTTCAAAATCAATCGTGTTTTTTCCAACATAAATATAATCACATGCCATTTCTGTTATATTCCATTTGTCTAAAGGAACAGAATATTGATATCCTACAGAAAATAAGTTTGCTGGAGCAATACTTTGTTTATGCGAAAAATCTGTGATCACTCTAGGCACATGACTAGCTCCAATATTAAGCACTTCATTTGAAGACCTTTTTGTGTACTCATAAGGATGTATAGGGTAACCTGTAATTTCCACTATTTTATCGTGTGTATCTCGGGAAGAGTATCGGTTGGCTAAAATTTTAGCTACCGGAATTTCAAACTCGGGCTCTTCTGTTAATGAAACTCTAATGGTGTCACCAATACCATCTTCAAGCAGTGTTCCAATTCCAACAGATGATTTAATTCGACCGTCTTCACCATCGCCTGCTTCGGTTACACCTAAGTGTAGTGGATACACCTTGCCATTTGTCAACATTTTATGAACCAGTAAGCGGTAGGCTTGTACCATTACTTGTGGATTACTTGCTTTCATGGACAATACTAACTGGTGGTAGTTTTCTTCTTCACATATTCGCACAAATTCCATTGCCGACTCAACCATACCTAAAGGAGTATCTCCATATTTCGATAATATTCTATCGGATAACGAGCCGTGATTTGTTCCAATACGCATGGCGGTTCCATATTCCTTGCATATTTTAACTAAGGGTAAGAATTTTTCTCTAATTCGTTCTAATTCTAATTGGTACGAAGCTTCTGTATATTCTGTAAATTCAAACTTTTTTTTATCGGCATAATTTCCGGGATTTACCCTCACCTTTTCTACAATTCGAGCAGCAAGTTCAGCAGCATTTGGCGTAAAATGAATATCAGCAATAATAGGAGCTGAATACCCCTTTTTTTTCAACTCGCTTTTAATACTTTTTAAATTTTCTGCCTCTTTAATACTGGGGGCAGTGATTCTAATATATTCGCAACCCGCATCAATCATTCTAATACATTGTTCTACTGTTTTTTGTGTATCTAACGTATTGGTAGTGGTCATAGATTGAACGCGAATTGGATTTTTACCCCCTAACGGAACATCGCCTATGTGTACTTCTCTTGTTTCTAATCTTTTGTACCTTACCAAACTATGGCAGTAGATATAATCTTTTAAGGAAGATTGATTTAAGGACACGACAGACATATTTTTTTACTCAAATCTAATCATATTCTATTACATTTTTAATCCTGTTTGCGCATTTTTATGGCTAAAGAGTTTATAAACAGGGTTAATAAAGCATACAATAATATCCAAACCATCGCTAAAAGAACTAAAAAACTTACGTTTACATTCTGAAATCGTTGCCATACATAAGAAGGTTCCTTTTTCTTCCCCCATAATGCGGCATATTTTTTTAAAACTTCCTGCTCGGTAATAGCATACAATGCTTCTAGTTGTTCTACATGAATTCGAT
>CAZEIM010000028.1:24824-34815 GCA_964512145.1 uncultured Flavobacteriales bacterium
TCCTGATGATCAAATTTTGGTAAATTAGCTGTTAAACACCGAATACCTTCATTAAAAAGCTGTAATGATAAGCTATCTTTAAAAACCTTGTGGTATTCATAAATGCCTAATAATGCATGCATCATACCATTTAACACATGTGGTTTTTTTCCGGTATGATCTGCATATTCTTCAAACCAATATCCCTCGGGATATGTATATGTTACACCACCTTGCTTTGGGGGATATAAAAACGATAATAAAACACCATCGGCTGTAGCTTTATACTTTTTAAGATTAGTGTATTGGTAAGCCTTTGAAAGCACCTCTAAAGCCATTCCTTGTGTCATGCCACTTACCCATCCAGGCTTTACATTATATGGAAGCCATGAATACCGGTATTGATACACAAAAAATAAAGTATTTAAAAGACTATCTTTTACGGTATCGGCATGTTCGGTAAGCCAATTTGCTTGATGATAAAATAACGAGCTATCTCCATTTTTTAAATATTTAAGTGCATACTGACAAATCTCTACCGGGTTGGTTTGTAAACCAATATGTTCCCCAGAAACCGAGTGATAATTTACAGTTGGTGTTCCTAAGTTATTTATGTATATAATTGGCCTTAACGTATCGCATAAGCAAATATGTTTTCTAAAGCCGTTTCGCAAGGAATTTTCCCATGAAATTCCCCAAAAATGCAATAAAACGCATGAAAAAATAAAGGAGAAAATAATAATGAAAACAGTCGTTTTTTTAAATTGTCGCACAGAAAAAAATATACACAAATATATTAGCAACAGGAACAGTTTATGAAAATAAATGTGGATTAAATTAAATAAATTCAAATATTTACCATAAGTTGTAAATATTTTTGTGCGTAAAGAATACTTGAACAATTCATGAATATTACAGATGAAAGTATTGATAATTATTCCATGTTATAACGAGCAAGAGTGCATTGTTAGTTTAGTGGAGGAGTTAAAAATGGTGCTTCAAACTACACCTTACTCCATACATTACTTAGTGATTAACGATTGCTCTAAGGATAACACTTTAAAATTACTTCAAAAAAATGCTATTCCCTATATGAATTTACCTATTAATTTAGGAATTGGGGGTGCCGTACAAACTGGGTTTAAGTATGCCCAAAAACATCAATACGATGTTTGTATTCAAATGGACGGAGATGGACAACACCCTCCTGATCAGCTTGTATATTTATTAATGGCATATTTAAACAATACAGCCGATGTAATTATTGGCTCAAGGTTTTTAGCTGAAAAAAGTTTTACCTCTACTTTTTTTAGAAGATTGGGAATACAATATTTTTCATGGCTCAATAAGCTGTTTATTGGAAAAAAAATAACCGACAGCACCTCAGGCTACAGATTATTTAATCAAAAAGCCATAAATATTGCTACGGCTTATTACCCCGATGAATACCCCGAACCCGAATCGCTGGTTGTGTTTTCAAAAGCAGGATTGCGCATCGAAGAGATTCCTATTAAAATGCGTTCTAGGCTAGGAGGGGTATCATCTATCAGTAGTTTTGGTTCGGTTTATTACATGTTTAAAGTAAGCATCGCCATGTTTTTTTCTTATATTCGAAAAAATTAATTTTTTATGCCGATAGAAAGAATTCAGTGGATAGCTATTTTTTTTAGTCTGCTTTTTCTTGCCTTTATTGCCCAACTTATTATTAAAGGAAAGCTGCGAGAAGAATATGCGTTTATTTGGATTATTTGTACGCTTTTATTGGTTGTATTTTCATTTTGGAGAGAGGGTTTGGAGTTTTTATCGGAGCTATTTGGGGTAAAAGAAGCCCCCAATTTAGTTTTTACCGGGGCTATTGGAGCAATTTGTGTTTACCTTTTACATCTATCTATTGTAAACTCAAAACTTCAACAAAACAATAAAAAACTAGCACAATCTATGGCTGAGCTTGAAAAAAAAGTATCAGAACTCACTTTTCAACATGAATCTGACGAAAGAAGCTGAACTGTGGTTTACCTATTTAACAGGGGACATTCCCAATCAAGAGGTTTGTGACCAGTATCAAAGAGCTATTGAAAACCTCGGGTTTAATCTTAACCCTAAAGAACATAAAATTCTTCGAGCATGTTTTAAATTTCCTTTTCTTTGTTCAGGAATAGATACTTATTTAGGATTTTCCTTTCCGCAATCTAACATACGAAACAGAATTTTACTCATGTTTTCATTATTAGAATGCCATCCAACGTACATGGAGCATTTTATAAACAAAAAGAGTCTTACGTTTTCAGGGTTAAAAACACTATGGATATTGTTTAAGTCGGTTTTTTTACTCTTTTTAGGATATATAATTTTAACAGTTTTAGGATGCAGAAAATTGACTACATAGTAGTAGGGTCAGGTTGTTGTGGAGCAATAGCTGCTAAAACATTGGTTGAGGCTAATGCTTCGGTGCTAATGTTAGATGTTGGAATTACCAATACAGAGGAGTGGAGTTCAGAAAACAATGATTTTATAAAATTAAGAACACAAAGTGCTTTTCAAAAACAAATAGATATGTGGTTGGGAAAAACGTTTCAAGCACTTAAAATACCTAACCCAAAAAAGCCTTTACACTTAACTCCTTCGCGCCACTTTGTAACTCATAAAAACGATATATTATCAACCATTGTAAGCCAAACATTTTTTCCGGTTGAATCGTTCGCTCTTGGAGGCTTGGGAAATGCATGGGGTTTGGGTTCATATGTTTTTTCTGATCAGGAACTTTCTCAATGTAGGTTGCCAATTTCGGAAATGAAAAAATCGTATGAAAAAATACTCAAATATATTGGAGTTCGCTACAGCAAAGGCAAAATCAGCGATTATTCTTTGGAGCAAATGGAATCATTATTTCAATCATTTCCCTTAGATGAGGTTGGGGAAACGTTTGGAAGTAGGTTTAAAAAAAACCAAAGTACCTACAACAGCCAAGGTTTTTTTATGGAAAGGACACCTTTAGCCTTGCAATATCAAAAACATGAGCCTAACCAATATATTCCCGGGCAGGATTTGGATTTTTATGCCGATTTAGGAAAAAATGCTTACCGGCCAACATTTACCATACAGGAATTAAAAAAGCATCCAAACTTTACCTATATAAGTGGCAAGCTTGTGCTTAAATATGAAGAATTGAATGATATGGTAACGGTTGAAACTATGGATGTGTTTGATAAAACCAAAGAGTGTTTTAAGGCAAAAAAGCTGATTTTAGCAACAGGAACCCTAAATACAGCTAAAATTTTTATGCGATCAACCACCATAAAAAAGCTGCCTATTTTATGCAATGCATATTCATTTATCCCTTGCATACAGCCCGGGTTACTAGGAAAACCTAATCATTTGTATAAAACAGGATTAGCGCAATGGTCATTATATTTCGATTCCCAAAAAACACATCAACAAGTGAGTATGGCTTCTGTATACTCGTATCGTTCTTTATTAAATTTCCGAATTATGAGGTCACTACCTTTATCGCATAAAGAAGGCATGGCTTTTTTAAAAAACATAATACCATCTCTGTTTTTAGCCGGAATTTTTCATCCAGAATCACCGGGCGAAAGAAAATATATTTTACTCGAACCTGATACCAAGGCTTTTACTTCAGATGTTTTAAAGGCTGAGTATATTCACTCTGAAAATGAACAAAAACAGATTCGTATAGTTGACAAACAATATATTCGCTTGTTTAAAAAAATGGGATTTATACCATTAAAACGCATTAAAAATAATTCAGGCTACAGTATACACTACGGAGGAACTTTGTATGATTACGCCAATAAGTTTGGAAAATTACATACAAATCAAAGAGTATATGTGGCCGATGGTTCTGTTTTTAAGTTTTTACCGGGTAAAGGATTAACCTTAAGTTTAATGGCTTTTGCTCATGTTTGCGCACAAAATGCATTATCAGAACAATAAACATATTACCGTTAGTGGAGCCAATGGTTTTTTAGGACAGGAAATTGTGCGTTTCTTTTTACAAAAAGACTATTGTGTGCATGCTTTGGTGCGTTCTATACCCAAACAAAAAACACCTGGAGTTATTTATTATACGTATACCTTGGGAGGTAAAGTTCCAAAAGAAGCCTTTAGTAAAAGTCAGGCCTTTTTTCACTGTGCGTATGAAAAAAACAAACCTCAAATCCATCAACCCGATGTTAACATACAAGGCACTTTAGATTTATTTGATGAGTCTATTCGTAATGGGGTTTCCAAAAACGTTTATTTTTCAAGCATTTCAGCCCATGCCCATGCAACTACATATTACGGGCAACATAAATGGAAATTACAAGAAATGCTTGCAACCAAACGCATATTTGTATTAATACCTGGATTAATTATTGGAAAAGGTGGCTTATACGAAAAAATTCAGCAACACATTATAAAATTTCATATTATGCCACTGGTAAAAGGAGGGCGTCAACAAATTCGATATATTTACGTGCATGAAGTCCTATTGTTTTTAAACAATATTTTACAAGAAGAAATGTCACCTCAAACGTACATACTAACTCATAATAAACCTATCCAGTTTAAAGAATTGTGTCAGAAAATCGCTTTAGAAAATAACACTAAAATATATTTTTTCCCTTTACCCGAGTGGTTCATGTTTTATGCTATTAAGGTAGCACACTCAATAAAATTAACGGCTGTAAATACGGATAATTTACTAGGGTTATTAAAGCAGGAAACAAACGCTTAATGTACGGGTGTAAGCTTACACTTGCAAATAGCGTGGCTTGTTTTTCATTTTCTTTGCTTGGTCATTTCATCGTTTAGAAATTCAAATACTCCATTTTTACTTGTTTTACCCATTACTAGCTTGTCATATATTCCTTTGTTTTCTGAAAGTCTAAAAAAGTTGAATTTGTCGTAATGTGCGTCAATATAATCCCAGGTCCAATCTAGCTTTTCGCAACTTGAAAGGTTATTCCAATTTATTTTGTCATTCAGTTTATTCAACAGCTCAATTGTCAGAGGGAGATAATAAAATGAATAGTTTGTAGGATTAAATAAATCAATATTGTTTTCTATGAACTCTTTTGAAATAATATCTCGATGATTCCTGATGAACTCAGATTCTTTAAAATTGAATTTGTCTTTATATTTTTCGATAAACTCTAACGTCAATTTTGTATTACAAAATTTGCACAGATTTTCCCAAGGCAAGTATTTTATGAAATCATCTTGCAGAAAATAACTGATGTCGTTTTGTTGTCGAGTAAATACATGAAATAGAAATGACGGCAATGCCATTTTCTTAAAAATTTGATTTGTAAACTCTTTAGTTTCATAATAATGTCTTTTGTAATGGCTAAATACAAAATCAAAAGAATTTTTATTATAGCTGATGGCAGGATTTAAAATAACTTTATCCCAATTCCATTTCTTTGATGTGGGATATTTATAAATAAGTTCTATACTCTTTGGATTTTGTGATAAAGCATCAAAATCTAAATGCTCCATATACTTTTGAATAAATTCAACTGAAAGGGGGAGATTTTTATTGGCTGACAACTTTTTCCAATCCCATTTTTCTGAAAACTCTTGAAGAGTTTCATCGGTGAAGTCAATATTTATTCTATGTGATACCGAACTCCAATCAAGTATATCTTTATATCTTCTTAAATTTTCAATGGTCGAAAGTGGTTCTTTTGTTATTAGCCATTTGCTCCAATCAAACTTGTCACCGTATTCTAAAAGTAAATTATTAGACCATTCAATATTTTTGGACAGATGGATGGAGCTGAATTCGATTTTGGTTTCATATTTTTTGAAAAAGGCAAAATCAAATTTTATGTTCTTTATTTTCCAAAGTTCTGACCAATCAATTTTTTCTTCTACTTTGTCGAGCAGTTCAATGTCCCATTTTACTGAATCATTGTCCATTAAATGGCATCCGTCAAAGTTTAAAACAGGTTTGTATTTTAAAACTTCATCTTTTGTAAAAGGATAGAAACGAGAAATCAAATCAAGTTTGAGTTGATTTAAGGCAGTTTCTTTTTCTTCTTTTTCAAATAGACTTCTCATAAATTAATCTTTATTTACGAAACTTGCTTCATAATCTTTTCTACTCAGCACGGTATCAAACAATCCAACATCTTCGCCTTCGTGTCTGTTAATTCCGATATACTCTAAACTTGCATCTTCATAACGTTTGAATTTGTAAACGGCATCATTCATTAAAGCAGAGTTGAACACGCCAAGGCTTACCAATAATTCAAAGTCTTTTACCGAAAGTCCTGTTACCTTTTTGAAAAGTCCCGGCTCTAATTGTGTGATAACGTCTTTTAGGCTTCTTTCCCGATAGTCTGTTAAGTACATAAAGACGGGTACACGAGTAGCAAACTTGATTAGCTTCTCTTGAATTTGCTTTCTCAGACTCTTGTATTCCTTTTCTTCGTCTGAAAGTTCTTTTTTCTCTTTCTTGGTAAGTTCTCGGTCGTTGGCTTCTTTCTTTGCTTTTTTAACTGCTTCGGATTTATTGATAATGGTTTCAATATCCTGATTCAAATTCCTGAAGCCTTCAATGCTCATTAATGCTTTCATTGCTTCTTCGTTTGCCATCAGTCGAGCAAGCGTGTTGTTGTCCACATTAACGAGCAATGCACTCTCCCAACGTCTTGCCAAAAGTGTGGCGGTTGTGCCACTCATTGCCATATCTAAAATTCCCGCAGCATCCACTTGCTTCATTGAACTTCCATCATATGCCAACACAGGCAGGAAGTTTATAAACTCAGCAACTTTTGCTTCGGGGTTTGATTCGTTTACATTTAGTCGGCAACTGTAATCGGCAATTTGTCTTAATGCTCGGTCGGGAGCAAAGTCAAAAACGTAGCATTCTTCTTTTAAAATTTCTTCTTTGTTGGGCGATTTGCTGTCGGGGTTTTTAATAACCCAAGGCGTTTGCACACGGAATGCCGCTTGAAAATAGGTTTCAGGGCTGGAAGAATTTCGCAGCATAAAAATTCCTGTCCAAGGCTTTACCGACACCCCTGTGGTGAGTTTCCCACAAGAAAGCGTAATGGTTTTTGATTCCAAAGGATTGTCAGTCATAGCATCTAAAACCGGGGGCAATGCTTCTATTCCAATTCCTGCTTGTGTTCCTGCTGCAACCACCACCTTGTAATCGTGGTAAAATATATTTTGTCGTCTTTCAAGTAATAATGCCATTGCGTTACAAGCTGCAACTGTTGGCAAAAACCAAAAAGTATGATTCAATACTTTGAGCAATGGAGCGTGTGAAAAAGGCAAAGGCGGTTTTTTTGCTCCCATCTTCAAATGGTCAACGGTGGTTTCGCTAAATGAACCCCGAATTAAATCCAACCATTTTTGTACTTCATCTTCGTATTTGAAACGGGCTTTTCGCCCTTCGCCTTCGGCTGAAAAGAAAATGTTTAAATCAAAACCGTCAAACTCGCCTTGCATAGCAATTTGGCGAATAGAATCTGGTAATTGATAGGTGAGCATTACCATTCTTGGTAGGGCTGCATAAGGATTTGGACCTAAGGAATCGTCCCAATTTTCTTTTGCTCTTTGCTCGTCTGAATACGTCCAATTGAAAATTTGCTCTTCGATAAACTCGCCTGAACTAATGGCACGGAACGGAGTGCCTGACAAATACAAATAATGATTGGTGCTGATTGGGATAATCTTCTCTAAATGTTCCGCTTTGTCTTCTTCGGCAATCCCTTCTTTTTCTATCTTTTTGTATTCTTCTATTTCTTTTTCGGCTTCTAAATCTTTACCGAATAAATCTTTGGCGTTTTCTCGCCAAGCTCCAAAATGGTATTCGTCAAAAATTATACAATCCCAAACGGTGGCGTGTACCCATTCATTTTTGGTTTTGATACCGCCTGTATTGGCATTCTTGCCTAAAAAATCCTGAAACGAACCAAAGCAAACCAAAGGTTTTTTGGTGTCAATATCTTGACTCGATAATTCATCAGCGTGTTTAGAAATGAATTGCCAACCTTTAAAATCAACGTGAGAAAGTAAATCTTCTTTCCAAGCATCTTCAACGGCTGGTTTGAAAGTGAGAACCAACACTTTTTTCCAACCCATTTTTTTAGCCAATTGATAACTGGCAAAGGTTTTTCCGAAACGCATTTTGGCGTTCCAAAGGAAGTGGGGTGTTCTGTCTTTGTTTTCTTTCTTGAAACTCTTGAAATAGGCAATGGTCTTGTCAACTGCTGCTTCCTGTTCGGGTCGCATACCGAAAGTTAGCACTCGGTTTTCTTCCGTTTTTTCGCCTGTTTTGATTTGGTGAATGGCTCTCCGCAAATCGTTCAAGGTGCATTTATACCATTCGCCACTGGCGTTTACAACTTTCCATTCTCTCAACAATCGGTGTACTTCGTGGTCGGTAAATGAACTCCCGTCACGCTTCATTGCCGATTCTTCAAATACAATTTTGTATGGAATGGCTGCCGTGCCTAACTGTTCTTTGATACGTGTTTGTGCATCACGGTCGGTATAGCCGATTTTGAGCAAACCCTTGTGCGTAGCCACACCCACCAATTCATAAGCATAAATGGTCGGATTGGTGGACGGTCTGGGCGGAAAAAATTCTTTTTTACTCATCTTCTCCACTATTTTGTGATAAATCAATCGGACGCATAATTTTATCTACATAATCTTTTTCTTCTTCTGATAAATCAAAATATTCATACAATTCTTCATCATTATACGCTTTGCTCCAATCCATCTTTGGGACAAACATAAAATTGTCTTTTGCGATATTCATAGAAGTTAACGTTTGTTTAAGTAAAAACCTTGGAAGCTTTGAGATTATGAACTTCACAAAGTTTTCCGCTTCAATTATTGTGTCAAATGAAGATAAGAGCATATAACTCTCAGTAAATATTTCTCTGGGGCCATAAATCTTTGGAGTAGTAATTACTCTATAACCCATTTCTGGGGTTACATCTACTTCTCCATTACTTGGTACAACTTTTCCAATAGTTACCTTGAACTTATCAATTGTATCTGCATTCTTTACAATTTCATTCCTTGAAACATATCCTATACCACCACTACTGATTAATTTCAATGAATTTGGAAATTCATTCTCACTTCCCCTTTCACTTGATACGAAGCCATAAGCATTCCTTGTTGATACAAATTCAGACATAAATTGCTTACTCTTACTTCGAATCTTCTCAATAATCTGAATAGCGATATTATTTCTTACGAAAATTGAGTATTCATTTAATTTTCTTGTCATTGAATATTTATTCTCTCCAAACTGATTGATTACCAAGCAATCGCCTTTATGCTCTTTATCCCAAAGGAAATAACATACCCCACCAGCGATATTTACACCTGGAAAACAGTCTTTACTGTTAGAGAAATCTACTAATGTTTTGAATCGCTTGTCTTTTAACATCTCTTCTCTAAATTCATCCAAACCTTTTCCGCCAGCAAACCATCTCGCTGGAATGATCATTGTTAAATATCTTGGGTTTAATTTGATAGCTTGTTTCACAAATTCGTGATATAGTGGCTTGGCACTTATTCCTGTACCACTGCCACCATCACTCAATTGATATGGTGGATTTCCAACGATAACGTCAAACTTCATATTGAATATTTTTTCGAGGTTAGCTTCGGCAGGCTCAGCTACCGATGTGTGAATAAAATTGTAAGCGTAAGTTTCCAAGGCATCTTCTCGGTCGTACACTTCTTGGCTTGCTCCGCAATAGGTGCATTTTCCATTGTTCCAAGTGTGTTTCATTCGTTTGTAGCGAATGTTTCCTTGCTCATCATCAAAGGTGTCGCAAATGGAGTATTTGCCATTGGCTGTTTTGGAGCAATACACACTTCTGCGTGAAAGCAAGGCGGTTAAATCGGTAATGGCAATACCATACAATTGTTGGCTAAAAATGTGGTTAATGCGTTCTTGCTTGTCGGGTATTTGTGTTTCCAAACCCTTCATCAGTCGCTTTGCCATTTCACGCAAAAACACACCGCTTTT
>CAZEIM010000029.1:0-32420 GCA_964512145.1 uncultured Flavobacteriales bacterium
TTATAAAATAAACATTACAGATAATAAAGGTAAATTACACGAATACATAGGCCCAGTATTTTTGATAAGGTAATGCTTGTAAATATTCAAAATATATTATTATTCAAATTAATACTATAAAATTTCATGATATATTAACTCTATAAATACGCATAATAATGCATATTTGTATTCATGTACATATAGAGCCTTTATGAGAATAGAGTTATTGGCATCGTTTTTTATTATTGGTGTATTTTTTGTTCAAATATCCAACGCACAGTTCACCCAAATCTCATCATCTGCTGGACTTGCCGGAATAAAGTCAGTAACCTTATCGGATAACGCTATCGTACATAATCCAGCCGGAATTGTTTTACAAGAAAAATTTATGAGTAGCGTATTACTTTCAAATTTGTATAGTTTGCGTGAGTTAAATGCTGGCTCCATGGCTATTAAATATGCTCCGAATAATTCGGGGGCAGGTTTATATGCCATGAATTTTGGAAATTCTGTTTTTCGTTCTTCAATATATGGATTTTCATATGGGATTTTAGTTACCGAAGGATCATCTTTAGGCGTTCGTTTAAAATATGTTCATGCTAATTATTTATCCAACGATTTTTATACTGAACCCAAAAGGTTTTTAGCAGATATAGGAACTCGAATTAAAATACAGGAGAACATATTTTTTGGAACGTTTATTGAAAACCTAAGCGGATATAAATCTAATGAAGTAATATTACCTTTAACTTTTAATGTAGGGATTTCATATATGCCTAGTAAATACTTAACAACGTTTGTTGAGATAAGTAAAGATATATTTATGGATCCTACCTTAAAATTAGCCCTTGAATTTGTTCCGAATAATACATTTTTCATTCGAGGCGGATTTATGATACATCCATCCATGTACACCTTAGGTTTTGGATACAAACATACACGATGGAAATTTGATGTTAGCTTACAAAACCACGTGTTGCTGGGAAATAGTTTTTTTAGCGGAATACATTATTTCATTAATAAGTGAAAAAAACGTTTTTATTAATTCTATTTTTATTCTTCATCAATTTTATTCATGCGCAAAACTGGATAAAAAGCCAATCTAAAGAAGATGTTATAAAACAGTATATTGAGTTTTTATCTGCTAATTTAGAATCGGAAGATTTAGATATTAATGATATTCTGGATGATTTAGAATTTTACTACGAACACCCTCTCTCTATAAACACAGCAAGCTATGAAGAACTTAGGAAACTTATTTTTTTAAACGATTTTCAAATAGCTAATATATTAACACATAGAGCTATGTATGGCCCTTTTTTAAGCATTTATGAATTACAAGTTTTAGAGGGATTTGACATACAATCATTACAATGGATTACACCATTTATTACAGTACAAGAAAAGTTTACAATAAACGATTCATTTTTTAAATCTGCACTTAATAATTCAAGTCATGAGTTTTTTTTACAATCGAACAGAACTCTAGAGTTAAGTAATGGATATTTACCTAAAGAAGATGGCACAACAGCTTATTTAGGTAGCCCATACAGAGTAACTTCCAGATACCGATTTAAATCAAATAATTTTAGGGCAGTATTCAATGCAGAAAAAGACCCCGGAGAACAATTATTTACCGGAACTCAAAAACGAGGATTCGACTTTTATTCAGGACATATATATTATGAGAACAAAACATTTTTACGAAAATTAATTTTAGGAGACTATCATATGGAATTTGGTCAAGGCTTATCTTTTTGGACTTCCAGAGCCTTTTCCAAAACTCAGGATATATTTATGGTTAAAAAAAATCCTAGGGGAATTTCTCCATACAATTCATTGATGGAAAGTAATTTTTTAAGGGGAGGAGCCATAGAAATAGGAAACGAAAAATTTCAAACAACCTTTTTTTATTCAGATCGATTATTAGATGGCTCCATTCAACAAGCCGATTCAATAGAAGATGAAAGCGATTTGATTTTTACATCCATTAACATTTCCGGATACCACAGAACTCTAAATGAATTAGTTAAAAAAAATAGTATTTCTGAACAAATTTTAGGGATATCGCCCACTATTCGGATACAAAAATTTAAAATATCCGGAATCGCAGTACAAAGGCTTAGAAATGCTACATTCGACAGAAGCATTAAATTATATAATCAATTTTTTCCAGATACATCGAAAAACAGCCTTCAAATGGGTTTATCGTACGATTATTTGCTTAAAAATATATTGATTTTTGGAGAAGTATCTAAAAATATTACTGGAGCACCTGCGTTTTTAAACGGCTTAATTGCCAGTTTAGGAAAAACTACTTCTATTTCTTTAGTACATAGAAATTATCCCAGAGATTTTAACTTTATATATAATAATGCTTTTCGTGAATCGTATGCATCCAATGAAAAAGGCTTGTATATTGGTATAAATCATCAGTTTAACAGAAAATGGAAATTGGATATTTATGCCGACAGGTTTCAGTTTTCATGGCTTACCTATTATATTTCTTCCCCATCTTTCGGAACCGATTATTTTGCGCAACTAAATTATATACCTAAAAAAAGATCGTTAGTGTATATCAGAGTAAGAGCTGAGCAAAAAAACAGAGATAACAAAGAGTATACAATAACAAAAGTAAGCCCTTATAATAGGTATTTTATCAGGTTTCACTACGAAACAGAGCTTACCAAACAATTATCTTTAGAGTCCAGAATAGAATGGAACAAAACATTAATTCAAAATAATACCGAGTTTGGATATTTAATATACCAAGATGTTTCTTATAGGATTCGTTATTTTAAAATAATTGGAAGAATAGCCTTATTTGATACAGATTCATACAATTCAAGAATATATGCTTTCGAAAATAATCTTAAGTATCAGTTTTTTATTCCTGCTTTTTACGATAAAGGGTATCGTTGGTATTTATTAAGTGAATACAATACAAAATTTGGAATAAAATTTCAAAGCAAAGTATCACAAACTTTTTTTTCGAACCGAGCTAACATAGGAAGTGGTAACGATTTAATTGAAGGGAATAAAAGAACAGATGTTTCTGTAGCTGTAATTTTGTCGTTTAAATAGCTTATTTTTCTCCCCAAGATTGTTTACCTATAATAATTTCAAAATACAATTTAAAATCGCATAAAAGGGATAAAAAGGGGTGTTTAAAAGCGGCAGGTTTATTTTTTTCGAATCCAAAATGGCCTATCCAAGCAAAAAAATAGGGGACAAGTATAGTGGGAATTATAAACCAAATATTTTGATCGTAAAATATGAAAAATAAAAACACAAAGAATAGTGTAGTTCCAATAAAGTGGAAAATTCGGGTAGATTTTTTAGTATGTTCAGATAAATAAAAGGGGTAAAAATCTTTTACCCCTTTAAATTTTCTATTTGAACTTATCATGAATTACTTTAAGGTAAACTTAGAGCTTCCAAGCTCTAAACCATCTGAAAATAATTGTACAATATAGTCTCCTTTCGTTAAAGGATTATTTACATCCCAATACATACAAACATCTAAGCTGGAAGTATTGTAATCTATTTCTTTTTTAGCCGTGTAAATACTTGAATGACCATTTACGGTAAATTCATCATCTTTTTGCTCTCCTAATACAGATCCAAATGGACTTATAATTCGAAGGTATACGTTTCTTTTACCTGCTCGAGCAATTTTATTTTCGTTAATCACAAAGCAACATTTAACAACATCTGTTCGGCTTGCTTTATCAGTATCTTTATTCGCTCCGCTAGATTTTTTAATTTGTCCTACCGTTTTAATATTAATAGCTTGTAATAAAGAACCAACTTTTACTTTTTCAGCCAATTCTCTTTTTTCTTTGTCTAAGCTGGTGTACATCTCTTTTTGAGTACTTAATTCACCTTTAACGGTTAAGTTTTCTACTGTTAAATTTTGGTTTAACGTATTTAAAGAATCAATCGTATGAACATACCCTTTCATAATTTCTCGTAAGGTTTCGGTTTCTTTACGCAACTTATTAATCGTAAAATCTTTGTTTTTTGCCTGTTCAATCAGCTTTTTAATTTTTTCTTTTTCTTCGAGTAATTCGTTCGAAAGTGTTTGATTTTGTTGAGTTAAATCGTCATACTGACGAAGCATTAAATTTAATTCAGCAATAGCTGCGTCTTTTTCTTTTTGTTCAAAATCTACTTCTTTGTCGCACGCGCTTAGTTGTTCTTCTAATTTTACTTTATTAGAATACAGAAGAATACTTGATATTAAACTAATACCAAATAATACAGATAAAATAATAACCAATACTTTGTTATTATTTTTTTTAGTGTTGTTGGGTGTTGACGGTGTTGCAGTCATAATAATAAAATTTTGTTTTGTATAACAAATATATGTAAATTATACATACCTAGTAAATTATGTTTTATTTATCCCAAAATATACATCTGTTAAGCTTTTTATACCCCAAAATCTGTATTCATTGTAAAAAAGCGGTATACCAAAAAGAAAAAATTTTATGCATATCATGCGCTCAAAAGTTTAACAAATTGATACATACGCATCAAGATCATGTTGAGTTTTATCACACGTTTTCAAGCATTCACTTTATCTTCTTTACGTATTTCAAAAAAAATGAACCTATACACTCCTTGCTCCATAATTTCAAGTATAAAGGAAATATATACATAGGAAAGTATTTGGGTGGTAAAATGGCCGAATTGATACAACCATTAAATATAACAGCCGACTATATTTTACCGGTACCAATGCATCCGATTAAAGAAATCAAAAGATCGTTTAATCAATGTGAAATTTTATCTCGCGAAATTTCAGATATTACTCAAATTCCTATTATTCCTAAAGGAGCTATCATCAAAACTTTTTTAGGGGAGTCTCAAACTAAAAAAAGTAAGATGAAAAGATTGAAAGAAAAAGAAAATAGCTTTTTGCTAATTAAACCTGAATATTTCGAAGGTAAAAACATCATGATAATAGATGATGTGTTTTCAACCGGAGCAACGATGTATGCTTTATTAGATGCCATACAATCTATAAAAAACATTCGTATTACCATTTTTGTATTGGCATATAATAAAATGTCATTATGATAAATACATGGCTCCAGACACTGAGTTTTTGCTAGCTCCCGTGACCTGTGTATATACATTTTCTATATTTAATTCCCGTAATAGTCCTAAAAAAGCAAAAATCAGAGCTTCCTTAAACTGAACAAGTGAAAGCTCAGGAACTCTAAAATCAATGGTGTTTGAATTTAATTCCTGTAATAAATATGTGTTTAGTGCGCCACCTCCGGTAACCAAAACATTTTTTATATGGTATTCTTTGCATATGGATTGAATTTGAAAAGCAATGTGTTTCGTAAAGGTGTGAAGCACATCATATACATTATATTGAGATAAAAGCTTTATTATATTCGTCTCAACCCATTCTTTGCCTAGTGATTTTGGAGGAGATTCTTGGTAATATGATAAATTGTTTAATGAATCAAATAGAGTAGGAATAAAGGTTCCTTTTGATGCTAAAATACCGTCTTTATCGAACGAAAATCCTAATTTTTCTGCAAAAGCATTTAAAACAATGTTTACTGGACAAATATCAAAAGCATATAGCCTATTATTTACTGAGTCCTGTAAAGAGATGTTAGCAAATCCACCAAGGTTTAAATAAGCATCGAAATCTGAAAACAACAGCATATCTCCAACCGGAACTAAGGGAGCACCTTGACCCCCTAAGGCAACGTCTGTAACTCTAAAATCGCTTATCGTTTTTATTCCAGTTAAAGCAGCAATGGTTCCCCCACAACCTATTTGATACGTTATGCCTTTTTTGGGCTCATGAAAAATGGTGTGTCCGTGAGAAGAGATGCTTTGTATTTCGTGCTTATTAATATTGTTGTTTTTAATAAATTGATTAATTTGATTTGCCGTAAATTGAGCAAATTCAATATGTAAATAAGCTAAATCTTTAGCACTGGCATAAAATGCTTTTTGTAGAGTATTTTTGTGCTCTTCCGTGTATTTAATGGTTTCTGCATGAAGAATTTTCCAAGACCATTTTTGATTGTCTACTCTAAAATTACAATACGCTATATCTAGACCATCTAAGGAGGTTCCAGACATAACTCCAATTACGTTCCAACTATTTCTCATTGATTTGATAAATATTTTTGTATAACTACCGGAAGCCCAAGCAACTCCAATTCATTTTTTTCGATCCATGTCCCTTCTTTAATATCGCTAGTTTTAGTATGAATGGCTTCAATTTGAATAGGCCAAAACCGAATATGCAGTAATTGATGGGATAAGACATGTTTTATAATATCAGAAGGATTATATATTTTAAAATTTTTTGAAAAAACAGAAACCCAGTCCACAACGTGATTTTTCACCTCATCATCATCCTTTTGTGTTTGATATTCCATTAAATATGGCTCGTATAATCCATTCCAAATATCCTTTTTGGCACGCTTTTTTAAAAATATTTTCGAACCATGCTCCATAATTACATATTCAAAATATCGATGTTTTTTATTTATTTTTTGTTTTTTGGGAGGATAGTTTTTTACCTTATTAAGCCCATACGCTATACAGCTTTTTTGAAAAGGACATATGGAACAATTAGGATTCGTTGGAACACATTGCAATGCTCCAAATTCCATAATAGCTTGATTAAATTGAGCGGGATTATCGGTTAAAATATGTTTGGAAACAACATTAAATATTTTTTTTTTAAAATCGGTGTTATCCACATTTCCGTTAATTCCATACACTCGCGAAATTACGCGCACTACATTGCCATCTATTACGGGTGTAATTTCATTAAAACAAAATGAGGCTATTGCCGAAGCAGTATAATTTCCAATGCCTTTTAGCTTTATTAATTCATCATACTTGTTTGGAAAAGTTCCTTGAAAATTTTCTACAAGATGTTTTGCGGTAGCATGCATATTTCTGGCTCTAGAGTAATATCCTAATCCTTTCCAAGTACTTAGTATTTCATCTTCAGAAGCTTTTGCAAAATGTTGAATAGATGGAAATCGATCAATAAATTTATAATAATATGGCAAGCCTTGATTAACTCTTGTTTGTTGAAGTATAATTTCGGATATCCAAATAAAATAAGGGTCTTTAGTCTCTCTCCAGGGTAAATCTCTTTTATTTTTTTCGTACCAATTTATAATTATAGGGGTAAAATCTTCAATCATTTGATCCATGTTCAAATACTATTTCGATTTCCATAAAACTTCTTGTACGTTAAAGTGCTGGCTTAAATATCTGGATAAAACAAATAAATAATCAGAAAGTCTATTTAAATAAGGGAGTATTACCGGGTGTATTTTTTCATGTTCAGCAACTACAACACATAGTCTTTCAGCTCTTCTACATACACATCGGGCAACATGACAAAAAGAAACTACTCTATTTCCCCCTGGTAAAATAAAAGATGTTAAAGCGGGTAATTCAAGCTCCATTTCGTCAATTTTTTTTTCCATTTCATCAATTTCTTCAACATATAAAGCTGGAAGTGAAAGAGTTTCTTTTGTTGCTGCTAAATGCGATCCAATGGTAAATAATATATTCTGTATTTTAATACAGTATGTGGCAATTTCTTTAGGTAATTCGTAACTTCTTAACACTCCAATGTATGAGTTTAATTCGTCCAATGTTCCGTAAGCCTCAATTCTGATATGATGTTTCGATACTTTTTCGCCTCCAAGTAAACTAGTAATACCCTTGTCGCCTTTTTTGGTGTAAATTTTCATAGAATGTATTTTTTTAAATATATTTTAAAACAAGTTACTTCTTAAACAAAGTAAAGCTATAAATAGTTACATTGCGAAAAAAATTACTTGGCAAATTTTAATACCAAAATTAAACAATACAGCATATTAATACTGTTAGCTTTTATATGGGGTACTTCGTTTATTTTTATGAAAAAAGGGCTTCAAACTTTTTCAAGCCTAGAAGTTGCATTAATTAGAATTGTTAGCGCAAGTATTGTGTTAATCCCTTTAAGCTTTAAACATATTTTATTATTAAACCGAAGAAATGTTTGGCTATTTATTGTATCTGGCTTATTAGGAAATGGAATTCCGGCTATACTTTTTGCAACAGCTCAAACTAAAATAAACAGCTCATTAGCCGGAATGTTAAATGCAACTACGCCTTTGTTTACAATTGTAGTTGGTTACACGGTATTTAAAAGTACCATAAAAAAACATCAGTTACTGGGAACAATTATTGGATTTATTGGAGTATTGGGATTAATGAGTGTTGGAAAAAACATTAATTTTTTTGAAAATATTCAATTTACCGCATTGGTTACATTAGCTACCCTTATGTATGCGATTAACGTAAACTTAATTACCAAGTATTTAAAAGGATATACCGGATTACAAATATCATCCTTAATTTTTTTATTGATTGGGCCTGTGTTTGCTTATTTTTTAATACAATCTGAATTTTATAATAAAATAAATACTTCAAATGATTTGTATAATCTTTCGGCCTTAATTTTATTAGGAGTTTTAGGCACTGCATTTGCTACTATTTTATTTAACGATTTGTTAAAAGTAACCTCCGCTGTTTTTGCTTCTTCGGTAACCTATTTAATTCCTGTTTTTGCCATTATTTGGGGATTAATTGACGGAGAAAATATATACCCTTATCAGTATATGTTTATATGCGTTATTTTATTAGGAGTTATGCTTGTAAATTATAAAAAAGGGTAAAGTTTGTTAAGGATTTTTATCATGTAGATCAAGCATATACGGAAAGAGTGCCATTCTTCTAATTTTCTTTCATTTCTAATTCCATCGACTGCAAATGAACCATTTTTTGGTACATTCCATGCTCAATTTTCATTAATTCATCATGGGTGCCACACTCCATAATTTGTCCTTTATCTAATACGATAATTTGTTGACAATGTTTTATAGTGGATAGTCGGTGTGCTATTATTATAGAGGTTCTATTTAACATGACTTTTTCTAATGCATCTTGAACTAAACTTTCCGATTCAGAGTCTAAAGCACTTGTGGCCTCATCTAATACTAAAATGGATGGATTTTTTAAAATAGCACGGGCAATAGCAATTCGCTGTCTTTGTCCGCCTGAAAGTTGAATCCCTCTTTCTCCTACTATTGTATCCCATGTGTTAGGAAGTTGCATGATAAAATCGTATGCATTGGCATGTTTGGCTGCATTAATTAATTCTTCTTCTGTAGCGTGGTGTTTACCATATAAAATATTCTCTCGAATGGATCCTCCAAAGAGTAGTGTGTCTTGTGGAACAATACTAATTTGAGAACGCAAATACGAAATAGAATAGTTGCGTTGAGGTAGCCCATCAAACAATATTTCTCCCTGAGTTGGAGTATAAAAGCTAAAAATTAGGGATGCAATAGTAGATTTTCCACTACCACTAGCTCCAACTAATGCTATTTTTTCTCCTGGTTTAATGGTAATATCGATGTTTTTTAATACTTCTTTTTCACTTCTATTGGGGTAATAAAAATGTACATTTGAAAATATAATTTCTCCGTTTAATCGTTTTGTATTTGTAACGGGCTCAATTTTTTCAGGAACTTCATCAAAAATTTCGAATAATGTTTCTGTAGCTCCCATAGCTTTTAATATTTGAGTGTATAAAGAAGCAATACCACCTACCGAAGCTCCAATAAAAACAGTGTACAATATAAACGAAACTAAATCGCCTAAACTTAAATTTTCTGAAGAATTTTGAACCAAAATGGATCCATACCAAACAACCGAAATAATAGATCCAAATAAACAGAAAATGATAAATGAAGCAAACCCCCCTCTCCATTTTGCACTATTTATGGATAACTCTAATACTTTTTGTAGTGCTGTTTTATATCTGTTTACTTCAAAAAATTCATTGGTGAAAGATTTTACAACAGATACTCCTTGCAAGGATTCTTCCACAATTACATTTGACTCCGCTAATACATCTTGAGTTTTTTTAGAGATTGAACGTATTTTTTTTCCGAAAACTACTGCCAATATTGACACAACAGGAATTATACTTAACATAAATAAAGTAAGTTTTACGGATATGGTAAATAAAAAAAAGATTCCACCAACAATAATGATAATTTGTCTCAAAAACTCTGCAATAGCCGTAGTAAAAGTTTCTTGTATTAGCGATATGTCATTAGAGATTCTACTATTTAATTCACCCACCCGCCTGGTGTTAAAAAAACTCATGGGTAAATTAATAATATGCCCATAAACATCGGTACGTAAATTAATGAGAGCTTTTTCGGCAACATAGGTAAATAAGTATATTCTGAAAAATGAAAATACAGATTGCGCTAAAAAAATAACGAACAACGTTATTCCAACTTTATGAATATCTTGCGATAATGAACTTTTAGCCGCATCAAGCATTTGCCCCATATACTTTGGAAATACCACAGCAGTAGCGCTGGTAAGAAATAAAAATATCAAGCCTATTAAAAATAATCCTTTATGTGGAGCTAGGTATTTATATAATTGAAGGGATTTTTTTAGCGTTGACTTTGTAAGTTTTATTTTAGTTTTTTCCGAACGATTTTTTTTGGCCATTTAGCATTACATTACCCTAAACACAACTTAATTATTTCTGATATTTTTTTGTTATCTGCTTTGCCCGATAATTTTTTAGTGGCTACTCCCATTACCTTGCCAAAATCAGAAGATCCAACTGCGTTTATCTCTTTAATAATAGTTAAAATCTCATTTTTTATTTCAGCATCGCTCATTTGAGCAGGTAAATAAGGTTCTATGTATGAAATTTGTGTTAACTCAACTTCTGCTAAATCTGCTCTATTTTGTTGTTTATATATCTCAGCTGCATCGGATCTTTGTTTAACTAATTTTTGCAAAACCTTTAACTCAGCCGATTCATTTACTTCACCACCAGCACCTTTTTCGGTGGAAGCCAATAATAAAGCCGCTTTTATAGCTCTTAATGCTTCTAACTTTTCTTTATCCTTAGAAAGCATGGCATTTTTTATATCAACATTAATTCTATCTGTGAGTGTCATAATTATTTTATTAGCAAATATACATTCAATCTATGATTCTATTTCATTAAATTGTATAGCTTAAAATATTGAAGTTTGTAAAATATACGTGAATATTCCGGCAATAAAGCCTAATAAAGCTAACCAACTAATGTTTTTTAAGTACCAAATAAAATCAATTTTTTCTATCCCCATAGCAGCTACTCCAGCCGCAGAACCAATAATTATTGCACTTCCTCCGGTTCCGGTTGTAAGTGCTAAAAAACTCCAAAAATCGTGATCGGTTGGATACGTTGTTAAATCGTACATGCCCTGCGCAGCTGCTACCAAAGGAACATTATCTACTATAGCAGAAATAATACCTAATGCTGTGCCAATTAAATATTCATTTTTTAAGGTGTTTTGTAAAAATGTAGCTAAATTTTTTAATAAACCAATTTCCTGTAATGCCCCAATAGCCAATAATATTCCTAAAAAGAATAATATACTAGGGGTGTCCACTTTTTCTAACGCATGCATAACACTGTATTGTTTACGCTCTTCAGCCGGTTTTTTGTTGTGTAAAAACGATAAAATAATCCAAAATGTTCCCAGTGCCATTAATGCTCCCATTACCGGTGGTAAATGAGTTATTATTTTAAAGGCGGGAATGGACATCAGCATAATTATTCCAAAAATCAGCACCCACGTACTTTCTTTACCGTGTTTTGAAGCATGTAAAGCACTAAGGTCTATGGTTTGTCCTTTAAAACGAAAGCTAACAAAAAACAATGGAATCAACAAAACCATAATGCTTGGTAAAAATAATTTAAAAATAATGCTCTCAGCGGTTATTTGATTTCCAATCCATAGCATGGTGGTGGTTACATCTCCTAGTGGAGAAAAAGCCCCACCTGCATTGGCTGCAATAACAATAACACCTGCTACCCACAAACGGTCTTGTTGGGTTTTTAAAATTTTTCCCGATAAAGAAACCATGACTATAGTAGTTGTTAAGTTGTCTAATAAGGAAGATAAAAAAAATGTAATACCTGCTAAAATCCAAATAAGAACGGGTTTGCTTTTGGTTTTAATTTTACTCGTAATAATATCAAAACCGCGATGTTTATCTATTATTTCTACTATTGTCATAGCCGATAGTAAGAAAAATAATATAGAAGATATTTCGCCTAAATGCTCTCCTAAATGCTCAATAACATGTTCTTTTTCAGGGGTAAATAAAATATATACTGTCCAGCAAAATACGCCAATAAGTAAAGCAGGAGCTGCCTTATTAAGTTCTAAATTGTGTTCAAATACAATGGCTAAATATCCAATAATAAAAATGGTTAATGCTATATATACCATGAGTTATAATTTACAGTTCAGATAAAATTTTTTCAGCCTGCAAATATACCATTTATTCACTCGCATAAAAATATGCGAGTGAATAAAAATACTTATATAATTTAACAATTTATCTTTTAAAATTTAAACACTTGAAAATCATTTGTTTGAAAAAATTTTTTAAAATGATTTATGGAAAAAGATATTTCCTTGTATCCATGCATAAACATAATGTATGAAAAACATATTTCAATATCTAAAAAAGGACGTTCGACATTTTCAGATACTTTTTTTAACAATATTTTTAGGATACGGAACCTTTGTTTTACATTGGAATTCCTCCTGGAAATTACATATTTTGTGTATTGCTACCACATTAGCTGTTCAGTTTTTTTGGACGCATTATACATCAAAAAATTATAGATCCTTAAAAAGCGCATTAATTTCTGCTCTTGGGTTATGTATTTTACTTAAAACAAATGAAGCATGGGTCATTGTATTTACTGCTTTTATAACGATTTCCAGTAAATTTATTTTAAAATATAAGGGGAAACATATTTTTAACCCCACCAATATTGGAATAGTATCGGCCATTTTTTTTACTCAACAAGCATGGATATCTCCTGGAGTTTGGGGTTCAAATGCCAATCTGTGGTTTTTTGTGGGCGCATTAGGTGTTTTGGTAGTATCTAAAGTAAAACGATTGGATGTAAGTTTTGCGTTTTTAAGTGCTCTTTTTTTATTTGAGTTTAGCTGGAATATACTTTATAAAAATTGGCCAGCCGATTATTTAATTCAACATTTTTCTTCGGGTTCTTTATTGCTTTTTAGCTTCTTTATGATTACCGACCCTATGACGGCTCCCAATAATTCAAAAGCTCGAATTATTTGGGGAATATTATTAGGATTTATCAGTTTTTTAGTATCTAATTTTTGGTATATCTCAGGAGCTCCTTTTTACGTATTGTTTTTTATGTCACTGGCTATGCCCATCATCGATACTTGTATACCGGGTAAAAAGTTCGAGTGGGTGCTCGAATATAATTCTGTAAAACCTAGTTTCAAATAAAATTTCTTATTCAGTTTATTAACCTATTAAATCTATTTTTATGAAAAAAAATTTCAAAAAATTTGCCCTTATGTTGGCTACTGGATTATGTGTTCAAAAATCGTCAGCGTTTTGCGGATTTTATGTTGCAAAAGCAGATGCCCAACTTTTTAATCAAGCCTCTCAGGTAATTTTAGTACGCGATGGCAATAGAAGTATTATAACTATGAGTAGTGATTTTAAAGGTGATGTAAAGGATTTTGCCATGATTGTCCCGGTTCCCGAAGTATTAGGTAAAAACGATATTCGTATAGCCAATGCCAATATATTTAGCTTGTTAGATGCATATTCTTCCCCTAGATTGGTTGAGTATTACGATAATAACCCCTGTATAGATTATGATGATTATCCTAGAACAGAAAGTTTAAAGTCAAGTGCCGCACAACCTTCTCCGGTAGGGGATGTTAAATATAATAAAGATTATAAGGTAACGGTAGAAGCAAAATATACCGTAGGAGAATATGATATTATAATACTATCAGCTCAAGATTCGGGTGGACTTGAAGAATGGCTGGTTGATCATGGATATAAAATTCCTGAAAAAGCAAAAGAAGTGCTAGAGCCTTACATAAAAAGTAACATAAAGTTTTTTGTAGTAAAGGTAAACTTACAAGAACACAGCAAAACAGGATATCAGGAGCTAAGGCCGTTACAAATATCATTTAATAGCGATAAATTTATGTTGCCTATACGCTTAGGAATGGCCAACGCCAATGGCCCACAGGATTTAATCGTTTATAGTTTTACTCAAAAAAATAAAGTAGAATGTACAAATTATAGAACTACTAAAATTCCAAGTAATAAAAATATTCCTCTTTTTGTAAAAAATGATTTTGGCAAGTTTTATAAAGATCTTTTTACCACAGCCTGGAAAAGAGAGGGTAAAAACATTGTATTTCAAGAATATTCTTGGGATTTAAGTTCTAGTAATTTTGTGAAATGTGACCCATGTGCCACCACACCGCCAAATTATACCGATTTACGAGAAGCCGGAGTGTTTTGGGTAACTCAACAAACAAATAATTGGTCGGGATCAAATTATGCAGGCGATGTGTTTTTTACCCGATTACACGTTCGGTACGATAGAAGTACATTCCCTCAAGATTTATTTTTTAAACAAATTCCCGATCGAGAAAGTTTTCAGGGAAGATATATTTTACAACATCCTGCCAGCGGAGATATTAACTGCGAAAATGCGCAACCCTATTTTAAAGAAGTGCTTAATCGCAGAGAAAAAGAGCTAAATGAATTGTCGAATTTAACAGGTTGGGATAAGTCAAAATATGCATATTATATACAAGAGTACGCATCAAAAGTTAAGAAAAATAATAATCATGAATGGTTCGAGCCCGATCAAAATTCAGTGCTCCCAATATTTATAAATAATAATACCCCTAATAATCCAACAAACATTTATTATTGGATTCTTGGATTATTAATACCTATTATGTTTTTATATGGATGGCTGTTTTATAAAGTATTTCAAAAACGAGCACAATAACATCTCCGTCATTTTTTATAAAACAACGTTTAACCTGCCTAGTAAAAATAGGCAGGTTAATTAATATAGTGTATAGCTAAACCCAACGGAAAAAGGAGTAATTTCATCCCCTAAATTCTTTTTAAACACAGGATTTAAATAGTATTGTGCAAAAAAATGCGTTCTGTAATATCCAAATCGAATATGCACACCATAATTTATCTTTTCAACATTTGGGAAAATATAATTTTTATACTTACCCGCACTAAGTATCGTTTTTGTATGTATATCTAACATATAACCTAGCCTTCCTCCAACAGCAAATTTAAATTGATGTCCTTTTTCATTTGGCTTTCCGTTAAATCGCAATTCAAACGGTAATTCAGCATACGTTAAGGTTAATTTATTGCGTTTAGGTTTTGTATCACTTGAATACGATTTAAATTGGGTATATTCTTCTTCTGGAAAAATACTACTGTCGGGATGTTGAATATTTTGCACATACGAATTACTGTAAAAATTATAATTTGAAACTCCTACTCCTACTGCAAATTGTACTTTTTGTTTATAAACCGGTAACGAATAATAATAATGTGCTCCTATACCTCTCGAGTACCATTTTAGTTTTAAATCGTTTCCGGATTGCATTAAATTGGCATGAAAAAGATTGCATATAATACGATCTTTAAATTCAAAAGATTTATTTTGAGAAAAGGAATGAACACTAAATAATATGCACAAACCAAGTGTTATGTATTGCTTAAACATTATATTTTATTTAAAATAAACATCATCGGGAACCACAAACGATGATGGATAAATATTTTTTATTTCATGATGAAACTTTGCGGCATCTATTCTCTCTGTAAAATCACCTACCCGAATTTTAAAATAAGGCATTTGTGCCATTAAATAAGCAGGAATATCTCCAAAAAGTTCCGAAAATTTTGCTTTTTCATCCAATGCATTTGTTTTGCTTAAAGGACCACTAGCCGAGAAAATTTGCACTCTATATCCCGGTGTCGTTTTAAGTGAATCGTTCCAATGTTTTCTGTATTTAAGTAACTCATTTACCTGAGTTTCACCATATACATTTTTTTCAAAGCCAAACTTTTCTTCAGTTTGTTGCTGAGAATATAGGTCAGAGGAGTATAGCAAAGAGCAAATAAAAGCAAATAAAAGCAAAAATATTCTCATGATTTTACAAATATATAAAAGACAAATCATGTATGTGTTTAAAAAGTATAATTTACCAAGTTATATTATCAATATCAATTGTCAAATTAAGAGATACATAAATGTTATAAATAACTCATAAAGCAATAAACTCGAATGATTCTTCAAATCTTATGTTTTGAAGAATTTAGAATAATGCTTAAATACCCATGATTAAAATTTTGCACAGGGCACTAAAAATCTTCGGTACGATAGGCGTTTCTTTTTGGGAGCCCACTCGTATATTAAGCTAATTTCATGACTTCCTCCTGTATTTCCGGCTAGTTTCGAAATTGTAACATCGTACGAATATCCCACCCGAAAGTATTTTGCTTCTAAACCTACCATAAATACCAATGCATCCTGATTAATATAACGTTGAGGTGAATTTTTTTCCGGATTCCATTTAATAAAAGGCAAACCTCTATACCAAGTACCAAATACCAATACATCTTTATGAAAGTATGCTCCTAAATCCAATTGATCCCATTCCGCCTGGGCTTTATAATTTATTACTCCGGTTACTGATGAGGTTATTCTTCTTTTTGAATCTTTTTTTATGGGAATCATATACCCGGCATGTGTGGTATAAAATATAGGTAAATGGTATAAATTATTCGTTGAACCAGTTACATTTTGAACGGGTTTATTTAAATGAAATACAGAAACGCCAGCCCAAAACGAGCGACTATATACAATAAAACCTGAAGAAAAATCGAAATATCCCCTGCTTTCAAAATTAAAGGGTAATACTGGAGCACTAGCATCTTCCGTAAGTTGTGTTGGAAAAATAAGTTTGGAATAATCGATAGAACGTTGAGCATAACTCGATCCTAATCCTGCACGAATAGATAAATTTCGCTTAACTATAAAATTGTACGAATAATTTAATGCGATGCTGGTAAAGTTTAGGTTTGCGCTTCCGGCAGCATCTCTCACTATTATTGCACCCAGGCCATTGTGCATATCAAAATTATGATCGTATGAAGCACTAAACGACCTAAAAGCACCGGGTACTTTTCCCCATTGATTTCTGTAGTTCATAGCAAATCTATCTTGAATGGTATTTCCCGCAAAGGCGGGATTTAAATACATGGGATTTGCATAAAATTGAGAAAACTGAATTTCTTGTGCACGAACAGAAAATACCATTCCGGCTAATAAACAAATGACAACAGCGACAATATTTTTTCCTATTCCGTGCATTATCTCAACAACGTTAAATCTCCGGTAAAATCTCTTGTATTTCCATCCGCAAAGCGCGCTTTAATTTTCCAAACATACACATCTTGTTGGCATAATTTTCCTCTATAGTACCCGTCCCAACCAATATTTACATCAAAACTTTCAAAAACCAGTTCTCCCCAGCGATTAAATATCATCATATGAAAATCTTCTACATAATCGAGTTTTGCAAAAAACACCTCATTGGTTAAATTATTTACATCGTACGTACCCCCGTTAGATCCATTTGGGTTTGGAATAAATACATTGGGAACACTTATTTTAATTTTTGGATCTATCCGTATAATTTGAATACAGCTATCAGCACACATAAATTCGTTGTAAACAATTAGCATGGGCAAATATGTTCCGGTGTCGGGATAAAAATATTCGGTAGGAGAAACATTAGAAGTATCATCTGTTAAATCAGATACACCAAAGTCCCAGAAGTAATTATTGTGTGTACTAGAAGTAAATTTAATTAATGCGTTTTCATGGTCTGTAGTTAAAGGGGATGCACCACAAGTTACCTCGGGTTTAGGGTTTACTTTTATAATTTGTGCTGTATCAAATACTGCTGTACACCCTTTGTTTGAAATCATAGATAACAACACAGCATAATCGCCTGTGTTTTCAAATACATATTCAAACGGATTGCCATTTATAGTGGTTCCATTGCTTATATTCCAAATATATTGAGCAATATCCTCGTTAAAACTTGAATCGGCTAAACTTACCGAAAATGGCTGACAACCAACCAGAGGCACTAAGTTTTGCGTAATAATGGGCAAAGGGAATACATTTACCTGAATACTTCCCACAATATTATTAAAACAAAGATCGGTAATGGTAACAAAATAGGTTGTAGTGTCAGAAGGGCTTACTAAATGTGGTCCGGATCCTGTTTCACCGTTCGACCAAATATAGGTATATGGCCCTAATGTACTTTGGTATGTAGAGGATATAAAGGTAGATTCTCCTTCACAAATATCTTGGCCTTTTATCATAGATATACTATCGGCAATAAATGTTCGAACATAAATTATAGCGGTATCAGCAGCCGATGTACATCCTTTTATGTCAGTAGCAACAACGGTATAATTGGTGGTAAAACTGGGTACAACAACCAGTACTGGGCCAAATGCTGTTCCGTTATTCCAGGCATAAGAAAAGCCACCATTCCCCCCTGTGGCTGTAGCAGTAAGTATTACCGGGGATCCTGGACAAATGGTATCATCATCAACCGTTACTACAACAATATCGCTGGGTTGAGTTACATTTACAGATATAGTTTGAATGCAGTTGTTTGTGTCAGAAACTGTAACAACATAAATACCTGCAAATAAACTGTCGGCAGTTTGAGTAGTTTGACTCCATGCCGAAACATCCCATTGGTAGCTATATGGAGGGGTTGCTCCACTTGCAGTAACAGTTGCCGTACCATCACTATATCCAAAGCAGCTTACGGGTGTAAATGTTCCCGATAATACTAAAGGAGTTGGTTCTGTTAAAGTAATGTTTGCAGAGTCTTTACAACCATTGGCATCGGTAATTATTACCTGATAGGTGCCTTCTGATAAATTGGATGCTATAGAATCAGTTTGAGTATTCGAATCGTTCCATATATATGAATATTGTACAGTTCCTCCTGATACCGATGCTAAGGCTATACCATTTGAGTCACCAAAACAACGAATGTTTTCGCCATTATAATCGGAAATTACTTGCATATTTATTTGAATACTATCAGGTTGTAGAAGTGTAATAATAGTGTCTTTACTACAAGCGTTTGAATCGCTTACTTGCACAGTATATGTTCCGTTAGGTAAACCATTTGCCTGAGCAGTTGTTTGTGCGCTTATATCATCCCATACATACGTGTAGTTTCCAACACCTCCCGAAGCCGAAACCTCCACAATTCCATCGCTAGCCCCATAACATGAAATATCAGATCCATTATAATTTGATACCACAAAAGGATTAAGAATTATTTCTGTAGGCTGAGTAATTTCAACCCAAAATATCGATGGACATAAGCTGTCATCAAAAACCGTTACAAAATATATTCCAGCAGATAAATTAATGGCGGTAGCCGAAAATTGGGGAGGAGAAGTTCCCCAAGTATACGTATAGTTTGTTCCCGTTCCTCCCGTAGTTGTTAAGGTTACTGTACCATTACTGTCTCCAAAACAAAGTAAATTATTTTGTTGTAATACCGAAGGCAAAGCAGAATCAGTCGGTTGTATAATGGTAACAGAGGTTGATGCTTTACAATTTATATTATCGGTTACTGTCACAAAATAAGTTCCGGCCGATAAATGAGTGGCGGTAGCTGAGGTTTGGCTTCCGGCTAAGGTATCCCATAAGTAGGTATATCCCGGAACCCCACCAGATGCTAATACAGTAGCTGTTCCAGTACTGTCGCCAAAGCATACTACATCTTTAAGCCCTATGATTTGTAAATCAGGCTGGTTGTTGTCTAAATTAAAACTATCTACGATAATGCAACCATAAAAATCTTCTACGGTAACAATATAAACATCGGTAGGCAAATTAGTAGCTATGGAATCGGTTTGCCCACCTGTATTTGCACTCCATGTATAGGTAAACGGAGGGAATGTGCCAGAAGGAGTAATAGTAGCCGAACCGTTTGATAAATCGCAACCCGGTATAACCGAATCTTTTGATGCGATTAACATATTGCTAATATAAATATGTGCCGAGTCATATGCTGCAGGGCACGTACCGTTACCAGTAGTTTGAGCGTATACCGAAAAATATCCACTTGAAATTTCAGCTGCAGAAGGAGTGTAAGCAACACTCAAACTATCGTCACTAGGGCTAAACCCTCCTGCTGCTGTCCATAGTACACCGGTAGCTCCGGTAACAATGGCATTGAGTGCTTTTGGCAACTCATAATCACATATAACCGAGTCGAAATATATATTAATATCAATAATAACATTTATTCGGTCTATTATCATGGTATCTAAGGCACTGGTGCAACCTCTGCTATCCGTTACTTGTAATGTATATGTGCCGGTGTCGGCAAAAATAGAATCGGCTGTAGAACCGGTATTCCATAAAAATGAATATGGACCCATTCCATCGTATGCATTCGCGTATAAATAGGTGCCAGTTTGTCCGGGACAAATGGTTTTATTGGAGTCAGACAATAATTTTGGAGTTTGGTAAAAGCTTACATTAAAAAAATCGGTATCGTTAGCGCAAGAAGGATGACCGGTAACAACAGCATATATCGAAAGTGGGTTTGGAAACGTATCGCTATCAGATAAAAAATACGCTGCCGTATTTGTGGTGCCGTTTTGAATAATTCCTGTGCCCGAACTAAACCATTGTATGGCGCTTGAGTTAACCGATATGGCATTTAATGGAATAGAATCTGCATTATCGCAAATACTTATATCGGCACCAACATTTACCCTAGGGGCCGGATTTACGGTAATTTGTTGTGTAGTAGACCTTGAGCAACCCAAGCCATCATCTACCGTAAGCTGAACTGTATAGTTTCCGGTTGTTGGATACGAATGTGTTGGATTTTGAAGCGTTGAAGTATTACCATCTCCAAAATTCCAGAACCAGTTTGCTATAGAAGTGTTTAATGAATGGGTAGATAAATCTGTAAAAACAATGGTGTCGTCTGTACAAGTTGGTGTTGTAAATGAAAAATCGGGCAAATGCCATTTTACCACCACATTTTTATACATTGTATCAGCACATGGAGTACCTACATTAATAATAAGAGTCACTAAATATGTTCCTGTGTCGGGGTATTGATAGGATGGGTTTTTAGAATTTGATACATCGGCTAATGTACTGGGGTCACCAAAGTTCCATGAGTAACTGTCGGCCGTCATATCGCTTTCAAAATATACGGTTGAATCGGCACAATTAATACTGTCGTTAATAATGGCTTGAGCTAATGGCGGACAATACAATACATTAAACTGGAAATCACGGACAGAATAACCAATCATAACTCCGTTTCTCCACTCTTGAACCATGATACCTACCACATATTGTCCGGTAGATGGAGGGGTAATGGTAAGCATACCGGTTTGAGTATTTATACTTAGTCCACCTGCCCCAAGAGGTTGTTGAGCATTATAGCCTGCCGTGTAATTAACCCCTACAAATAAAATAGAGTCGCTGTTGTTAAATGTTGGCACAAAAGACGCATATCCCGCTTGAGAGGTTAACTTTCCGTCAAATGGACGATATAAAGAATATACCAAGGAATCACCGTCTTGATCAAACGCGGAGTGGTCGAACTGAAGCGTTTCCTGTACACACACAAATATAGGCGGAAAATTTACAAACACCGGATTACTATTATCTCCTATAACAAACGTATCGGTAGGGTTAATATACACCCCAACATTATCAAACGCATAAAACTCATCGTTTGAATTAGATATTGTTCTGATTTTAATTCGAACGGTTGTTCCTGTTAAAATGGCACTGGAAGCTATGGTTCCATTAGGAAATGAACCCCCAAACGAACCATTGTTTTCGAATAATACATCAGGCCCTCCATTTAAACTGTAATATACTAAAATAGAATCGGTATTTTCTAAACTGGCTCCACTGTTAAATAAAGCCGCTTTAAGCTGAACCCCTCCAGTTTGGGCTGCTATATTTATGTTTTGACTAGACCACGTTGCGCCCGGACTAGAGGTATGAGAAGCTTCGTACCTGCAATTGGTTACCTGATTGTATCCCGGAGGGGCGGTATAATTAGACGACCAAGAAGTTGTTCCGTTATCGACTGTTGTTCCATTGGCTAAAGAAAATGCTTCGAACCAAATAGCCGTTTTAGGAGTAATGATTTGTTGAGGTGGAATATAAGCATAAAAACTCTCCCCCGAGTTTAGCGGATTAACCACATTATTTAAAGAAGCATTTCGGCAACACGTTTGGTAATACAAATGATACCCTGAATTTCCGGGGAAAATATTAAATGTACCCTGATATATACCCTCTTGCACGCAAACTCCGGGATTAATTACACAAGTATCTACCACCGGATTTAAAACGGTTAACGAAATTCGGGGAAGGGTAACATCTTTTGAAGGGCAAAATGTTGCACCTTGCTCACCCCTTACAGTTATTACTGCCGAATTAGGTAAGTTTGCTGTGCCCGGAGAACAGTCTCGGTACATTTTTAAAGTGATGGTGTAGGTGGAGTCGCTTATTTTTTCGTAAAACAATGCTCCCCCAATAATATGGGTAGCTTGAAGGTTAAACTGGTAGTAAAACCCAAACGTTAACAGTGCTATCTTCCAAAACGCCTTCAAAAAATTTAACATTTATTTAGGGTTTTTAAACGGTGTAAATAGTATAAGGTTACTAAAAACAATCATCAGATGTGTTAAATTTTAAAATTTTGAATTATCTTTATAGGAAAGTTTAATACAATATTACAGAAATTACACGAATGATTACTGCCCAAAATTTGGATATTACCAATACGTTAAAAAATTTTTTCGGATTTGATCAGTTTAAAGGAAAACAAGAGGAAATTATACAATCTATTATAGATAAACAAGATGTGTTTGTTATTATGCCCACCGGAGGCGGGAAATCCCTTTGTTATCAACTTCCGGCATTAACCTTAGAGGGCACCGCATTAATTATATCGCCACTCATCGCCTTAATGAAAAATCAGGTTGATGCCATTAGGGGATTTGCTCAGGAAGAAGGCATTGCTCACTTAATGAATTCGTATTTAAATAAACAAGAATTAAGTAAGGTAAAACAAGATTTAAAGGATAAAAAAACCAAAATGTTGTATATAGCCCCCGAATCGTTGGTTAAAGAAGAAAATATTCAATTTTTTAAATCTATTGATATTTCTTTTGTTGCTGTAGATGAGGCGCATTGTATTTCTGAATGGGGTCATGATTTTAGACCAGAGTACAGAAGAATAAAAGAAATTGTTCACTCTATAGATTCTACTATTCCAATAGTTGCATTAACAGCCACCGCTACTCCAAAAGTACAGCATGATATTCAAAAAAACTTAGGGATGTTAAATGCTAGGGTATTTAAAGACACCTTTAATCGTCCAAATTTATTTTATGAAATACGTCCTAAAACAAATGTAACCAAGCAGTTGGTTCAGTTTGTTAAACAAAATGAGGGTAAATCGGGTATTGTATATTGTTTAAGTAGAAAAAAGGTAGAAGAAATAGCAGAGTTATTAAAGATTAATGGTATAAAAGCATTGCCATATCATGCCGGGTTAGATGCTTCTATTAGAACAGAATACCAAGATAAATTTTTAATGGAAGAAGTAGATGTAATGGTTGCTACTATTGCATTTGGTATGGGTATTGACAAGCCCGATGTGCGATATGTAATTCATTACGACATGCCTAAAACATTAGAAGGCTACTATCAGGAAACCGGAAGAGCCGGAAGAGATGGGAAAGAAGGAAATTGTGTGGTATTTTATAACTATAAAGATATTGAAAAGCTCGAAAAATTTTTAGCCAATAAGCCGGTTATGGAGCAAGAAATTGGCAAACAAATGCTAATGGAGGTTATATCATTTGCTGAAAGTACTGCATGCAGAAGAAAATATGTATTGCAGTATTTTGGAGAGCGTTTTGATGAAGAAAACTGCCAAAGCATGTGCGATAATTGTAAAAATCCAAAAGAAAAAATGGAGGTAACCTCCGAATTACAATTATTGTTGCAAACCATACATGAATTAAAAGAAAACTTTAAACAAAAGCACATCGTTCAAGTTTTATTGGGGAAAACAAATTCAAAAATTAAAGCCTATAAACACGATCAATTAGAATTATTTGGCGAAGGGGCTGATCAAACAGAACATTTTTGGGTTTCATTAATACGGCAAGCAACTGTACATGGATTAATCCAAAAAGATATAGAGCGCTTTGGGGTTTTAACGCTTACTCCTGAAGGCATAGAATATCAAAAAAAGCCTTATACATTTTTTATGGCTTTAGATCACGAGTTTCCAGAGGTAGAATCGGAAGATTACGATATTATAACGGCTAAATCCCCTAACTCCGGGGCTTTAGATCAAGCCCTGTTTGACCTTTTAAAACATTTAAATAAAAAAATTGCTCAAGAAAAGAAAATCCCTCCATATGTAGTTTTTCAGGAAACGTCCTTACAAGAAATGGCTACACAATATCCGACAACTATAGATCAATTAAAAAACATATCCGGTGTAGGGCATGGTAAAGCCGTAAAATTTGGTGCTCCATTTGTGGCAGAAATAAAAAAATATGTAGAAGAAAATGAGATTGACATACCCTCCGAATTAGTTGTAAAAACAGCTGTTAATAAATCGGCCGATAAAGTATTCTTAATTCAAAGTATTGATAGAAAAATGTTGTTGGAGGATATTGGAAAATTAAAAGGATGGGGTGTGAATGAAGTGATTTCACAAATAGAAAACATCGTAGATTCGGGTACTAAAGTAAATTTAGATTATTACATAAACGATTTGCTCGATAAAGAACAACAGCAAGAAATATTTTCATACTTTAAAACATCTGAAAAAGATTGTGTTAAAACAGCATTTGAAGCATTTGATGACGAATACACCGAAGAAGATTTGCGATTAATGCGAATAAAGTTCATTTCTGAGTTAGGTAATTAAAATACAAAAAATTATTTTACATTATTTACTGTTAGATGTGTTTTGTGAGTATAAATTAGGCTAACCTAAATTATAATTTATATAAATTAAATTATTTATTTATATTTGTCTAATTTATGAGATGTGTTATAGTTTTATGTTTTTGGTTTTTATCTAAAACTTTTATATATAGCCAGTTTTCAAATGTACGGTTTACGATAATAAGTAATGCTACCCCCGTTTCATATGCCCAGGTTGTTATTCCCGATATTCATTTAGGCGCCTCTTGTGATTCTTTAGGCAATTGTATCATAGAAAATGTTCCTTACGGAAAACATTCATTAGAAGTAAGCAGTATTGGATATCATGCATTAAAACAAACTATTATTATTGAAAAACCTGAACAATTTTACAAATTGCAGTTACATGAAAACTTACATGAGTTGAATGAGTTGGTGGTTACCGGAAGCATGCGTGAGATAAGCAAAACAGAAAGCGTAGTTCCGGTTGAAGTGTATTCAACAACATTTTTTCAAAAAAATCCCACCCCTTCGTTGCTTGAGTCGGTTGAACAAATCAATGGAGTTCGTCCTCAAATGCAATGTAATGTATGCAATACCGGAGATATTCATATAAATGGTATGGAAGGGCCTTATACCTTAGTGCTCATTGATGGAATGCCAATTGTTAGCGGACTGGGCACTGTATACGGTTTGCACGCAATCCCGAATTCCATTATTGAAAGAGTGGAAGTTGTAAAAGGAGCAGCCGGGGCATTGTATGGTTCTGAAGCTATGGGTGGCATAATTAATGTAATTACCAAACATGTATTATCGAGTCCTCGATTGTATAGCGATGTTTTTTATAGTGGTATAGGGGATATAACCGTTGATGTATCTACAAAATACAAGCTGCACAAAAACATACAAGGGTTGTTAAGTGCAGGATATTACCATTTTAATAATCGAATAGATCATAATAACGATCAATTTACCGATGCCCCACTTACCCAACGATTTTCGGTGTTTAATAAATATTCACTATCTACAAACAATAAAAAAACGGGCGATATTGCCTTTAGGTATATACAGGAAGATAGATTTGGCGGGCAATTAAATTGGCAAAAAAAACATAAAGGAACCGATGAAGTATATGGAGAAAGTATTTTTACAGAACGTTATGAAATATTGGGTAATTATATGTTGCCAATACCTGAAAAAGTATATGTAAACGTTTCGTATAATCGACATTTTCAAGATAGTTACTATGGGACCACCTATTATAAAGCCATTCAAAACATTGGGTTTGCACAAGCATATTGGGATAAAAGAATTCTAAAAAACGATGTTATGCTTGGATTGTCATACCGAAATACAAGGTATGACGACAATACCCCGGCTACCTTTGCCGCAGAACAAAATACAAATAAGGTTTCTAACACCGTTTTATATGGAGTTTTTGTTCAAAACGAATTTAATGCATCACCCAATATTAAAGGAATTGCCGGATTAAGGTATGATTACAGCACTGTACATAAGCATATTGTATCGCCTCGTATAGGATTTAAGTATAAACCCGGTAAATACACAAATATTCGATTAAACAGCGGAAAAGGGTTCAGGAATGTACATGTTTTTAGTGAAGATCATGCGGCTTTAACCGGTGGCCGAAATGTATGGTTTAAAAATGAGCTAAAACCCGAGCAATCATGGAATACCAACCTTAACATTACGTCCATTGTTTCGGTGTGTAAGTCGGTTGTGCATATAGATATGAGTATTTTTTATACCTATTTTTCTAATAAAATTATTGCCGACTATTT
Organism: uncultured Flavobacteriales bacterium; assembly: GCA_964512145.1. Lineage (GTDB taxonomy): Bacteria > Bacteroidota > Bacteroidia > Flavobacteriales_G > JALEGO01 > CAYOHR01. The sequence continues at coordinate 26,824 of CAZEIM010000029.1, forward strand.
TACCGATCCTAACTTGATTATATACGATAATTTATCCGGATATGCCGAAAATAAAGGAATTAGCTTACAAATATCATCGGGAGCTAATAAACACTTTCAGTATACATTAGGCACAACATATTTACAATCGTACTGGGTAGATCAAAACATACAAGAGGAAATGCTTTTTACCCCCAACCTAACTCATAATTATTCAATTTCCTATTCGTTGCCTAGTCAAAATATGGTTTTTGACTTTACCGGTGTTATAAATAGCCCCATGAGATTGCCGGTTTTACCCAACGATTATCGTCCCGAGTATTCGCCCTGGTATAACATAAGTAACTTTAAAGTATCTCGTAAGGTTTATCGAAAAAACATTGAGATATACGCTGGGGTAAAAAACATGTTTAACTTTATTCCTACAGAAGATGTTATTATGCGCTGGTTTGATCCCTTCGATAAAGATGTAGATAATGTTATACAAAACCCATTTGGGTATACGTTTGACCCTTCGTATAATTATGCGTCATTATTGGGCAGAAGAATATTTATTGGAGTAAAAGCTACTCTGTATTAATTGTTGCCTACCTTGAGTACTGGGTATATTAACGGGTTGTTAATGATACTTGAAATAGTTAAGTAATTACGAATTATTGAGCAACCCTTTCATTTTTTGGGCAATAAAGTTTGTGGCAAATTGAGGGCTGAATCTATATAATTTTTGAAGAAACGAGGAGTCTTTACCCGCATAAATATACAAATTGTTTTTTTCCATACCCCGAATAATTATTTCGGATGCTTTTTCGGGCGATAGCAAGTTGTAGGAGGAGGCATTATTTGATTTTACTTGGGGTGTAGATACTCCAGAATTAGAGGAAATATTAGTAGCTACTGCTCCCGGAAAAACCACCGATACCTTTACTGGTGTGTTTTTGAGCTCAGAATATAGGCCTTCAGTTAATAATTTTACGGCCGCTTTTGAAGCCCCATATACGGATTGTCCGGGTACAGGCAAAAAACCACCCATGCTTGAAATGTTTACGATATGAGCCTCGGGTCGCTGGAGTAAATGCGGTAAAAATGCCTTTACCATGTACAAGGTCCCAAAAAAATTTATGTTCATAACTCGATCTATAGCGTTAAAATCGAGCTCATGTATTTTTTTAAACGGCTGTATTACCCCGGCATTGTTTATTAAACCATCTATGGTAAAACCATGTTTTAAAATATCATCGGCCCATTGAAATACGCTATTTTTATCGGCAATATTTAAAGGGTATATAAATAACCGTTCAGCATGTTTTTGTGCTAATTTTTTAGTTTCCTCTAAGTATTGAAGGTTTACATCAACAGCTATTACACGAGCCTGTTTATGCAATAAATTTAGCACTAAATGCCTGCCAATGCCATTGCCTGCTCCGGTTACCAATATGGTTTTTTCTTTTACGAACATAATTAGTTTAAATAGGTATGATTTTTAGGTAAAAATAAAATAACTCCTGGTGTATATAGCGCCAGGAGTTATGATATATATCAGGAATTTTATTTCCGTTTATCCAACAATAGTACTTCGTTGGCTAAAATTTCGGTTATGTATTTGGTAACGCCCGATTTATCGGTATAATTTCTATACACTAAACTGCCCTGTACGGCAACTTCATGCCCTTTTTGTATATATTTTTCGCTTATTTCGGCCAGTTTTCCCCAGGCAATAACTCGGTGCCATTGGGTGTTTTTTTCGTATGTGCCTTGCGCTGTTTTATACGTTTCGGTTGTAGCCACGTTTAACGTAGCTACTTTTTTTCCTGCATTTGTTTGTTTTACCTCTGGATTTGTGCCTAAATTTCCGATAATTGATACTGAATTGCGTAGTGTTTTCATAATTTTTTACATTAAACTTTTTAACTTATAACATGTGTTTGCTTACATTAAAATTGCCGGCTATAAACAAACAACAGCACAAAAGTACTGGGCTCCTAAAACCATATCAAGGATTAATCGATTATTTCCGTTTATAAACGTTTATAAACGGTTAAAAACGACTACGGTCGCCCGTTTTTTGATCAGCAATCTCATATAAACACAAGAAAATATAAGGAAAGTAAGATCATATCTCCAATAGTGATTATGGATAATAAGGCTTTACGATTTTGGTGCGTAACATGAAATTTTCCCATTTCTTCAACATGAGTTTTTAATGTAATTTTTACAATTTGCCTTTTGAAGATTAGTTTCAAGTAAAATGTAAATGAGATATTTTATTTCTTGAGTTATGACTTGTATGCAGTATATGATATTGAATGCCCGCAATTCACCTAACATCTGTAAAAACAAAAAATCATACCTTAAATCCCCTCTATAAAAGGGTGAAGGGTTTGTAAAGATTAAAAAGCACCATGATTTTTGTGTTGGGTGTAATAACGGACAGTCATAATATTATAAGTATTCTAAATTTTGTGCATTTTTTTTTCATACTTTTTTAGAAAAAGTATTGCAAAATCTTAAACCCACGCAATAAAGTAAAATGGAGCTTTTGTTGTTGAGTTTTATGCAGTCCTTTATAAGTTTTCCAAATTTTGTGCTAAAATATGAAATTTAATATCTTAATTTACTAGGCTATTGGAAGTATAAACATGAATTTTATGGTTTTTTGATGTGTATATTTTTGCTATACTTGTTAATAAACATACTATTACCTTGAAAAATATTGTATTAGATTTTGCATTTCATAAAAATAACCCGGTTATTCTTATGAATTTTTCATTGGACCAAGAATTAAACACCATAGTTCGTAGTCTAAAAAATAGAATGTGGAGCAAAACACGTAATGCATGGTATATACCTTATACTAAAGAAGGGTTGCATGAGATAAAACAAGCTTTTAAAGAAAAGGCTAGGGTACAGGATTACGAATTTTTAAAAAAAGAATCTCAGTTTTTAACAAGGCAAAAACAAGAAAAAACAATTACACCTCATTACCAAGAAAAAATACATGCCTTTAAACAATGGCTATTATCAAAAAGATACAGCCCTAGCACTATAAAAACCTATACAGAAGCATTAAAAATATTTTTACACTACAACCATCCTAAACCGGTAGAATACATAAACAACCAGGATGTTATTGCATTTAATACCAACTACATACTTAAAAATGGATTATCGGCTTCGTACCAAAACCAAGTGGTAAATGCCATAAAATTGTATTTTAAAATTGTGGAGTATAAGATAATAGATATAGAAGAAATTCATAGACCTAAAAGGGAAAAAAAATTACCAAACGTTCTAAGTAAACAAGAGGTAGAATTGATTTTACAAAAAACCAATAATTTAAAACACAAAGCAGCATTATCACTTATATACAGTTGTGGATTAAGAAGAAGCGAATTATTAAACCTTACGTTACAAGATATTCATGCGAATAGAAATTTATTAATTATTCGTTCGGCAAAAGGAAAAAAAGACAGAGTAGCCCCATTGAGCGATAAAGTAATTAAACTATTACGCCAGTATTATAAGCAGTTTAAACCTAAAACATATTTGTTTGAAGGATGGAAGGAAGGGGAGAAATATTCAGAGAAAAGTTTACAGCAGGTATTAAAAAAAAGTGTTATTTTAGCAGGAATGAGAAAGCCTGTTAGTTTACATTGGTTACGGCATAGTTATGCCACCCATTTATTAGAAAACGGAACCGATTTAAGATATATACAGGAAATTTTAGGACATAGTAGCAGTAAAACGACCGAAATATACACGCATGTTAGTCATAAACACATTACAAAAATTAAAACACCATTCGATGATTTTGATATATAAGATAGAAACCCAATTTTTTAAGCAAAAGTATCCTTATCTACCCAAAATTGGGTGTATTGGGATAGAAAAAGTATCCCTATAAACAAGTTATCGTACAGCCTAAAAGACGACACAAAAGAAATAACAAACACCAAAAATGATAGTAGAATATATCGGACAAGGACTTTATGACGAAGAGAACTACACTTGTGGTAATCACATCTGCTCTGCGTTAAATAGTGACTTTTTCACCGATATGAATTTCTTTGTTGCGTTTCTAAGGCGGACAGGTCTTTTTGAAATAATAAAGTTTCTTAAAAAAGCTCAAGACAATGGAAAGAACATAACTTTCTATGTTGGTATTGACCAAAAAGTTACTTCCAGACAAGCACTCGAAAAACTTTTAGAACTTAAAATACCAACCTACATTTACAATTCGTCAAGCTATATTTATCACCCAAAAGTGTATTTGTTCGAAGGAAAAGACAAGAACAGAGTAATTGTTGGTTCCTCAAACTTCACAAATAACGGACTATTCAACAATGTAGAAGCTTCCGTTTTACTTGACTTCACAAGCCTTGACAAAAGTGGGATGAAATTTTTGAATCAAGTTAAGGACTATTTTTCTCCACTTTTAGAATTTGACGACCCAAATATTACTGAAGTTACCCAAGAATATATACAAGAACTATCAGACAAAGGGTTACTTTCTAATGAAGATTTTGATGGTGAAACAGGGACTTTGAATACAAAGGAAAATTTCGATAACGCGAAAAAGAGAAACAAAGACAGAAATACAGGAGAACTTGGAAATATAGAAATTTCGGAGAATGAAAATCACGGTGTAAAAAGTAAACAAAAACTAAATATTACTGACGACTACTTAGCTAAGTGGCCATCAATGTTTGAAAAATTAAAAGCATACAAAGAAAAATACAACTCAACCGTTGTTAGTAAAAATCACGAAGACAGAACACTTCAAGGTTGGTATCAAAAACAAAAAACAATCCATAATAGTCCTGACATTGAAATGCCTCAGGAGCATTACGAGAAGTTATTAGAACTTGATATTGATTTCTTCAAAGACGGTCATATTAAACTTCAAGAAAACACAATTGAACGTTGGCTTGAAATACTTGATGAAGCGATTAAGGCAGGTGAAAATATTAAAGCAAATCACAGATATGTTTTTGGTGAACATAGACTTGGAACTTGGTTAGTAGGCATTGCGTCAGCAAACAAAAAAAATAAACGTCTTGATGTTAGAGAAAAAATTGAAAAACTTGGATTTGATTACTCAAAGACGAGCAGAGATTTAAAATCTGTTGTAACAAGACTAATTAACGACTTGTATTCAGCAAAAAATCCTAACAGACAGGAATGGCGAACTAGACTTTTCAAACATATTGACAAGAAAGATAAACTTGACCCACAAACCATTCAGGACATTGAATTTGCTTGGAAATTTCACTTTCAAGATGACTTTTTATGGGAAAAGAAGCACGAAAGATATTCCGACAACACAGATGAATGGAAAGAACATCGGAATGAAGTAGGTCAATGGTATCCAATAAAAATAGTAGAAGGCAGATACCAAAACCTATATACTTGGGTTGAAAGAAGATTAAACAAACCAAGTCTTTTAAAAAAGGACTTAGACAAATTTGATGAAAAGGAAATAATAGAAATTAGGAATGCAGGCTTTAAAATATGACGAAAAAGAAGGCCGATACGATAACAGGCGTTTGGCTCAATGGCGGGTGATGTGGTTAATTGAACATTCTACCTCGCATCAATTTTTGTGGTGTATTGACAGTTTT
>CAZEIM010000030.1:0-4588 GCA_964512145.1 uncultured Flavobacteriales bacterium
CTAATACAAAAAGAGTTAAAAAGCCCAGTGCTATTAATATGGAAGACGTAAGTATTGTTATACGGCTATTTAAATTTAATACCCATGGTCTGAATTTAATCTTGGTTTTAGAAAATACAAATAGGGTGGATAATTTATATTGAATATAATTTAATAAGTTTACTACAATAGGAAACCCAAGGCCTCCTAAAATAAATGTAAACATAATGATTAGCTGCAAGGGATAATTAAATCGAAATTGCATTTCGTATAAACTTTGGGATAAAGTAGAAAATCCGGCATTACAAAAGGCAGAAATTGAATGAAATAGAGAAAAAAATATTTTATCAATTTCAGAATCAAAAGGTTCTGAAATAATTGTAGAATATATTAATACAGCTGAAAATAGCTCAATACTAAATGTAATTAATATAATATTTTTTAATGTAGAAAATACTTCCCCCAATTTTTTTGAGCTAGTCATGTCGCTAATAACTAATTGATTTTCGTAAGAAGATCCTCCGCTAAAAAAATAACTGAAATAACTTGCAAATGTTAAAATACCTAAACCGCCTATTTGTATTAATAACAAAATAATACTTTGTCCAAAAAGTGTAAAATCCTTGGCTGTATCAACAACCGATAAACCGGTAACGCACACCGCACTGGTGGATGTAAATAATGCATCCAAAAATGTAATTCGGTGTGTTGTAGCTTTAGGTAATAATAGCAATAATGTTCCCACTAAAATTATAATTAAGAAACTTGCTATAAATAACTGAGCAGGATTTAGAACTGTGCGTTTATAGTTAAATTTTAACTCAGAAAATTCTCGTATAAACGTAAATATAACTGCTGTTTTTATCCAAAAATAATTATGAAATATAGCAGGAAATAACGATCCTTTATCGTTGAAAAAATGTAGAAAAAAAATAAATACTGTAAAACATACGGTTAAAAAATCAAAAAAAAATACTTTGCGTTTTATGAGTGAAAAATCATGTATATATCTTAATGAAGTAGATATGATTCCAAGAAAAAAAATAATTAAATGAATTTCTTGTTTTAATGGATTCAATAAATCCAAAATCAGCTATTAACAATAAAATACCCAATATACTGACCCAAAGAGAAAAAGCATAAAATCGGAGAAAGTTCATGAAACGGTTTTTATACTAATGCAAAAAAATTGAATACTTAAATTTTAACGCAAATTATAATATTATCCCCGAATATTAATTTTTTTTAACCTAAAATTTGTAAAATCACAAGAAATATGACACAATAAGATTTTTTAATCCTTAAATTATAATATTGAATGAATTATTCAACAATCCTTAGCTATTCTTAAATACTATGAACTTTGGGTGATTTTTTCGAATTTGTTACTTTATGGGATATTTAAATAATTAATATATCTTTCTTGATCATACTAAAATATTTTTATTGAATGTATGAACATTATTGCCTAAATTTGTTATTTAGAATAAGTCTAAACAATTTTAAGAATATAAACGTTTATGATAAAAGTTAGTGAATCAGCCAAAAAACAAGCCTTACGACTTATGGAGGATGAAGGAAAACCCAATGCATTTATTCGAGTAGGAGTTAAAGGAGGTGGGTGTTCAGGATTAATGTATGAACTTAACTTTGATAATGTATTAAAAGAGGAAGACAAATCATTTGAAGATAATGGAATAAAAGTAGTGGTTGATAAGAAAAGTTTTTTATACTTAATAGGCACAGAATTAGATTACGAAGGGGGATTAAACGGTAAAGGGTTTGTATTTAAAAATCCAAATGCGAACAGAACCTGCGGATGTGGAGAGAGTTTTTCCCTTTAAATACTAAATAAATATGAGCAACGAAATACTACATGAAATAACCGGGAAAGAATACGAGTACGGCTTTGTAACCAATATTGAATCAGATAAGGCTCCTAAAGGATTAAACAAAGATATTATTCGATTTATTTCTGCTAAAAAGCAAGAACCTGATTGGATGCTAGAATATAGACTTAAAGCCTACGAACACTGGTTAACAATGCAGGAACCTACTTGGTGGCCACATATTCATTATCCAAAAATTGATTTTCAAGATGCGTATTATTATGCAGCACCCAAACAAAAAAAATACGACAATCTAGATGAAGTAGATCCTGAAATTATTAAAACTTTTGAAAAGTTGGGAATATCTTTAGAAGAACAAAAGCGATTAGTTGGAATAGAAAGTAAAGTTGCTGTAGATGTGGTTATGGATAGTGTATCGGTGGCCACTACATTTAAAGAAACATTAGCCGAATTGGGTATTATTTTTTGCTCCTTTACCGAAGCCATTCATCAACATCCTGAACTCGTAAAAAAATACATGGGCACCGTAGTGCCTTACACAGATAATTTTTATGCAGCGCTAAATGCAGCTGTTTTTACCGATGGGTCATTCTGTTACATACCCAAAGGGGTTAGATGCCCTATGGAATTATCAACCTATTTTAGAATAAATGAAGCCAAAACAGGGCAATTTGAACGTACACTTGTTATTGCGGAAGAGGATAGCTTTGTAAGCTATTTAGAAGGATGTACAGCGCCTATTCGAGACGAAAATCAGCTGCACGCAGCGGTTGTGGAATTAATTGCTATGAAAAATGCCGAAATTAAATATTCAACCGTTCAAAATTGGTATCCGGGAGATAAAGATGGACACGGTGGTATTTACAATTTTGTTACCAAACGGGGTATTTGTATGGGCGATCATAGTAAAATTTCATGGACTCAGGTAGAAACAGGCTCAGCCATAACTTGGAAGTATCCTAGTTGTATATTAAAAGGAGATTATTCAATTGGTGAGTTTTATTCGGTAGCAGTTACTAATAACAAACAACAAGCTGATACCGGAACCAAAATGATTCATATTGGCAAAAATACCAAAAGTACCATAGTTTCAAAAGGAATATCAGCCGGTGAAAGCAATAACAGCTATCGTGGGTTGGTAAAAATTAATAAATCGGCACAAAACGCCCGAAATTTTTCTCAATGCGACTCCCTTTTACTCGGGAGCACTTGTGGAGCTCATACATTTCCGTACATAGAGGTAAACAACAAGTCGGCTAAAATTGAACATGAAGCTACTACCAGTAAAATTGGAGAAGATCAAATATTTTACTGCAATCAACGGGGTATTGAAACCGAAAAAGCAGTTAGTTTAATTGTAAACGGTTATGCCAAAGAAGTGTTGAATAAACTGCCGATGGAATTTGCCGTAGAAGCTCAAAAACTTTTGGCAATTAGTTTAGAGGGGAGTGTGGGGTAATATGTTAATGATAAATATACCTTGATATTTATTAACTTTATGAATAAAAAATTATTACTTCTTTTTTTATTGATTCACTGGTTATCAATTTATTCCACGCATATTATTCCTGTTGAAATTAGCCAAAATAGTATACGTTTTATTCCTGAATACACAAATGCTAGAATTACTCAATTTCAATATGGAGAAACAACGGAACTTGAATTTGGGAAAGTTACCTCAGAAAATGGTATTTTAAAAAATTTAAAAGCAGGAACAATTTATTATATTCAAGCTGAAATTAAAAACGGTGAATTTACAGAATACACTAAAACTCAAACTTTTGTTACCAAATCTTTGTCAAGCGGAGAAATATTCATTTACTTTAATGGAAATGTGGATAATCAATTATCAAATATTACAGACGCCATCAAAATAAGTTCTTTTGAAGATACATTGATAAAATATATTGATAATGCAGTTACTTCTATTGATTATTGTGTTTACTATGGCACAAGCACAAAAATAGGTCAGGCATTAAATAATGCTGTAAATAGAGGGGTTATCGTAAGATGTATTACTGATAATGATTTCTCATTAGGGGACTTCCCTCTAAATTTAAGTCCTAGTATTCCAGTTTTAAAAAGATCCACAACTGGAGTAATGCACAATAAATTTTTAATTATAGACAAAGCATCTTCTTCAAATTGCTATTTAATTTCAACTTCTGCCAATTTTTCTCCAGATGACTTATCAAGTGATGTTAATAATTTAGTCATCATTCAAGACCAGTCTATTTGTTTAGCGTATACTATTGAATTTGAAGAAATGTGGGGAAGTAATGATGTTACACCAAATACTTTAAATTCAAAATTTGGTTCTCAAAAAACAGACAATACCCCTCATCTTTTTAATATTGGTGGAATATATGTTGAACAATACTTTTCTCCTACAGATAACGTTACAAGTAAAATTATTCAAACATTAAATACAGCAGATGAAACTATTCAATTTGCTATGTATATGTTTACAGAAAATAATATTGGTAATACGATAAAAAACAAAAAATCACTAGGATTAAATATTCATGGAGTTATTGAAGAACATACATTTTTCGGATCAGAATACACCTCGTTATTAGCAAGCGGAGTTGATGTCATTTCTCATCCTCCTTCAAATACAATGCATCATAAATACGTTATTATTGATGCCTTTAATAATACATCTAATCCAACTGTTATTACAGGAAGTCATAATTGGACAAATTCTGCAGAAAATAATAATGATGAAAATACGCTTATTTTTTATGATATAAAAATCG
>CAZEIM010000030.1:4616-32249 GCA_964512145.1 uncultured Flavobacteriales bacterium
ACTCTTAATAATATTTCATATTTAAATATCAATAACGTAACAAAAGAAAATAATATCAATTTATTCCCGGTTCCAACAAATGGTTTAATTAATTTTAAAAATCCATTTACCGGAAAAGTAAATATATATAATCTATCGGGTAACTTAATAAAAACATTAGAGGGTACTGAAATATATAAAATAAATGTCAGTGATTTACAAACCGGAATATTTATCATAGAATGTATTGATTATAATAGTGTAACCACTACACAAATAATTAAATACATTGAAAATTAATTACTTATATATAGTATGAATAAAGGCACCACGATTGAACACGATAAATTTGGCTTCGGTGTAGTACACGAAGTAGGACTAACCAGTTTTAAGGCTATTTTTAAATTGGGAGGAGAAAGAGAAATTTTGTTGACAAGCAAAGACTTTGAGGTGTTAGAAGAAAATGCGGGTGGATCTTCTTCAAATTCAGGAGTTTTAGATGTAAATGCCTTAGAAAAAATGATGGTGCATGTATTGGATAAATACAACGGACTGCAAGAAAATGTTGAATTAGGGGATCGCTGGACTGGTGGGACACTAGAAATAAAACCCGGAGATACTTCTCTAAAATCGAAAGAGATTCCAATTGAAGATTTTTTTCATAAAATTGTGATGTTGCGCGACCGGTTAAGAGTTTTAGAACAAAATATAAACAGCCACAAAAAACTTTCGGAAGAAGAAAAAGTACACATGCAACAATATATTACAAAATGTTATGGAAGTTTAACCACGTTTAATGTATTGTTTAAACATAAAGAGGATCAGTTTGTTGGAGAAAAGTCTAACGTCTAATGTCAGAAGTCAAATATCGTGTTATGGCAAGCATTAAAAAATTTGAAGATATTGTAGCATGGCAAAAAGCTCTAGAGTTGAATAAAATTATTTATCAACTTACTCAGACAGATACAATTAAAAAAGATTTTTCTTTTACAGATCAAATAAGACGTTCTTCTCTCTCAATAGTTTGTAATATTGCGGAAGGCTTTGAAAGACAATCTGACAAAGAATTCTCAAGATTTCTTCATATCGCAAAGGGTTCTGCAGCTGAAGTAAGAGCTTTGTTGTATGTTGCTAAAAGTTTAGATTATATCAATGATAAGCAATTTGAAGAATTACTTACAAAAATTGTTGATATTGGAAATCTAGTTTATGGATTAATTAAATATTTAAATAAAAATTTTGTTTAACAAATTCAAATTTTTAAGCTAAGGTTAACCCGACTTTGGACTTTGAACTTTGAACTTTCGACTATAAAAATATGATAACAATAAAAAACCTTCACGCCAATATAAATGGCAAAGAAATATTAAAAGGATTAAATCTACAAGTAAATGCAGGAGAAGTGCACGCCATAATGGGGCCTAATGGATCAGGTAAAAGTACTCTAGCATCGGTTTTGGCCGGGCGAGAAGATTATGAAATTACCGATGGATCCGTTGAGTATATGGGAAAGGATTTATTGGAATTATCCGTTGAAGACCGAGCAAGAGAAGGTATATTTTTAGCTTTTCAATACCCGGTAGAAATACCCGGTGTAAGCAATATTAATTTTTTAAAAACTGCGGTAAATGAAATTCGAACCTACAAAGGATTGGATCCTATGCCGGCTAAAGATTTTTTAAAATTAATTAAAGAAAAACAAGCCTTAGTGGAATTAGGGGAAAACTTAGCGAACCGCTCGGTAAATGAGGGTTTTTCGGGAGGAGAGAAAAAAAGAAACGAAATATTTCAAATGGCCATGTTAGAGCCTACATTGGCAATTTTAGATGAAACCGATTCGGGTTTAGATATTGACGCACTTCGAATAGTTGCTAATGGCGTAAATAAATTAAAAAATAAGAACAACGCATTTATAGTAATCACACATTATCAACGCTTACTTGATTATATAGTACCAGATTTTGTACATGTTTTATATAATGGAAAAATTGTAAAGTCTGGAACCAAAGAATTGGCTTTAGAGTTAGAGGAAAAAGGGTATGACTGGATAAAAAGTGAATATACTGTAATTTAAAAATCAATGGAAATCAATAATTCAAATACTTTTTATAAAAATCTTAACAAAGAATCTAATATTTTACAATCTATTATAAAAAGTAATTGGGACAAAGCTTTAAGTAATTTACATACTGTAAACTTCCCATTAACTAAATCGGAGCATTGGAAATACACTCGCTTGCATAAATTAGTTCAACACTCATTTTACAATAATCAGGCAGTACCAGAAACATTTAATTTGCCAAAAATTACCGATATACAAACTCGCTTAGTTTTTTTAAACGGATATTTTCAAAAGGAAATAAGTACAATACCTAATTCTGAAGAAATACAAATCATTAGCACTGCTTCAGATAAAGCTAAAATAATTCTTAGTGAATATGTTCAAGAAACCGGCAGGCAAGATTATGAAATTTTCTCAACCATTAACACCGTGTTTGCCACCGATGGAGTTTTGGTGCACATTTCTAAAAATAAAACTCTTGAACCGATACATATTTTAAACATTACGCATGGAGATATGAGTTCTTCAAGTCTTCGCAATGTAATTCTTCTAGAAGAGAATGCTCATGCTCAAATCGTATTTGAAACCCTACAATCATCTGATATTACTTCATTTCAAAACTCAGTACACGAAATTTATTTAAGCAAACACGCTTCGTTAAAATGGCAAAGTTTACAAAGAAGTTTTAACCATGCATTTACGATTGAAACTTGTAAGGTTAATCAGCAAAACGATAGTGTTTTTAATTCATGGTATGTTTCAAAAGGATCGGCTATTACCAGAAATAATCTTATGATTGAGCTGAATGGAGAGTTTGCTGAGGCAAATTTGTATGGCTTAACATTGGGCAAAAATAAAGATCATATCGATCATCATACATATATAAAGCATGAAAAACCAAACTGTAACAGCAACGAAACATATAAGGGTGTATTTAATGATGCTGCTACCGGTGTTTTTAATGGTAAAATATTTGTTCAAAAAGATGCCCAAAAAACGAATGCCTTTCAAAGCAGTAAAAACATAGTGCTATCCGATCATGCTAATGCATATTCTAAGCCCGAGTTAGAAATATATGCTGATGATGTTAAATGCAGTCACGGTTCAACAGTTGGCCAGCTCGATGATGAGGCAAAGTTTTACTTAAAGGCTAGGGGAATAGGAGATACACTCGCTGAAAAATTATTAGTACAGGCTTTTGCTCAAGATATTACAAACAGTATTACTCATGATGGTACTAAAGAACATATCATTCAATATTTTATAGATGAATTTTTTCAATAAATCATGAACTACTCATCTATTCACGAGCTTTTCCCTATTTTAAAACAAACGATAAACGGAAAACCGCTTATTTATTTTGATAATGGTGCAACCACTCAAAAGCCACAACAAGTTATTGATGCAGTAACTCAATATTATACTTTGTATAATAGTAATATACATAGGGGAGTACACTATTTAAGCCAAATAGCTACCGAAAAGTATGAGGAAACAAGAATCAAAGCACAGCAATTTTTAAATGCCTCTAAACCATCCGAAATAATTTTCACAAAAGGGACTACAGATGGTATTAACCTAATTGCTCATGGTTTAGCAAAAAAATACATCAAAACAGGCGATGAGATTATTATCTCATACATGGAACATCATTCTAATATAGTTCCTTGGCAAATGTTGTGTGAATATACTGGTGCTACACTTAAAGTAATTCCTATGTTTCCCGATGGGTCATTAGATATGGAGTCCTACAAAAAGTTATTATCTCCAAAAACAAAACTCGTTTCTGTAAATCATATTTCAAATACTTTAGGTACTATAAACCCTGTAGAAAAAATCATTCAATTAGCGCATCAGTACAATGCACTTGTGTTAATTGATGGAGCGCAAGCAGTATCTCATTTCCCTGTTAATGTGCAATCATTGAATGCAGACTTTTACGTATTTTCAGGACATAAGTTGTATGCCCCTACCGGAATAGGGATTTTATATGGAAAAGAACATTTATTAAATGAATTACCTCCTTACCAAGGAGGGGGAGATATGATAAAAAATGTAACGTTCGAAAAAACCACGTACAACGATTTACCATTAAAGTTCGAAGCAGGCACACCTAATATTGCAGGAGGTATTGGTTTAGGGGCAGCGTTTGACTTTATAAAAACAACTTCTTGGGAAAGTGTTCAACAACATGAATATCAATTGTTAGAATATTTTACAAAACAATTAAAAGAAATACCGGGTGTAAAAATATTTGGTGAAGCTCAAAATAAAGTGTGCATACTTTCTTTTTTAATAGAAGGAATTCACCCATATGATTTAGGAACATTGTTAGATCAGTTTGGTATAGCTGTTCGAACGGGGCATCATTGCACCCAACCCATTATGGATTTTTATAATATCCCAGGCACTGTTCGTGCTTCACTTTCTATTTATAATCAAAAGCATGAAATAGATTCATTTATAGAATATTTGAAACAATCTATTCGAATGTTACAATAAAAATATATGACCATCCAAGAGAAACAAAACGAAATTATTTCAGAGTTTGAGGTTTTTGAAGACTGGACTCAAAAATACGAATATATTATTGATTTAGGGAAAGATCTTGCCCCTTTAGATCCTACGTATAAAAACGATGAAAACTTAGTTAAAGGATGTCAATCCAGAGTTTGGCTTTACCCAGAAGTTAAAGATGGAAAAATATTTTTTCATGCTGATAGTGATGCCATTATTACTAAAGGACTTGTTTCGTTGGTAGTTCAGGTATTTTCAGGACGTACTGCCGAAGAAATTAACCGTGCTGAAATTTATTTTATAGACAAAATTGGTTTAAAGCAGCATTTATCACCAACAAGAGCAAACGGGTTACTTTCAATGATTCAAAAAATTAAAAATATAGCTCAATCGTTTTAAAACAAAACTAATTTTTCGAATTTCTCTACCGTTTTACCAGTTGGAGCGATCACTTTTAACTTATATATATATACTCCCCTTGCAATTAAATCTCCAAACTCATCCCTTCCGTCCCACGAAATTGGACCTACTCTAAAACCATTACTATTCGATTTACTATGTATTGTTTTTATCAGTTTTCCAGAAGGAGTCATAATTTGTATTATTACTTCCAACATACTGCCCGGCATATTATGTTCAAAATAAAATCCTGTATTGGTAGTAAATGGATTTGGGTAATTTAATACATGATTAATCGTTAAATCTTCGTCACCGGCAACAATAAACTCTAAATATGCTTCCGAGGAATTATTGTGTACATCCCAAGCTTTAAATTTTAGGGTATGCTTACCTTCGCTTAAATTTTTCAGCGGATATATTACTTTTCCTTTCTGATATGAATCTAAATCCGCTTCATAATAATCGTTTAATATAATTTTATTGGTAATATCATCGTCTAAAATCGCAACGATATCTCTACCTATTCCATTTCCTGTAGTATTTATTCCATTTTCATCTTGTAAGGTACAGTAAATGGAAGGGTTTTCATTCGTAGTGCCACCAAAAACAAACTTTTCATTATTCATATATAAATCAATAGCCGGCCCTTCATTATCAGGTGCTGCAGTAGAGTCTATTCCGCCTAATAAAAATTGCTCATAATAACCGTTTCCATCTATTAAACCATCGGTAACATAATAGCTTATTCTTCCTGAATCTAAGCCTTGTAAAATATCCTTTGGAACTACAAAGCTAAATTCAAAATCTCCGTTTTTAACACTGGCTTTTCCATTAAACAGTATGTTTTTTCTGGTTTTAAAAACAAAAGATCCTATACCGTCATTATCGAGTGAATTAATAATTTGTTCTTTATCATAAACCAAAGGATATAATACTCCATTATAATTAGTTAATTTATTTCCATTCACATCGCTTACATATCCGCTTACGGTAATTTTAGATAAGGCTTTCATAGTATCCTTTGCCATAGTAGTCACCACATGGTACATTGGGTAAGCCAATCGAACAGCCGGATCACCTAGTAATGTAAAATTTCTTGTATTTGTAACGGTAGGGCCAAATTTTTTGGTTAATCTGGATAAATCACCTAACCTTGGATAAGTCCCATTTAAATCTCGGTTAAAGGCATTGTCAAAAAATGTTTTGCTGATAATAAAATTAGGACTAGCATAAACCAATCGGGTAGTTGTTAATAAACCTATCGCCCCTCCATCTGGATTTAGTATTACCAATTCACCGGCTGAGGTGCGTAATGGATCATCAAACCTGCTAAATTCACAGGTAGCAGTAATCATAGCCGGGAGATTCTCCTTATTAGTCCAAGCATTTATTTCGGGCACTCCTAATATTCGTTCGTGTGCCCAGCCTAATTCTCCTCCATGGCCGGTATATGCCATAATTAATCCTCCGCGTTCCATTCTGTTATCAATAGCTTTATTTACCTCCGGATATCTATTTCCTCCCGAAGAAGAAACCTGCTCATAGGCATCTAAAAATATTTTCTCGATATTAAACTCGGGAGCCTTATTTCTAACAATGGTTGTTAACTGATTGGATTGACTCATATGTAAATTACCATCTTCATCATCTCCTACAAAACTTACCATGTTTCGCCATGGTTTTTGTGTGTTGGTTTTATAGTAATTTTTTACTTTATTCACCATGTTTTGAGCTTCTTGTTTGGTGCGAACCGGAAAGCGGCCTATGGCTAAGTCAATAATATCGGTTAATTGTTCCGATTCATGATCATCTAATAATCCTACATAATCATCGGATACATAGGTCCCGTCTGCTGCTTTTAAAGAATTTAAAGATTGATAGGTTGGAACATAATTCCCCGCCTTTGATTTTATTCCCTTATGATCGTAACTTCCATCTCCAAATAACAATAAATATTTGGGCATTTTATTTATGTCTGTACCTGCTTTATCGTACAACATTTTCATAAAATCTTTAATAGCCGTGATGTCTTTACTACCCGATGAAAACTCATTATATATTTGGTCTGTTGTTACTACAGCCGAAGTTAGTCCGTCTTGTTCTGTATGAAATTGAGCTAACTCTATGGCGGCAGACAAAAAATCAGGGTGCGTTACAATTATATAGTCAATATTTGAAATGCCATGTAAATTTTGATTTGCAACAGTTCCTGTATACGATGGGGTTAAATAGTTTGTGTTTTCAAATGCTATAAACTGTCTTATGGTATCACTTAAAGTTATAAAATCTATTGCTGAACTTCCAGTACTAAAAGCAATATTTTTGGGTTCTAAAGGTTTGGTAATATCCCATATCATATAAGCTTGCGAGGTGTTTGTTAATTGCATTTTTGTGCGAAACCCATTTTGTAGAGTATTTCTGAAAAAAAACTGATTCCCGGTCATATTTAAAGACCTAAACCCATTTATAGTAATGTAATTTAACCAGCCAACAGACGAAGAGTTTGCTTTGTTGTAATTTATGTTTATTTGAATAGTTGGGGATGTTGGATTAAGAGCTAATTCTACAAGTCTTGATTGCGCATACCAATCTTCATAAGCTCCAGGTACTGAGTTAATACTTGTAGTATTAACCACACTTCCATTTAAAGAAATTTGAAAGGAAGACGGTTGAGAAATACTTCTAGAAATAAGCGAAACATGAACATTTAATTTCTCATTGAAATCAATATTTGGAAATGGAAAAGTAAAATCATATGAAGTTTTAACATTAAACTCTTCCCCATACCATTCTCTCCCTGATTTTAAATGATTCATTAAATTTTGTTCGTGATAAACATAATCTTGAAAAGTTGTCACGGTAGTATCAAATCCACTAATTATAGGAGCATTAGAAATTCTTTTACCAGGTCCTTTGTCGAAATTTAAATAATAATAGGTTGTATCGGAGTATTGATTAATTTTATGTTCAAAAATATTTTTAGATGAATTATATTGCCATATTACTTGTTCCATTCCATAAAACAAAATATAGTCATCCGTATTAAATACCCCATCATCTGAACCTTTAACATATATATGGTTTTCTTGTAAATCGTCAGGTCTGTACACGATATTATGATAAGGCAATTGCCCCCCGCCATTGCCATATATTCGAATATTATTGGGGTTTATGGAATTTATATCTAAACCTAATGAATTTAAAAATTGATAATCTATTTTATGAATCCCACTTTTAGTGACTGCAATTTTGTACCAAGTTCCACTTTTTAACACCGATTCTGAGGCATATATTCTATTGCTTTTTAAAGGTGTGGCTGATGCGTTTTCAAGTTCAATTTGTATATCAAAAGAAGAAAGCTTGTAATACATTCCATTTTTAAGCAAAAAAGGGAAAAAATGAAGTTTTACAAGAGGTTGTTTTTTTTCATATACTAACGTGTATTGAGTATTTATAGTATTTAATATATCTTCACCGCTTAATCCGGTTAACATATTTTTTTCTTTATCGTTGCACTCAGTTAACTGCTCGTTTATTAAATATACTCGACTAATTTTTTTGGAAGCAGGAATAGGTATAATGGTAAAATATTCAGGTAAATACATCGATGTTTTTTCAACCAAATTAGCTCCATCAAAATTTAGATATGGATGCGTTTGATTGTTTTGGTCTTTAAATTCATATTGAGTAGTATCCCATTGTAAAATAATATTTTTTTTAAAAACGGAGTTTTGACTTAACAATGGAAAAAAAGCAAAAATGAAAATATAATAAAGAAAAAATTTTTTCGTTCTGTGTATCATAAAATTATATTTTTTGTAACCTTGTAAAAAATACTTCGTTCAAGTGAACGGAATTTTCAAAAATATATTATAAAGTTCAACAAATAAATCGTAATATTGTGCTTTGGATGTTAAAATTTATGAAAAAATACGTATGGATTTTTTTACTTCCCGGTTTTATATTATTTAACCTGGTATCAGTACAAGCTCAAGATCCTCATTTTACTCAATTTTATGCGAATCCCCTATATTTAAATCCAGCTTTTGCAGGTACGGCATGGTGTCCTCGTTTTATTATGAATTACAGAGATCAGTGGCCTGGGTTGTCTGGTACTTATGTAACCTATGCTGCCTCCTATGATCAGCATATTGAAGCAATTAGTGGAGGTATAGGTTTCCAAGTTTGGCAAGACCGTGCGGGGATGGCAACATTAAATACCACCAATATTTCAGGCATGTATTCTTATCACTATGCTATTAATAGAAATTTTTCAATTAGAGCAGGTTTGCAGGCGCACTTTTTTCAAAAATCATTAGACTGGAGTAAACTTACTTTTGGCGACATGATAGATGCTCGGTATGGGTTTATTTATACTACTCAAGAGCAACAAGGGAATAATAGCAAAGCTGGTGTTGACTTTTCAGCCGGTATTTTAGCGTACTCTAAAAAGTTTTTTGGGGGTTTTGCTGTACATCATATTACGGAACCAGAAGAGGGAATTATTGGCCCACAAAGTAAATTACCCAGAAAATATACTGGACATGTGGGGGCTGTAATTCCTTTAAACAGAGATATTAAAGACGCCTCTATTTCACCTAATTTACTGTTTAAGCGACAACAACAATTTACTCAAGTAAACATGGGAGTATATTTTACAAAAGGACCATTCGTAGGGGGGTTATGGTATAGAAATCAAGATGCATTTATTGTTCTTATTGGTTTAGAACAACCTAATCCAAAAGGTCCTAAATTTAAGATAGGTTATAGTTACGATGTTACGGTTTCTAAATTAGGATTATCCGAACCTAAAGGTTCTCATGAGGTTTCTTTAGGATATGTTTTTCCTTGTAAAAAGAAAAGACCTAAATGGAGAACAATAAGTTGTCCCTCTTTCTAGTTAATATTATAATTACTATATTTGTTATATGAATACATTTAAAAAAGTTTATCTTTTTGTATGTTGCGGCTTGTTATTTACCGCGTGCAAAAAAGACAGATCTGCTGTTACCGGTTGGGAATATAATAATCCAAACAATGGCGGATTTGAAAAGGCACCTTTTCAAGAACAAGAAACAGGTCCCGGGTTAGTTTTGGTAGAAGGGGGTACATTTACCATGGGAAGAATGGTTGACGATGTAATGTATGATTGGCATAATACTCCTAGAAGAGTAACGGTTTCTTCATTTTATATGGATGAAACAGAAGTTTCAAATTTTCATTGGTTAGAATATTTGTATTGGTTGAATAGAATTTTTGGAGTAGATTATCCACAAATTCCTAAAAAAGCTTTACCCGATACTTTAGTTTGGAGAGACAAACTGGCGTATAATGAACCCTATGTTGAATATTATTTGCGTCACCCTGCTTACAGAGATTATCCGGTAGTAGGAGTAAGTTGGTTACAAGCTACTGATTTTTGCGCATGGAGAACTGACCGCGTAAATGAAATTATTCTTATAAGAGAAGGTTTATTTGAACACTACACTAATCAGGTTAATGAAGATAATTTTAATACCGATGCTTATTTAGCAGGTCAATACGAGAGTGGGAAAAAAGTGGAGGGACTTCCTGATTTACATCCTAACAAGGATTTTAGAAATGTTCGTATGGAAGATGGAATTTTATTACCTAGATACAGACTGCCAACTGAAGCAGAATGGGAATACGCCTCCTATGGTTTAATCGGTAATTCTGTTGGAGAACGTGTGGTTGAAAGAAGAATGTGGTCATGGAGTGGACACGCTGTTCGTAATCCGGAAGATAAATACTTAGGTATGATGTTGGCGAACTTTAAAAGAAGTAATGGGGATCAAATGGGTGTTGCTGGTAAATTAAATGATAATGCAGATGTAACGGCACCTGTTCATTCATATTGGCCTAACGATTATGGATTATATAATATGGCAGGTAATGTGTCTGAGTGGGTAATGGATGTATACCGCCCCCTATCTAATGATGATAATACTGATTTTAGACCTTTTAGAGGAAATGTTTTTAAAACAGTGGTAAAAGACCAAGATGATTTAGTGGCTGAAAAAGATAGTACCGGAAAATTACAATACCGGTTGGTTACCGAAGAAGAAAGTATGGAAAGAAGAAATTATAGAAAATCGGATAACATAAACTTTTTAGACGGGGACTGGGAATCTAATATTCGAGGGAATTGGACAGAAACTCCTGAAGCTGAACAAAAACAGTTCCGTTTACATACTAAATATCAGTACGAAGAAAATGAACCGGAAACGAATATGATGTATGACTATACTCTTACATCCATGGTAAATGACAAGGCAAGAGTATATAAGGGGGGTTCATGGAAAGATAGAGCTTTTTATATGAATCCAGGCACAAGAAGATATTTAGATGAAAAACAATCAACATCGTATATTGGCTTTAGATGTGTCATGGATAGATTGGGTAGTCCAAAAGGGTTTTAATAAAATATTTCATAATTTTCAGCCGTATAAGCAAACTTATACGGCTTTTTTTTTAATATATGTTGCAAAAATTATATACTGCATTTTTACTCCATAAAAAGGTCAGTACAGATTCTAGAAATGTGATGCCTGGAGATATTTTTTTCGCTCTAAAAGGACCGTATTTTGATGCACATAACTATGTAAAAGAAGTTTTACAAAAAGGAGTTTCTTATGCGGTCATTGATAATCCAACTTATTTCATCGATGAAAGAACCATACTCGTTGAAAATACATTAAGTGCATTACAAACTTTGGCTAACATGTACCGAAAATCATTTGATATACCCGTATTGGTTGTAGCCGGAAGTAATGGAAAAACAACTACCAAAGAATTAATATTTAAGGTGTTGAGTAAAAAGTATAAAGCATTCGCCACAAAGGGCAACTTAAACAACCATATTGGGGTACCGTTAACACTTTTAAGTATGCCAAAAGATATCGAAGTGGCTATTATTGAAATCGGGGCAAATCATCGTTATGAGCATACTGAATTGTGCCAAATCGTTCAACCTACCTTAGGATTAGTCACCAATAACGGAAAAGATCATTTAGAAGGATTTGGAAGTATAGAAGGGGTGGTGCAGGCAAATAACGAAGTGTACGAATATTTTAAAGGAATCAATAATCATTGCATTTTTGTACACGGAGATGATGAGGTATTAATGGAAAAATCTGCCAATTACCAAAGATTTACATACGGTAAAACACAAAATAACAATATTATCGGAAGAATTATTTCAAATGCTCCTTATCTGCAATTGGCATGGAAAGAAAGAGAAAAAAATAATGAGTATCTCATTCAATCAAAAATTATTGGAACGTACAATTTTAGCAATATTTTATGCGCCATATCGGTCGGAACTTATATGGGAGTAAATCCTGAAGACATATGTTTGGGAATATCGGAATATGAAGCTCAAAATAATCGATCCCAGTGGATAGAGCATCATAATATTCACATCATGTTAGATGCGTATAATGCTAACCCATCTAGTATGCAACATGCTATTGAAAGCTTTTTAGAATTGCCCATGTCTTCAAAATGGCTTATTTTGGGTGACATGGCTGAGTTAGGTGCATTTTCAGACATTGAACATAAACATATATTAGACTATATTTTATCACATAAAGATAAAATAGACCAATGTGTTTTATATGGCTCAAATTTTGGAAAATTTAAAAGCATATTCCCATTCCACTTTTTTTCAGAAAAACAGGATGTTATCCGATTTTTGAAGGAAAACATTAAACAAGGAGATGCAATCCTTGTAAAAGGATCGAGAAGCGCTAAAATGGAGGAGATTATATACTCTTTATATCCTACTTTAAAAGACCTCGGGAAATAACAATTTTTTGCACCTCAGATGTTCCTTCATAAATTTGAGTGATTTTAGCATCCCGCATTAATCGCTCTACATGATATTCTTTAACATAACCATACCCACCATGTATTTGAACTGCTTCAACGGTAGTTTTCATGGCAACGGTAGAAGCAAATAATTTCGCTTTAGCTGAAGCATCTCCAATATTTTTTCCGGTATCTTTTAACCATGCGGCTTTTAAACAAAGTAAACGAGCTGCTTCAATTTCGGTAGCCATATCTGCTAATTTAAATTGTATAGCTTGATGTTTACTGATTTCTTTACCAAATGCTTTTCGTACTTTTGAGTATTCTAGAGCTAATTCATATGCACCACTGGCAATACCCAATGCTTGGGCTGCAATACCAATTCTACCCCCTTCTAATGTTTTCATAGCAAATTTAAACCCAAATCCATCTTCTCCTATTCGATTTGTTTTAGGAACTTTTACATCTTGAAACTGAAGCGTATGAGTATCGGATGCTCGAATCCCCAGTTTATTTTCTTTAGGGCCAACCGTAAACCCTGGCATACCCTTTTCTACAATTAAACAATTAATTCCATGATGTCCTTTTTCGGCATCTGTTTGAGCCATTACTAAATATACCGAAGCGCTACCTCCATTGGTAATCCAATTTTTAGTTCCGTTTAATAAATAATAATCTCCACAATCTATAGCGGTGGTTTTTTGTGAAGTAGCATCACTACCTGCTTCTGGTTCGGATAAACAAAATGCTCCAATTTTTTCTCCTTTTGCCAAAGGAACTAAGTATTTCTGTTTTTGTTCTTCGTTGCCAAATTTTTCTAAACCCCAACATACTAATGAATTATTTACAGACATAACCACCGAAGTAGAGGCATCTATTTTAGATATTTCTTCCATAGCTAGAACATAAGAAACAGTATCCATGCCACTTCCTCCGTATTTTGGGTCAACCATCATTCCTAAAAAACCAAGTTCGGCTAATTGCTTTATTTCTTCAGAAGGAAAGCGTTGGTGTTCATCTCTTTCAATTACACCAGGCTTAAGAACTTGTTGTGCAAAATTTCTGGCTGCATCCCGAACAGATAGTTGTTCTTCTGTTAATTTAAATATCATAGACATATTTTATTAGCGTAACAAAATTTGATTAAGAGTGTTTATTATCTTTAATTTTTTTCTAAAGGTTCCAATAACCGAACTAAATTATTTTTTTTACAAAATTCTTTAATTTGCTCCAAAAGTTTATCTCGATCTTTATTTTTAAGGAATCCAATATAAATATCAATGTTTATTTCTCCTTCTCTTCCCCAGTGCTTTTTTTCGGAGAAAAGCGTTTGGTTATATTTTTGGTTGGTTACTTCCATAAATTTTTCAAATTCTTCTAAGGCATTTCTGTTAATACCTTCGCCAATGCTGAAGAAAGAAATAGTTTCTTTTAATGTAGAATCGCTCAATTTTTGATGAACACTAGTGTCTTTTTGACTTTTACAACAAAAAAACAAACTAAAAAATGAGCATAACACTATATAATGCATATACCTTATTTATTAAATAATTTAAATAAATCGTTTCCATTTGCATATATCATCAGCGAAAATAAGATGACCATGCCTACAATTTGTGCATATTCCAACACCTTTTGATTGGGTTTTCGACCCGTAACCATTTCATATAATAAAAACACTACATGACCTCCATCTAATGCAGGTATAGGTAAAATATTCATAAAGGCCAATAATAATGAGATAAGAGCCGTCATTTCCCAAAATATTCTCCATTCCCATGTTGGGCTAAACAAACTGGCAATAGCACCAAATCCACCCACTTGCTGAATCCCGGTTTTAGAAAATAAGAGTTTTAAGGAAGCAGCTTGTGTAACAATGGTGCCGATACTTTTAGCAATCCCTCTTGAAAATGCTGCGGGTAATGTATATTCAATGGTTTTAAAATCTAAATATTCTTCGGGGTCTTTATTTCCTACTCCAATTTTTCCATTTTTTGCCACAGTCATAGGGATAGAAAGCGTGTCTCCTTGCCGAAGTATTTTAATAGAAACTTCTTTTTCGGTATGTTTTGATATTTCTTGAGCAAAATTTTGAAAAAAAGGAGTTTCTATATTATTAATTCCAATTATTTGATCGCCTACTTTAATATCGGAGTTAGAGGCAGGGGTATTGGGTAATATACTATCACAAATAAATGGAACTGCTGGTGTAAATAACATTTTTACATTATTTTCAAGCAATGTATTCTGTATATTTTGAGGCAGTACAATATCTATTAATTGTCCATTTCTTTCGATTTTTAAATTTCGGGCTTCATGAATGAGTATATTTTTGCTAATTTCTTGGAAAGTTTCAGGTTTATCTCCTTCAACGGATACTATTTTATCTCCATTTTTAAAACCATTATTTATCAATACCGAATCGCAAACAACTCCATATTTGGCTCCTTCTACCGAAATATATTCTTCACCCCATGTGTATAGTGTAAAGCCATAAATTAAAAAAGCCAACAATACATTCATGGTTACACCTCCTACCATAATAATAAGTCTTTGCCATGTGGGTTTTGCTCTAAACTCCCATGATTCCATCGGTTTGTTAAGTTGTTCTTTATCCATAGATTCATCTACCATACCGGCAATTTTTACATAGCCACCTAAAGGCAACCAACCAACACCATATTCTGTTTCACCTTTTTTAATTTTAAACAATGAAAACCAAGGATCGAAAAAAAGGTAAAACTTCTCTACTTTAGTTTTAAATAATTTAGCGGGTATAAAATGACCTAATTCGTGGATAACTACTAATATTGATAAGCTAGTAATGAGTTGAAGAGCTATGATTAAATATTGCATAAAATACTAAAAACACAAAAGTCGTATTTTTTTTTTACGCAAGACATATTTTGTGTTATTGTTTGTTAATTAAATATTAAATGCATAGAGATTTTGTATGATTTTTAAATGCATTAGTGTATGAGCTATTCCGTTTTATATAAAACTATTATCCAACAAAAAATTATGTGCAGGTAAATATTTCTTTTAAGGCTAGTATTTAGCAAAAAAGTATCGATAAATTTTTAAAACCCTTTGTTTTTTTGAGAAATAATACCCCAAATAGTACTTACAAAAATTTTAAAATCAAGCCATAGAGACCAATTTCTAAGGTATAATAAGTCCATATGAACTCTGTTATGCATTTGGGATAAATCTTTTGTTTCGCCTCGAAATCCTTTTGCTTGCGCTAAGCCTGTTATTCCTGGTTTTATCCAGTGCCTTATCATAAACGAATCGATTAATTTTGAATAGGCTTTAGTGTGTTGCAACATATGAGGCCTAGGTCCTACAATAGACATATCCCCAATAAGCACATTAAAAATTTGTGGAAGTTCATCTAAACTTGTTTTTCTTAAGAAGGCCCCGATTTTTGTAATTCTTGGGTCGTTTTTTTCTGCTTGTTTATTGTCGGCTTCTTTGTTAACTACCATAGTTCTAAACTTGAAACAATAAAATGGCTTGTTATTTATTCCGGAACGCAACTGTTTAAATAAAACAGGGCCTCGAGAATCTAATTTAATTAAAATGGCAATAATAGGGTAAAGCCAAGACATAATAAATACGATGGCAATTACAGCTCCCAAAATATCGAAAATTCTTTTCGAAACCATTCCGACTCTTCTGTCTAAAGATTCTTCTTTAATACTTATTATAGGAGTAGGACCATGATAATCAATTTCGAGTTGTGCAAATTTTCGGTTGATATAATAAATAAATTCATTGATAAAACTCACTTTTATTTCATTGATATAGCAATATCTTGATAGACCTTTAATGTAGTAATCATTATATATAGGGGTAGAAATATATACCTCATCTATTCTTTTTTTTATGAGGAATTTATAGAGTTGATCCATCAACAATAAATTATCTTTTTTATTTTTTTGTTCAGGATCGTAATCAAAAAACCCCATAACCCTATAACCATATTCCGGATGTTCCGATATTTCTTTTGCAAAGCTTATGGTAAATTCATTTACTCCTACTATGGCAATTGTTTTTAAATCGGCTCCACCTTTGCGTTTTTGGCGAATTATATTTACATAAATTAATCGATTAATTAATCCAATAATCAAAAGCCAAATAAATCCAGAGTAAATGAAATATTTTGCTTTACTAAGTTCAAAAATGGCTGAATATGCCAAAACTGTAATTAACGTTAAGGAAAATATTTTAATAAAGTTGTCTGCAACCAATAAATATCGGATTCTTCTATTATGAAAAATATTATCTACTACCGTGTTGCTGTAAAATATCCATGCTGAGATGGTAATTAAAAAAACAATATGTAATCCTTTATCAAAAAAAACAAAAAAATCTCGTACTATAAAAAAAAAGGATACAATGTAGGCTATTAATATGGATAATATATCTAACTTATAAATATCACTATCGCTATAATTTATAGAGTTTTTATCCATGGGATAAAATTAACAAATTTATCCGTTCATAGAAATTAAAAATTCTTCATTGCTCATAGTAAACTTCATTCTATCTAATAAAAATTCCATAGCTTCTAGGGGATTCATATCTGCTAAATGTTTACGTAAGATCCAAATTCTTTGCAAGGATTCTTTGTCTAATAACAAGTCATCTCTTCTGGTACTCGATGAAATAATATCAATGGCAGGGAAAATTCTTCTATTAGAAAGTTTTCTATCGAGCTGTAATTCCATGTTTCCGGTACCTTTAAACTCTTCAAAAATTACTTCGTCCATTTTTGAACCAGTATCAATTAAAGCAGTAGCAATAATAGTAAGAGATCCTCCATTTTCTATTTTTCTAGCTGCTCCAAAAAAACGTTTAGGTTTGTGTAAAGCATTGGCATCAACCCCACCGGTTAAAACTTTTCCGGAAGCAGGAGATACAGTGTTATACGCTCTAGCTAAACGAGTAATGGAATCGAGCAATATAACCACATCATGACCACATTCAACTAATCGTTTGGCTTTTTCTAATACGATATTTGATATTTTTACATGACGTTCAGCGGGTTCATCAAAAGTAGAAGATATAACCTCCGCTTTAACGCTTCTTGCCATGTCTGTTACTTCTTCTGGTCTTTCGTCAATCAGTAATACCATTAAATATGCTTCGGGATGGTTATAAGCGATGGCATTAGCTATTTCTTTTAATAATTCTGTTTTACCGGTTTTAGGTTGAGCGACAATTAAACCTCGTTGCCCTTTACCAATAGGGGCAAACATATCTACAATTCTTGTTGATAATGAGTCACCTTTATAGCCCGATAATCTAAATTTTTCGTGAGGAAATAATGGGGTAAGATAATCAAATGGAATTCTATCTCTAACTTCTTCAGGATTTCGACCATTAATTCTCTCAATTTTTACTAAGGGAAAATATTTTTCGTTTTCTTTAGGGGGTCTTATGGTTCCTCTAATAGTATCACCCGTTTTTAATCCAAAAAGTTTAATCTGAGCTTGAGATACGTACACATCATCTGGTGATGACAAATAATTATAATCGGAGGATCTAATAAAACCGTACCCATCTGGCATAATTTCCAGTACACCTTCACTAGAAACAATACCATCAAAATTGTATTCGGGCTCCTCTCTTTTTATTTCAACAACAGGCAATGGTTGAGCTGTAGTTTGGTTAGATATTATATCTTGTTTTGCAATTGTATCAGTCGAAATTTCTTTGGTAACAGATTTTTGGTCTTCTTCTAAGGTTATGGATATTTGTTTGCTTTCCTCAGTTTTATGTTTAATTTCTTCAGGAATGTTGTTGGTGTTTTCTACTAAAACAATCTCTGGTTCTGCTTTTGTTTCTACAGCTTTTTGTTTTTCAGGTTTAACTGAATCGGATTTTGCATCGTCACCGGCTATTTTTTCAGACACTTTTCGAACAATTCTTTTTCTGGTCTTACCTTTTTTGTCATTTGAATCTTCTAATTCATCCATTCTGATACTAATTATGATTATTTATTATATTAACGTATTTGATTATAATGTCTAATAAAAACGAAGTGATAACGTGTTTTTAAAAAATCGAAAAGCATTTTTTATTTTTCATTCGTACTTGCAAAAATTAAAATCAACAAAAAATATATTATGATAATTTTATAATGAAGAGCGTAGGAGAAGTAAAAAAGTTTATGCAATTTTACAAATTGAATTTAATTGAACAAAATTTTTTTTAAAATATATTAAAAAATGTTACAGAGAATACAAACTATTTACCTTTTAGTAGCTGCATGTATTCATGTTTTTTGTGCTATACAATTTATTGAACTGTATAATATTACTAAAGATTTGCAATCATTTGCCAGAAACATGTATTTAATTTATATAATTTTTGCAGTTGATCAATTATTTATCATTTTCTTATACAAGAAACGTATGTTGCAGATTAAATTTAATCGCTGGTTAATTGTTTCAAGTATTATAATTTGGATTTACTTATTATTTAAATTATTTAAAAGCCCATATATTCAAAGAGAATTTTATATTTTAATACTCTTGTTGCCTTTAGTGTCGGTTATATTTAATGTATTATCGAATCGTTCTATTAAAAAAGACGATGAGTTGGTAAAGTCTGTTGATAGAATACGCTAAAAGCAATCCTGTGCATATTTTTACAAAAATATCAGATGTTAAAAGTTTTTTAAATGATTATAAAAACATAAACACAGGATTTGTACCAACCATGGGTGCTTTACACCAAGGGCATGCTGCTTTAATTCAAAAATCAGTTTCAGAAAATGCATTAACCATCACTTCAATTTTCGTTAATCCCACGCAATTTAATAATTCAAACGATTTTGATAAGTATCCCATTACATTAGATAAAGATATTGAAATACTAAAACAGAAGAAGTGTGACGTACTGTTTTTGCCTTCCGTACAAGAAATGTATCCAAGCGGATTAAAAACGTTAGATATTCAATTAGGAAGTATAGCACAAGTGATGGAAGGAGCATATAGACCTGGTCATTTTGAGGGAGTTATTACCATTGTAGATGCTTTGTTTGGGATTATTAAACCCAACAGGGCATATTTTGGAGAGAAAGATTTTCAGCAATTGGCTATTATAAAATATATGAGTTCTGGATTATACCCAGATATTGAAATTATTGGATGTCCAACAATTCGAGAACAAGACGGGTTGGCTATGAGTTCTAGAAATATGCGATTAAGTAATGAGCAAAGACAAAATGCCTCTTTATTGTATAACGTTTTAATGGAATGTGTAAATAATTTTCAAATACTTTCTGTTCAAGAACTTGAAAATAGAGCAAAACAACGCATAACAGATCATGTCATGTTTTCACTTGATTATTTTACAATTGCCAATAGTGAAACATTACAACCGGTACAAAATAAATCAGAAAAAGTCCGAGCTTTCGTTGCTGCATATATGGGAGATGTTCGTTTAATTGACAATATGCCTTTAAATTGAGTACATTATTAAAAGATAGATATTCTGAGGAATTTATTCAACTTTTTTGCGATGTATATAGCCAAATAAGCTCAACATTTAACGCTCGTACCTTTACTCAGGAAGTTTTTTCCGATTCATGGTATTCAATGGAGTTAAAACAAAGGATGCGTCATCTTTCAACAGTATTATCTTTTTACTTGCCTAAATCCTTTGAAAAGGCCTGTGAATCAATTATTCAAATTACAGAGTTACTCACCTTGAAACAGGTTACTCACCAAAGCTTAGAATATATGTTTTTACCCGATTATATTCAACAATTTGGACTTACCCATTTCGAAATTTCTGTCCAAACTTTTCGAAAAATCACGCATTTTACCAGTTGTGAATTTGCCGTTAGACCATTTTTAATTCAGGATACACATCGAATGTTACAAGAAATGATAAAATGGTCTAAAGATCCCAATGAACACGTTCGAAGGCTTTCCAGCGAAGGGAGTCGGCCTAAGCTTCCATGGGCCATGGCGGTACCCGAACTAAGTCGTAACCCCGAGTTAGTTTTACCTATTTTAGAAAATTTAAAAACCGACTCTTCCGAGTATGTTCGAAGAAGCGTTGCAAATTGTTTAAACGATATTTCAAAAAGTCATCCTCAACTATTTCTTACTATCGCTAAAAACTGGCAGGGTTTAGGACAAAATACGGATAAAATAATTAAACATGGTGCTCGAACATTACTTAAAAAAGCCAATCCCGAAATTTTAACGTATTTTAATATTTCATCTGAAAACATTTTTTGTCATGAATTCAAAATACATAATACGAAGGTAGCAGTGGGGGATAGTCTTTATTTTGAAGGGGTTATATTTAATCAGGAAAATACAACGAAGAAAATCAGAATAGAATATGAAATATTGTTTTTATTAAACAGTGGTAAATATAGTTCAAAAGTATTTAAGATTAGCGAACGAATAATTTTACCCAATACATCCATTAAAATAGTTAAAAAACATAGTTTTAAACCAATCACCACACGAACCTATTATCCTGGGATACACGCTTTAAATTTTATGGTAAACGGAAAAAGAATGCTTGACAAATCCATAGAATTTGTTTTACACTAAATAGATCCTTGTAACTATGAAAAAAATAATTTTAAGCGTAATATTAATATATTTGTTTCCTATTGAAGTGATATCTCAAGTGAAAGACAGTGTACGGGTAAAAATACAGGCATCTTCTAGAATTATTTCAGCCAAAGAAAAGTTATTTATTACTTTTGAAGTACATAACGAAATGGAATCGGATATGTTTTTTTGCCCTTGGCAGACACCGCTTGAAGATATGTCTTCAGATGCTTTTTTAGTATTGTTAAATGCCCAAAGAATAGCATATACTGGATTACAAATAAAACGCCCAGAGCCTACACCAAAAGATTATGTTAAAGTAGGACCCAAAAAACATCTAAGTGTAACTATTGATTTAAAAGAATTTTACGAGATTGATATTCCAGGGAATTATAGCATACAATTTATAGGTTCTGATATTAATAAACTTCAAAATTCTAATATCATTGAATGTACCATTTATTAAATATTATATAGTTTATGATAAAACAATTTTTACCAATTTTAACCTTTATGCTGTTATTTGCATGTAAAAAAGATCGAATTTGCACTTGTACATATACAGGAGATACAGGAGTTACTTTAACTAAAGATTATGAAATTACCCATGTTACCAAAAAACAAGCCGATGAAGTTTGTGAAAACAATGAAATTACGATAGGAAGTTTTGTATGGACTTGCGAACTAAAATAAATTTCATGAAAAACATTCTTATTATCACCATATTTACAGTAAAAATTATCCTTGCATTATCGTGGTTTTATTTGGGGTTTAATACACTATATCCGATAGAAATTGCTGAAACTACATTTTACGCTATTTTCCCTATTCACTGGTTTTTGACTCCCATCATGATAAGAATATTTATTGGCTTAATTTTTTCAACAACCCTCCTAATCGTTTTTCCAATAAATAAATCGTGGTTAAAATATTGGGTGTTTATATTGTGTTTAATTGCCTGGGCAGATATATTGTTTTTACAAAATACATCGTATTATTCAGGGTTATTTAAGTTTCCAGAACCATTACACCATATCTTATACATGGTTTTAATATCTGTTTTAACTTTAATATATATCTTTTTTCAAGATAACCTTTCAAATTATTTAAATAAATACAAAATACCTTTTTGGCTAAAAATTATTTGGATTATTGGCATAATACTTCTTTTTTTATTGCCATTTATTTTAAATCCGGTATATCCACAAGATTTTTCACAAAACTCAAGCAAAGATGATATTTTGCTCCAACAAACCGATACATTATTGTCGCATTTTCCAGTACTTAATAATTCAAACGAACCTACATTAGTAGCGTTTTTTAGTACTGGGTGTGGTTTTTGTAAAATTTCTGCCATACGTTTACAACAAATTGTAAATCACCATCCTCAAGCATTAAAAATACATATTGTATACTGGGGCACCGAAGAGTATATAAAAAAATTTAGAAATGCTACGCACAACGATTTACCTTATTTTTATCTTGAAAATGAAAAGTTCCCTGAAATGGCAGGATTTAGTTATCCTCATTTCAAACTTATTAAAAATGGCAAGTTATTACATGCATGGACAGGTTCACAATTTAATTATCACGCATATCAATCAATAACCAAATATGATTCAAAATAACGATGACAATAGAACCGAATTAAGTGCTATCGGTGAATTTGGACTAATCCAAAAAATTGCAGAAAAGGTAACTTTATACCATCCAACAACTGTTTTTGGTATTGGGGATGATGCAGCAGTCATTTCACCGGCTAAAAAAAACATATTGGTTAGTAGTGATATATTAGCCGAGAATATACATTTTAATTTATCCTATACACCTTTAAAGCACTTAGGGTATAAGTCTGTTGTTGTAAATGTATCCGATATATATGCCATGTATGGAATTCCTACACAAATTATTGTGAGTATTGCGGTATCTAATAGATTTTCAGTTGAAGCAATTGAAGAATTATATGAGGGCATTCATTTAGCATGTAAATATTATAATGTTGATTTAGTAGGAGGAGATACTACATCTTCTTCATCGGGTTTAGTTATTAGTATTACTGCTATTGGAGAAACAGATACTCCTGTTTATAGAAGCGGAGCTCAAGAACATGATTTATTGTGTGTAAGCGGAGATTTAGGTGGGGCGTATGCCGGTTTACAAATTTTAGAGCGTGAGCGATTAATATTTGAAGAAAATAAATTGATACAACCCGATTTATCTGGCTATGAATACGTACTAGAGCGACAATTAAAACCTGAAGCTAAAAAAAATATCATAGAAATGTTATATCAAAAAAAGGTTGTTCCTACCTCGATGATAGATATTTCAGATGGGCTTTCATCCGAAATACTTCATATTTGTGATGCCTCAAAAAAGGGGTGTGCATTATATGAAGAAAAAATCCCCATAGATTATGAAACGATTAAAGTTGCAGAGGAATTAAATATTGAACCCTTAATTTGTGCGTTGAATGGAGGAGAAGATTACGAACTTTTATTTACAATATCTCAAAAAGATTATGATAAAATAAAAGATGAAAAAAAAGTGCATATTATTGGTCATATTCAAGAGCAAAGTTCCGGAAATCATCTTATTACTAAATCCGGGGTAGCCATTCAATTAAAAGCAAAAGGGTGGAAGCATCTTTAATATGAGCTAATCAGAATGGGTGTCATTAAGAAACAATCAATTCAAAATTTAGCCATAAACTATTTTGGTATTGTTTTAGGGTACATAAATGTTTCTTTACTTTTTCCCAAAATGCTTAGTATGGAAGAATTTGGACTTACCCGAATTTTAGTATCCATATCAGCTATTTTTGCTCAATTTTCTATGTTAGGAATACCCAGAAGTATTCAAAAGTTTTTCCCGTTTTTTAAAACAGAAGATAAAAAGAATCATGGTTTTTTTCTATTTATGATGCTTATCCCTTTGTTCGGGTTTGTCCTTATTACATCCTTGTATTTTATATTTAAAGATTTTATTCTACAATATTATCAATCAAATGCTACACTATTAATTCAGCATTATGAATTAGGTGCGATAATTTCTTTTTTAGTTTTATACTGTTCATTGCTAGAAAGTTATCTTTCTGCTCTTTTAAAAACGGTAGTTCAAAATTTCTTACGAACGGTTTTATTAAGAATTATTTGGTGTATAGAAGTAGTCCTGTATTACTATGGATATATTGATTTTACTATATTTATTTATTCGTTTGTAGGAGCTTATGGGATAAATGTATTCTTACTTTTGGCTTATGCCTTTTATTTAAAACAAATCCACTGGAAGGTGAATAAAAAAGTGTACAAAAGAAAACTTGTACGTTATATTACCAAATACTCTTTGTTTAGTATTTTATCGGGAGTTACCTTTACCATTGTTGGAAATATAGATCAGTTAATGATTGGATCGTATTTAGGACTAGATTATATTTCTATTTATGCAGTTAGTATGTATATAAGCAATGTTATGTATATTCCTTTAACATCGCTAGGAGGTATAGTTTTTCCGGTAATATCAAGATTATGGAGGGAGAAAAATTTCTCAGAAATTCAAAAAATTTATCATAAAAGCAGTATTAATTTATTTATAACTGGAGGATATATTTTTATAGTAATTTGGGCTTCCATTGATGAATATATCTCTATACTAAGTACATCATATTCCTCTATAAAATACGTGGCTTTTTTTTTAGCAATGGGTAAATTATTTGATATGGCTACCGGTGTTAACGGACAAATTTTAGCCGTTTCAAAATTTTATTCTTTCGAAACATATTCTGCCATTTTTTTAGCTATTTGTACAATTGCAACAAATTTTATATTAATCCCCATTTTTGGAATTACAGGAGCAGCCATTGCTACGGCATTAACATTAATGCTTTATAATATTTTGAGAATTATATATTTATATAAAAAATTAGGTATGTTCCCTTTTGTATCTAAAGATATGTTTAAAGCGTGCATGGTATTTCTTATGCCTTTTATTGGGATGCATTTTTGGCCTTTTAGTATTGAGAATATTATATATTCTGTATTATTAAAATCGATCATTTCTACTGCAATATTTTTTATTCTTTTAGTCGTGCTTAAACCTTCCGAAGATATTCATGTCATTATTCAAAAATTACAAATCAGATTTTTTAAAAAAATATATATACCATGAAAATAATTACAGTGGTAGGAGCTAGGCCTCAGTTTGTTAAAGCGGCTGTGCTTAGCAGGTTAATTAGGGATAACCACTCTATAGATGAAGTTATTATACATACCGGGCAACATTTTGACTCTAAAATGTCCGATATATTTTTTGAAGAAATGGATATTCCTAAGCCTCATTTTACGCTGGATATTAATTCCTTAAGTCACGGAGCGATGACCGGAAGAATGCTTGAGGGAATAGAAAAAATATTACTTGAACAAAAACCGGATATGGTGTTGGTATATGGAGATACAAATACAACCTTAGCAGGCGCACTAGCGGCCAAAAAAATACATATTCCCGTAGCTCATATAGAAGCGGGATTAAGGTCATTTAACATGCAAATGCCAGAGGAAATTAACAGAATACTTACCGATAGAATATCCGATTATTTATTTTGTCCTACCTCTACAGCTATCAATAATTTAGAACATGAAGGTTTTAAATATTTTAACGTGAACATCATTAAAACAGGAGATATTATGTTTGATGCTGCATTGTATTATGGGGCAATTTCAAAAAATAAATCAAAAATCATTTCTGAATTAGAATTGCACGATAAATCATTTGTTTTATCTACGATTCACAGGCAAGAAAACACCGATGATCCTATAAAGCTAAAAAATATATTTCGTGCTTTAGATTATATTCATGCTATAAACCCAGTAATTATTCCATTGCATCCCCGAACTAAAAAACTTATGCAATTACATGGTATTTCAACTAACTGCGTCATCATTGACCCTGTTGGGTATTTTGATATACTTGAATTAATTAAGCATTGTACTTTAGTAGTTACCGACAGTGGTGGTTTACAAAAAGAAGCCTACTATTTTTTAAAAAATAGTATTATTTTGAGAGATCAAACCGAATGGCTTGAATTAACGAATAACCATGTAAGTATGTTAGCAGGATGTGAGTACGAAAATATTATTAAATCATTTCAATCTATGATTTCTAAACCTAAACCACAAATAAATAAAGATTGGTTTGGAGATGGGAATTCTGCTAATATTATTTTACAGTCACTTATTAATTCATAATTTTTTTAAATAAAAAAATTATTTTTGCATTTGTTATTTTTTATTTAAAATATAGGCAACCTTTTAAATTTTATTCGTTCAATAATTAAAATCTCTGAAAAATGAATATTTTCAAAAAATACTATTTTGCATTTATACTTAGCATTTTTTATTCACTATATTCTTTTAATATTTCCTATGCCGCTATGTGCAATAGGGACATTATTATAGTATTAGATAATAGTGGTTCAATGAATTTAACAGTAAATTGGCCTACTATTAAGCAAAGTGTAGATGATTTAATAGATCAGTTATTTTTAACTCCCGGCACTCGTGTTTCTGTAGTTCATTATGGTATGGAGGGTTTAGATCCTAGAATTTATATTGAAAGTGATTTTACTAGCGACCCTATTGTTGCTAAAAATTACGTAGAAAGACAAGCTCAGGTTGGGATGGGAGATTATTTGTCCGAATCTATGATTTTAGTAGGAAAGGCCTTAGATGGTATTTTTGATCCCGAAATTGTGAGTCCTCAAAAAACACTCAACCAATCTCCTTCTGCTAAGTTAGGGGTATTAATTTTAACCGATGGTTCTAGAGATTCATGGGGTACTTTTGGATCTGCATTAATTAGTTCTACTAATCCGACTGATCCTTTTGAAGTATATAATGCCTTTAAAGTAACTAGAGACGCAAAATTTGCGGTAGTTCATGTTTTCCCATGGTGGACAGATCCTATTGCTCAAGCAGCTGGCGCAGCCATATCTTCTGTAGGATATATATATGTAGGGCCTGTTGAGGCGAATGCTGGAGATCCTGACGGCAGTGGTGTAACTCCTCGTCAATATATAGAAAAAACTACTTATTCTTTTATCCCATCCGAAGTAATTGATTTAGCGAATAGTTTAGATTGTGAGTCAGAGTTTGATTATCAATTTTTATGTTTAGGAGACTCTACCGAATTTACAGCTTATTTTGATACTACTCCCGACTCAGTACTATGGGATTTTGGAGTTCCGGGCATTTCTACGGACACTAG
>CAZEIM010000031.1:0-5267 GCA_964512145.1 uncultured Flavobacteriales bacterium
CTAGTGTCCGTAGAAATGCCCGGAACTCCAAAATCCCATAGTACTGAGTCGGGAGCCGGTACAACAGAAGAAGTAAAAAATGTAGTGTCAGTAAAACAAATACCTGTATAACTTATAGAAGAATTAATACTTACCGGAAAGCTTGCGTAATCACTTGGTCCTGCTAATAAAGAGATAGGCCCCATATATTGTATGGAGGTGCCCGAAATATTTCCCCAGTATGAGTTACTATTTATGGTAGAATAGAATTTGCCATTTAAAAAGGCAAACCCACCTCCAATAGAACCGGAAGGAAAACCAATCAGATTATAAACACTTAAAACGTTTCCTAAAGGGTCGTATTGTGTTAAAGTATTTGCTAAAGAGTTTAATACAAAAAAATTTCCGGCATTATCCCCAACAATATCATAAGGTCCTACTCCGCCTCCTAAGGTAATAATTAAAACATCGTTAGAAATTCCATTGTATCTGTATATTTCACCATTACTTCCTACGTATCCGTAAATATAAGTTTCTGCTCCTCCAATATTTACGGTTTCAGCGTCATGCCAAGTGTTAATCCAGTTTGTTCCGTCATAGTAAAAGTATTTACCCATTACAGTAGTATAAAATGTATAGGCCGGAGTTGTTGAGTAAAAATTTCGGTTAATAGCCAATCCGGAAGCATTAGTAGGAAGTGTAATGCTATTTACCGTAGACACATTCGTTGTAGTATTTAGATTATATATGGTAGTATTACTCATGTAATAAATATAATCCGGTTGTGGCAATTGAGCTTTTATAGAAAAGAATAAAAATAACCACCCTAAAATGAGATAATATTTATAATGCATACCAAAATAATATTGAATTAATAATCGAAAAAAATAAAAAAGGTTGCTTATAATTTAATAACTCTTCGAAAAAATGAAACTAAAAAGTGGATGAGTTATGCCTATAACTGAGATGCCTTAGAGACACAAAAACAATTAAAACAATCCAAATAATTCAGCATCTACTCTGCGAATTATTTTCCCTAAGTCTTCCGCTTCTTCGGGGAAGTTATTGTCGTCTACATCGATAATGAGTAATTTCCCTTTATTATAGGTTGATATCCAAGACTCATAACGTTCGTTTAATTTTTTTAAATAATCTAAGCGGATAGACTCTTCATACTCCCTGCCTCGTTTTTGTATTTGATTGACTAATTTTGGGACACTTGCTTTTAAATAGATTAATAAGTCAGGGGCTTTAATAAACTGTTCCATAGAATGAAACAAAGAGAAATAATTTTCGAAGTCTCTAGTACTCATTAAGCTCATAGAGTGTAAGTTAGGAGCGAAGATATACGCATCTTCGTATATTGTTCGGTCTTGAATTACCGATTTTTCATTATTACGGATTTCTAATACCTGATTAAAACGCATATTTAAAAAATACACTTGGAGGTTAAATGACCACCGTTGCATATCAGTATAAAAATCATTTATGTACGGGTTATTGTCGAGTTCTTCGAGCAATAAATCCCAATGATAATGTTTCGCTAATAATTGAGCTAAGGTTGTTTTTCCCGATCCAATATTTCCTGCTATTGCTATATGTTGTCCCATAATGTACGCTAAATTATAAAATTTCCATTAGAATAGCATGAATTAATATAAATTCATCCAAACACATTTAATATAATTTTAATAATTATGCAGAGGTAAAAGCTAAAACATAAACTCTATAATTTACACTAAAGATTCTACAATTTGATTGAAATATTCATTATTTAATCAGATATTTGAAAAAAAAAGTATGCCAGAATTTGTAGAATTAATTACGCAGGCAATCGATTTTGTGTTACATGTGGATAAACATTTAGAGGCTATGATCCCCATCTATGGGAACTGGATGTATTTAATACTTTTTTTAATTATTTTTTGCGAAACGGGGTTGGTTATTACACCATTTTTGCCCGGAGATAGCCTGTTGTTTTTTTTAGGAATATTATGTGGAGCTGGTTTGTTTAACATTTTTACGTTGATTGTAATACTTATTATTGCAGCTTTTTTAGGAAATTTCGTGAATTATCAAATCGGAAGATATTTAGGGCCTAAAGTATTTGACCCCGAAAAATTTAAATTCATAAATAAAAAATATTTAATACAAACTCAACAATATTTCGAAAAACATGGAAAAATGACGGTGTTTTTAAGCCGTTTTGCTCCTATCATAAGAACTTTTGTTCCTTTTGTTGCAGGGGTAGGTAAGATGAATTACGGTAAATTTATTACCTCAACCTTATTAGGAGGAATTGTATGGGTAACGTTATTTATTATCGGAGGGTATTTTTTAGGCCAATTCTCAATCGTTAAAGATAATGTTTCTAAAATAGCCATTATCATCATATTTGTATCTTTAATCCCGGCTGCATTAGCTTTTGTTAAACGAAAAAAATAATGAAAATTCTTATTACCGGAGGATCCGGATATATTGGATCGCATACAATACTTGAAATGTTTGAAAAAACAAATTTTCAACCAATTTCTATAGATAATTATTCCAATTCTTTTTCACAAACATATCAACGAGTACAAGAAATTTCAGGCAAAAAAATAGAGTATCTTAACTTGGATTTATGTATGAAAGATGCTCTTTTTTCTTTTATGCAAAAACATAATGATATACAAGGAATTATACATTTTGCGGCATTTAAAGCGGTTAATGATTCCGTAAATAATCCATTAGTATATTACAGAAATAATATGGAATCACTTTTAAACGTATTAGAAGCGATACAACATTTTTCAATCCCATATTTTGTCTTTTCATCCTCTTGTTCAATATACGGAGATATAGAGCAATTACCGGTATCCGAAAAAACCCCTACCAATCCCTTATCTCCCTATGCCCATACAAAAAATATGGGCGAGCAAATAATTCGAGATTTTTATAAAACAAATCCTTCATTAAAAGCAGTTTTGCTACGTTATTTTAATCCTGTTGGAGCACATATTTCAGGTAAAAATGGGGAGTTGCCAATAAATAAACCCAATAATATAATGCCTGTAATTTGCAATGCCGCTGCAGGATTAATTCCTTATGTAGAAGTATTTGGATCTGATTACCCAACTCGAGATGGAAGCTGTATTAGAGATTATGTACATGTAAGTGACATAGCTTTAGCACATATTAATGCATTAGATTATATGATAAAAGCTAAGGAAGAAAACAATTGCGAATACTTTAATTTAGGTACCGGAGAAGGGGTAAGTGTTTTAGAAATTATTCATGCATTTAAAGAATTTAATCAGGTAGATGTTCCTTATAAGATATCTTCTCGTAGAGCCGGAGATGTTATGGCAATATATTCAGATTCAACTAAAGCCAATAAAAAATTGCAGTGGTATCCTAAGTATTCCTTACAAGATATGGTCTGTTCGGCCTGGAAATGGCAACAAAACATAAACCAAATTACTCATGATGATACGAGTCTCCTTTTAAAATAGAAAAAGCTCTGTATAATTGTTCCAATAATATTAGACGTACTAATTGATGAGAAAAGGTGAGTTTAGAGAGAGATATTTTGAGATGCGCTTTTTTCTTGAGTTCTTCAGAAAATCCGTATGAACCTCCAATAACAAAGCAAATAGTTTTATTTGAAAACTGAACTAATACTTGTTGAAGTATAACGGAGAATTCTTTAGAATTATATTCGCTTCCGCGTTCATCTAATAGAATTAACAATGCATTGGCAGGTAAATGATGAAGTAAAATTTCCTCTTCTTTTTTTTGAATGGTTGCTACAGGCAAGTTGCCGCTAGCATCTTTTAAAACAATAAATTCAAGGGAGGTATATTTTTTTAACTTTTTTAAATAATCTTCTACCCCCTCCTGAATATAACTTTTTTTGTGCTTTCCTAATACAATTATTTTTAGCATAAACGCCAAAATAGTGTTTATTTGGTTTAAAAACAATAATGTATAGAGATGTTTTGCGTGAAAGATCTTAGGGATGTTTTGAAATAGACAGAAGACCAAGTGTTTTGAAGAATTGGCTCAGAATACTCATCGCCTAGCAAATCATGAGCAATAGTTGAGTTAAAATCATATTCTCTATGATTGTATATTTTTGATGTTCCAATTGCACCGGTAAAAAACATGGATAATTCAGTAGAAATAAACCAACGTTTGCTCAAATAATAATCGATGCCTACAAATGGTTTTATGGCTATTCCGTATCCATTCGTTTTATAACTGTAGTTTATTAATATATCTTTTACGTAATAGTTTAAAGATAATGTATCGTAATATTCCACTTTGTTATAAAACATATTACTTGCATTTATATGCATAAAATTTATATCCGATCCATAATTTATATTTACTCGTTTTGTTAAAACCTTGTTTTTTTGAATACCCATTTGAATAATATTTTTTGTAGAACTTAAAGAATAGCTTTTTTGAATATTCACAGTGTCTTGTTCAATTTTATCCCCATAATTGGCTTCAACATAAAAATTACTTATTATAAATCCAAATCTATACGTATGTTTTGAATGAGTCCTTCTGTATAAAATCCCCCCCAGGAATCCATGAGTAAACTTATTGTTAAATAAATCGTTATATGATTGAAATGGGTCTCTATAATATATAGGCATGATATGCTCATAAGATACTTTAAAGGGATCAAAAATAGTGCTTCCAAATATTGCTCCATGCATTAAGGTATTACTAAATATCCCAATCGCATTTTTTTTGGTTCCTAAAAACTCAATAGAATCTTTGTTTTCTGATGCAAACATTGTGTTTACATATGCCAGAGCTATTAATAAAAAGTGTTTTTTCATAGGTGTTTTTTAGTTTAACATTAGAACGATTGCTATTATGAATATATTTTTTTCACAATAAAATTATTTATAACTCGTTAAGGGTCATTTTTATCCTTTAATCAACCTTATTGCCATAAAACCCATTAATTTATATTAAATTTGGTGCAGTATTTGTGGATAGATAAATTATTGAATTCATTCATGATTAATGTATTAATATATATATATTGCTTTCTTATGCCTTTTCAAGAAGGATCTTTGGAGCATAAAATATCTAATGCCTTTAAGACGAATAATATTAAAAACATTTCGGGACAATTTTTAAATCCTATAGAATTAAACGTATCGGGTAAAAACCAAATTTGTAGTCAAACTCAAGCGGAACAAATTCTTAAGAGTTTTGTAACTCAACATCCAGTTAAAACATTTAATATTTTGCATAAAAATACTACATCTGAACAGAAGTACATT
>CAZEIM010000031.1:5298-17082 GCA_964512145.1 uncultured Flavobacteriales bacterium
CAAGAAAAATTTCAAATACAAGTTTATTTGAATAGACATGAAAATGCATGGTATATCTATAAACTTATAATTCGTGAATAGCACCTATAATTACATTCCATACAAGCAATATATTGTTCAACATATACAGCAAAGCTTACAAGAAGATTTAGGAGATGGGGATCATACCAGTTTAGCGTGTATACATCCCGACAATAAAAGTAAAGCCAAGTTATTGGTTAAGGAGCCGGGAATAATTGCAGGGGTAGATTTTACTAAAATATTTGTGGCTGAGTTTGCTCATGAATTGACGTTAGATACTCATATTATGGATGGAACTCACGTAAAACCTGGTGATATAGTCTTTTACTTAGAAGGAAGTTCGTTAAAAATTCTTCAGATAGAACGAGTGCTTTTAAATTATCTGCAACGAATGAGTGGAATTGCAACGGTAACGAATAAGTATTCAGAAAAAATAAAAAAATATAAAGCAAAGGTATTAGATACAAGAAAAACAACCCCTACACTAAGGATTTTTGAAAAATGGGCAGTATATATTGGAGGAGGAAATAACCATAGGTTTGGATTGTATGATATGGTAATGATTAAAGATAATCATATTGATTATGCCGGTGGGATATTGAATGCTATTGAAAAAACACATGAGTATTTGAAAAAAAATAATAAAACCCTAAAAATTGAGATTGAGGTAAGAAATTTTAATGAATTAGAGCAAGTTTTATCGATTGGAGGAATACACCGAATTATGTTAGATAATTTTTCTGTTTCAGATACCATACAAGCGGTATCATTAATTAATAATCGTTTTGAAATAGAATCTTCCGGAGGCATTACACTGGATAACATTGAGGAATATGCAGCATGTGGAGTTGATTATATTTCAGTGGGCGCACTTACACACCATATTCAATCTCTCGACTTAAGCTTGAAAGCCGTATTGTGATGTATAAAAAGGCTCAAAAATATTTTTTAACATTAATACACCCTTTTATTTCGTTTTCAAAAAACACATCTCTGCCCGGCTTAAGTGGGGCAAGTATATATGTTGTTGCTTCGGCTTTTTTTAAGGCAATTCAAGAGGGGGCAATAAACACAAGGGCTTCGGCTATTTCGTTTAAGTTTTTTTTAGCCATATTTCCGGGTATTATTTTTATTTTCACCTTATTACCTTTTTTATTTTCTAAAACTCCATATTTACCTAATAAAGACTACACGGAGTTTTTAATGGAGGAATTAGAGCATTGGATGCCTAAAGATGCTTATTCGGTTAGTAAAGATACCGTGTATG
This sequence comes from uncultured Flavobacteriales bacterium, assembly GCA_964512145.1. Lineage (GTDB taxonomy): Bacteria > Bacteroidota > Bacteroidia > Flavobacteriales_G > JALEGO01 > CAYOHR01. Next base: position 6,587 of record CAZEIM010000031.1, read on the forward strand.
ACTTACTAAATAATAAACGCCAAGGCTTATTGTCTCTTTCATTTTTATTGACTTTATATTTTGCCACTAATGGATACATGGCAATAATTCAATCTTTTAATCAATCGGTATATATCGAAGACAAAAGTAAACCCATATTTATTCGCCTAAAGGCATTTGGGCTGGTTATTATTATTACATTGTTGCTGTTTATAACTACTATATTGAGTGTATTTAGTAATATAGGTTTTGATTTATTACTAGAAAAGGGCTGGATGGTAAGTGAGCTTAGTTTATATGTTTTAAAAATAACCAATCTGTTTATTATTGTTTCTTTAGTATATTTTTCTATCGCTATCCTGTATTATCTAGCCCCCGCTAGTCGAAAGGAATGGAGTTTTTTTTCAGCAGGAGCTACCATTGCCAGTGTATTAATAATTCTAATTTCATTAGGATTTGGGTGGTATGTAAATAATTTTGGGCAGTTTAATAAACTCTATGGTTCAATTGGAACTTTAATTGTAATTATGCTTTGGTTAAACTTAATTTCAACTATTTTATTGGTAGGGTTTGAATTAAATGCCAGTATTAAAAAGGTTAAAACCTCTACTCATTAGCTTTGTAAATATCTTCACACAATTCTATTAATACTCCTTGGGTACTTTTGGGGTGCAGAAAACATATTTTTTTACCATCGGCTCCAATTTTTGGAGATTCGTTAATTAATTTATACCCATCATTGCGTAAACGATCTATTTCCAATTCAATATTTTCAACATTAAAAGCCAGGTGGTGTATTCCTTCTCCATTTTTTTCTATGTATTTATGGATTACACTTTTTTCATGAGTAGCTTGAAGCAATTCAATCTTTGTCTCTCCAGTTTTAAAAAAGGCAGTTTTAACTCCTTCAGATTCTATTTCTTCTATTTTATAACAAGTGGTATTTAAAAGTTTTTCATACAATGGTATAGAAATCTCTAACGATTTTACAGCAATGCCTATATGTTCAACGTTTTTCATGGTTGTTAAAATTTTGCACAAGGTACTACAAACCTTCTGCTCATGGATTTTTTTCGTTTTTCAGCCGAAGCAAATTCGTATATTAAAGCTATTTCATGTGCACCCATGGAGTTTAATGCTAATTTAGAAATTGTAGCATCGTATGAATACCCAATTCTAAATGTTCTAAAGTCTAACCCTAGTATAAATGCCCATGCATCATGATTCGGATATCCGGGTAAATAGCCTTTAAATAAAGGGAGTCCCCTGTACCAGGTTCCTAATACTAACGGGTATTTGGTATAATATACACCTACATCAAACTGATCATATTTTTCTTGGGCTTTATAATGAAAGGCAAAGGTTAACTTTTGAGATTCTTGACGTTTTGAATTTCTTTTGAGTACATGATTGTAGCCCCCATGCCATGTAAAATTTACAGGAACTCTGCTTTCACCTTCTAAAAGACTTTCGTTGGGTTTTGTGAGATGTTTTACTGAAGCGCCAACCCAGTAATTTATACCGGAAACTACTACGCCTACATGATTATCCAAGGATTGTGTTTTAGGGTTTTGAAAAACTTCTACCGTAGGAACATTTCCGCCTCGTATTATTTGATCTGTAAATGTTAGTTTTTGATAATCGAGTGTTCTTTCAACATATGCTAATTGAATTCCTAAGCGAATACTTGTAGTTCTTGATGCATGAATGTTGTAGGAATATAAACCGCCAATACTGGTTAAACGCAAATTTCCTGTTCCGGCTTGATCATTTATTAATAATAAACCAAATCCACTATTAATTTCTGAAAAGTAACGATCGTAGGAAAAACAAAATGTATTATAAGCTCCTGCTAAAGCCGGCCATTGCACTCTTTGGTCTAATGTTATTCTATGTTGAATGGTATTTCCGGTTAAGGCCGGATTTAAGTAAGTTGATACACCATAAAATTGAGTAAACTGAGGGTCTTGAGCATAAATATTACTATTAAGTAAAAAATACACGAGTAAGATTAAAACATAAAATATGTATTTACGATACTCCATCTTTATAGATTCAAAACTTGATGCAATAATTTTATGGCTGTTTTAAATGAAGTTTGGGGATATGCGATTTGATTTACAGTACCCGTAATGTATATGTTTTTTTCTGGATTACAAAAAGCTATTGTTCCTGATAAACCGGAATGTCCTATGAGCTCTGGAGTTTTTTGAAAAGGGTCAAATATCCAGGGAAGCTTAAATTTGTGAATTCCTATACCCGATTGAAAAGGAAAAAAAATTCTATTCCATTTTTTTAATTCTAGGATATACTCTTTTGGAAACAATATTCCTTGCATAAATGCTTTTAAAAAAATCATTAATTCTTGAGCATTTGATACTATTCCACCATCTGCCCAAAATGATTCCATCGCATGAGGAATTAATAATTCCTGTTCTTTATAGTAAATGTTTTTTGGCGATTTATTGGAAGATATTGTATATAGATACGTATGTTGAAGGTTCAGTTTTTTGAAAATCCACTCATTTAATACTTCGGATAATTTTTGAGAGGTTATGTTTTCGATGATTTTTCCTAAAAGTTGAAAATTTGTATCAGAATAAAATGCTTTTTTTGATGTTCCGGGTTCAAAATGTGGGGGTACATTTTTTGACCAATTTATTGCGTCTTCAAACGACCAAATTTGGTCATTCCCTCTTAATAATTTTTCCATTACAGAGGATTCTTTAGAGTTTTTTTCTTGAAAATAATCAGATAGCCCTGAAGTATGAGATATTAATTGTTCTACGGTAATTTTATTTGAATAATCTACATCCTTATATATATGTAAATTTTTAAGAATGGCCGAGTCTAAAAATTTACGTATTGGATCTTGAAAATGTATTTTTTTTTGAAATTTTAATTGAAGGATTAAACTTGTTATAAAAAGTTTTGTGGTACTGGCAATAAAAAAATCATCTTCAATACTTAAATCTCCACTGCTACCAGTCCAATAAAAGTCATTAAATTCCAAACAAAATGCAGTGCCAAATACTTTTTTTTGATCAACCGTTTTATCTAAAATTTGTTGTAACTCTTTACGATTTATCATTTTTTGTAAATAACAATTATTTAGATTGATTTAAGAAAAAGATTAACGGAGAATCAAAATCTTCTTTTTTAAATAGCTTATTAATCTCCAAAGTTTCAAATCCTTCAGCTTCAATAATTATATGGTACATTTTTCCTTGATTAGCTAATAAAAGATAATTTCCGGTTCTAGCATTTGATTTATAAATACCATACGTTTTACTTAAATCAGGACTTTCTAATAATATTGTGGCTTTTACAGCTGAGGTAGAGTCATGGGAGGATAAAATTTTACCTTTTATTACGGTATTTAAGGCTCCTGGCATAGATACTTGATAAAGATCTTGATCTCCATAACCTTCTTCTCGCATGGATGAAAAATATCCAGTTTTTCCATCCGCACTTATGCTAAAAAAAACATCATCTCTAGTTGAATTAATAGGAGCTCCTAAATTTTCGGGGGATGACCAATTGCTTTCATCATCTAACCATTCACTTTTAAATATATCATATTCACCAATAGAATTATGTCCTTTGGAGCAAAAATAGAGTAATCGGCCATTTGGATGTATATAGGGAGCATCATCATCTTGCCTTGTATTTATATGGTCGCCTAAATTTACCGGTAAACTCCATTCTCCATTAGGTAGTTTAACGGATTTATAAATGTCTTTTCCTCCATAACCTCCCGGTCGATCGCTGGAAAAATATATCGTATTTCCATCGGGAGTATAAGAAGCACTAGATTCAACGTATTTTGAGTTTATTTTTTCACTAAACATAGTAGGTTTTGTCCAGGTTTTATTGGTGTATTCAGTCCAGTATAAATCTCCACCATCTAGCGTTTTATTGGTTTTATAGGTAATTAAAGTATTTCCTTCGGGTGAAAGTCCAACACAGGCATTGTGTAGTTCGTCATTAATTCCGGATCCGAGTTGTTCGGGAGTACTCCATTGATTCCCCTCTTTATACGACACGTAAATATCTTCAAAATACTTTCCATAGGGATCTAATTTCCCTCCAACACCGTTTGGTCTTCTGGATGTAAAAATCAACATTTCTTCATCGCTAGTAATTAATGGAGCATACTCTGGATATTTCGTGTTTATTTTAGGCCCCATATTTTCTAATGTAATATCTGAGGAGTTTTTTAAAAATTGTGCAGCTCTATCTGCTGCTGTTACTAATTCAGCTATTTTTTCTTTAGATATTTCATGGGTTGAACTTTTTGATAAGTACTTTTCGTACATCTCTTTTTCTTTTTCAAATAGGTTCTTATAGTGATATAATCTACCTAAATAATAGTATGCTATGGTTAAGTCACCATCGGCCGCTTTTTTAAAGTAATATAAACTACTATCCTCATGTATTTTTAATTTAAAGTAACATAAACCCATGTAATAATTTGCTTTTGCCCAGTCTGGATATTTTTTAAGAAAATCATCCAAAAATAATTTGGCCGTTAAATAATCTTTTAGTTCTATTAAATCGGTTGTTTCAATCCAATTTGTTTTTTCTTTGCCTTTTAATTTAGGCTCTTGAGCATACGTGCTATATGCAAGCAACAAAACAGCAAAGGATAATAAATATTTTTTATAGTTCATATGTTTATCTAATAAGTGTAACATTACCTGCTCCGGTGAATTTTTGACCATCTAAAAATACAGCTTCTACTTTCCATACATACACATCTTGTTTGCAAATTACATTTTTATAATATCCGTCCCATCCTGTAAATATATCAAAAGATTCAAATACTAACTCACCCCAACGATTAAAAATCATTAAGTGATAATCTAATACGCCTTTGGTCATTGGAAAGAATATGTCATTATCTAAAGAGTTTGGATTGTACTTTCCTCCATTAGGGCCATTTAAATTTGGGGTGAATGCATCCGGAAAAATTAATTTTTCTTCAGTTTTTGCAATAACAGCATTTTCTAGCATAAAACTATCTATACAACCAAATTCGTTTTGCGAAATAAGAAATACATCATAAATACCTTCTGAAGTGTAATAGTGGATAGGGTTTTCTTCCGTTGAGGTAGTACTGTCTCCAAAATTCCAAAAATAGGTATCTGAATAATTACTTAAATTATAAAATTGCACGGGTTGGTTTGGTATACTTATTTGAGTTGGACTTCGATCAAAATACGCTACTGGTAATTCTCTAACTTTTACGGAGTCAATTTTTAAAATTGTAGCAGTATCTCCACTAAAGCCAATAGCTTGAAGGGTTATTGTATATGTTCCTGTATTATAATAGGTATATACCGGGTTTACCTGAGTAGAAAATCCTCCATCTCCAAAGTTCCATAAATAGTTACTGCCATATAAGGTTTGATTAATAAACGATACGGTTACAGGTCTACATGAGTCGGCAGAACCTATAAATTGTGGAATGGGTAGAGGTGCAATAATTTGAATGGGTATAGATATTGAGTCTTTACAATAATCTGAAAATACATTGAGATTTATTATATAGTCGCCCCAAGTGTTATACGAATGACTTATCGGGTTGTAAGAGGTTGATTGATTTCCATCGCCAAAACTCCAAGTGTAACTCCATGCCCCGGTAGTGGAAAGATTGTTTAAAGAAACTGTTGCATTAGGGAATTTTTGACTAGTTGGATTAACAGAAAATTGTGCTTCGGGCGAAGGATACACTAAAATATTAGCCATTGAGGTATCGTAACAACCATACCCTGATTGAACAACTAATGTTACAGGAAATGTAATGTTTACAGAACTAGTATTGATAAAAGTATTAACAGGGTTTGGAAATAAAGATGTTTGACCATCCCCAAAATCCCACAAAAATTGTGTAGCGCCTTCTGATTGGTTAGCAAATTGAATAGAAATAGGGGAGCATCCTGTAGTATCTGAGGTAAATGAAGCTTCTAAATATGGAAAAACTTCAATAGATATTTTTTGAGAATCAACACAACTATATTGATTTTTTCCTATGAATGTTATGGAGTTTGTTAAGGGTATATTGGTTAAATTTGAGTATGTATGTTGAAGCATTAGATTGGACGAATTAGAAGTTGTTCCGTCTCCTAAATTCCAATAAAAGGTATCTACGCCCAATGAATTATTTGAAATATTTACTGGTAAAGGTTGGCAACCCGCCATAATATTTGAACTAATATTTATTTCAGGTTTTGGTAAAACCGTAATTTGGGCGGTAAAGGTATCATTACAATTAAAAATATTTTTTGCAATTAATGTTACGGTGTTTGATTGAATATTTGTTGGAGAAGAGTTTGTGAAGATAATGGTTGGATTGTTAAATATACTGGTTAAGCCATTACCAAAATCCCAATAATAACTAGAAGCTCCAGTAGATAAGTTTGAAAAGCTTACTGTATACGGAGAGCAACCCATGGTATCCGAAGAAAAATTAGCCTCAACCAGTGGATATACCTGTATAGGAACCTGGTGGCTATCCATACATCCAAATTGGTTAGAACCTAAAAATGTAAGTGTGTAATTGTTAATACCGCTCCCAGTATTCGGATAAACATAATTTAATTGAGGGTCTTGCTGAAAAGAATAAGTGCCGTTGCCAAAATTCCAAAGAAAACTATCAACTCCAATAGAATTATTTTGTATCTGAACATTAAGTGGTTGGCATCCTGTAAGAGGGCTTGCTGAAAAGTCTATGAAAGGTGTTGGAAATACGGTAATAATTCCTTGAGCGGTATCTTTACAATTAAATATATTCGTTGCGATTAAAATTGGATTAAAAACAGTGTCATGAATAAAAGAATTGTTTACATATTGATGACTAGGATTGGTAGATATACTGGATTGTCCGTTTCCAAAATCCCAAAAATAACCCACAGCACCTACGGAGCTATTAAAAAACTGAACATTTTTTGGACTACATCCCGAACTATCATAGGTAAAATTTGATGTAACTCTAGGATAAACTTGAATAATTTCTGAATACGAATCGGTACAACCATTATTAGTACTCACCGTTAAATTTAAATTATAAAGCTGTGAAGTACTGCTGTTATTATAATATGTATAATTAAATAGACCTAAATTTGTACTAGAAGTATCCGTATTTCCAAAGTCCCAAAAATAGTTAGTACCATTTGTAGAGTTGTTTTGTATGATCACGTTTAATGGCTCACATCCTATGTTTGTATCTAGGCTAAATATTGCAGTAGGTTTTGGTAAAACTTTTACGTTACTTGTAACCGTATCTTTACATCCAAACGGACTGGTGGCAACCAATGTTACGGTATATATTAAATCATTTACTGCGTTGTTCATAAAAGTATGTGTAGGACTAGGCCCAAATCCCAAATTTCCATCGCCAAAATCCCATTGGTAAAGTACCGCCCCAACTACAGAAGGAAATGTTACTATTAATGGGCTGCATCCTGAATCGGGAATTGCAGAAAAGTTAAAAATTGGCTCCGGATAAACAGTAATTATAGATTGAAATGTATTAGAGCATAAATTACCGGATATCGCTGTTAGCTGAACCGGTTGATTGTTAATAAATAATGTTTGATTTTGAAAGGTATACGATGGATTGGCTGTTGTGCTACTATCTCCATTTCCAAAATCCCAAATAAAATTTACCCCACCAACAGATGTGTTGTTGAATTGAACTTGTAATGGAGCACAGGTTAGGGTAGCATTTGATGTATAATTTGCTTTTGGCAAGAAATGCACCACAATATTTTGATCTGTCGTATCGGAACATCCAAAATTATTTATGGCAATAAGTTCGATAGAATATGTTGAGTCTGAAGTATTAGATGTGTTTGTGAATATTTGTGAAGGATTTTCAATAGTCGAACTATTTCCATTTCCGAAGTTCCATAAAAATTGATTAGCTAGCGTTGAATTGTTGTTAAAATTTACGAATAAGGGATGACAACCGGCATTTATATCTGCTGAAAAAGAGGCTGTGGGTTTTGGTTCTATAGTAACGGAAAAAGTATCAGAACTTAAACAGTAAATAGTTTTAACGGATAGTGAAATAAGGTAAGTTCCAGAATCTACATACATATGAGTAGGATTTTGTAAGTTTGAGCTACTTCCATCCCCAAAATCCCAAGACCATTGAATTATAGGCTCTCCTGAAACTGTAAATGAGGAGTCAAAAAATTCAGAAGTATATCCTTGGCAGGCATTTTTTGGAAAAAAATCTACTAAAGGGGAGCTCGGAACATATACATTTTTTATTGTACTGTCTTTACAACCATTTAATGCTTCAACTTTAAGTTTAATTGAGTAACTTCCTGCAGTAAATTGCTCATTTTGAGGAGTAGGTAAAATACTTGAATTTCCATTGTCAAAATCCCAATGATACAAAATTGCATCAAACGATAAATCGGTAAAAACAATTTCTAGCGAGTCGCAGCCCAAGGTGTCTGACAGATCAAAATCGGCTGTTGGAATTGGTAAAACTACAATTTGTTTAAAAACAGTATCCCTACATGAGTTTGTTCCGGCAGTATTTCTAGCTATAAGTCTAACTTGAAAAGTTCCCGGGTTGTTAAATGTATGTGTTCTGGGGCCAAAACCACCCACATTTGGAGAACCATCTCCAAAATTCCATTGATAATTATTGGCTCCTACAGATGTATTTGTAAAAGTGACATTATCACCTGCGCAAATGGTATCTTTGTTTGAAATAAAACCGGCTGTTGGAGGAGGAATAATTTGAATGGTTATGGTTGCATCATCAATACCACAAAGATTGCTGTCGAGCAAAGTAATGGTATATACTCCAATACCGGGGAAAGCGATATCGTATCCTGGCCTAACAGGAGGGTCAAATGGAAGCCAGGTAATTACCGAGTCATACCCTTTTCCCCAGTAATCACCAAAATTCCAATATTCATATCGCTGAGCTGTATTTCCAAAATTTACACAATTTTTTATGGTGGCATTTCTAAATCGAACTACGGTGTCCGGGTAACATAATACATTGGCCGATGCATTAATGCTTGCATTATCAACATCCCATACTAAAATTGGGTTAAAACTTGCAGAGGTTGGAACACCATTGCTACAATAATTTTCTGCAGTTAACGTAACTTGAGTTTGGCAATCGACCGTATTTTTTTGATAGGTATGTGTAACAGTTTGACCTGCATTTGTGTAATCATAATTTTGTATTCCAGTCCCATCGCCAAAATTCCATGTAAATACAGTTGTAGGAGATACGTTCGTGCTAGAATTAATGAATTGCATACTTCCTGGAGCACATATTTGTGTAGTTCCACCCACTGGAATTTGGATAGATGCATTTACAAATTCTTCCATTACTACAACACCCTGTATAATACAACCCGTATTTATTTCTGTAATTGTTACGATAAAAGTATCAATGGTTTGATTATAGGTGTGGGATAAAAAAGCAGGAGGAGTTAATTGTAAACCCGTCTCAATGGGACTTCCATCACCCCAGTTAACAGAATATTCTCCAATAGGGTTTGGAGAAGAAACATTTAGTGTGTAGTTAGAGGCAAAACAATGTATCCAATATGGGTTGTTTGAAGGATTTCCGTCTCCATCAAAAACTGTTGGGCATTGTGCGTATGTAAACCCAACATTCATTAAAAATAGGTATGCAAAAAAATAAGGCTTCAATCCAATTTATTAACCTAAACAAATATATGCTACTTTCATTCTTCTAAAAACCACTTATTTTGCTTTTTGCTAAAACTTAATCTGTTAAAAAACTATTAATCTTTTTTTATAAAGCGTATAAATAGCTTATCTTTAAATTGGTATGTAATATTTTATAAATTTATTTAAAACTTGCATACATTTGAACAAATTATTGTAGTGGAAGATAAGGAAGAAAAAATTAAAAAAGCATTTGCCAATAGAGACTGGAATCAGGTAATGAGTTCTGACTCATGGCAAATATTTAAAATAATGTCTGAGTTTGTTGATGGCTTTGAAAAATTGTCTCGAATAGGCCCTTGTGTTTCAATATTTGGATCGGCCAGAACTAAACCTGATCACGAATATTATTTATTAGCTGAAGATATTGCCTATAAACTTACTCAAAGCGGTTATGGAGTAATAACGGGCGGAGGCCCCGGAATCATGGAAGCTGCTAACAAAGGTGCAAGTAGGGGAGGAGGAAAGTCTGTGGGTTTAAACATAGATTTACCGTTTGAGCAAGTTTCTAATCCATACATAGATAAGGATAAGCTTATTAATTTCGATTATTTTTTTGTTCGTAAGGTAATGTTTATAAAGTATGCACAGGGTTTTGTAGTTTTACCGGGAGGGTTTGGTACGTTAGATGAATTATTTGAGGCGATGACTTTAATTCAAACCAATAAAATTGCTAATTTTCCTATTATTTTAGTGAATAAAAAGTTTTGGTCGGGTATGATGGAGTGGATAGAAAAAACTTTATTGGAAGAAAAAAATATTAATCCAGAGGATATGTTTTTATT
>CAZEIM010000031.1:17145-24572 GCA_964512145.1 uncultured Flavobacteriales bacterium
TTCAAAATATTTATTAAAACCGAACTTTTAACATATATATTCGTACAAGCAAAAAAATAAAATTTAATTGCATGAGGTTACTATACATTTTTATTTTCTTTTTTGTTGTTGGTGTTATTTCATTAAATGCTACTAACGATAAAAAAAAGAAAAAATCCAACGAAGATGATATTTTACCCTTAAACACAGGTGTCATTAGTATGGGAGGAGGTTTAGGTATGACCAGTTTTAGTGGGGATATAGGCAGAAATGAAAGTATCATTTTTGCCAGTCGTTTTAAAACAGCTTACCATGGATATGTTGAAAAACGTTTTGGTAAAATACTAGGAGTATCTGCTATGGGTACGTTTGGAAAATTATCCGAGAATCAAAAATCAGTTAATAGTCATTTAAATTTTGAAACAAAATTTCAACAATTTGGCGTAAATGTACAAGGACATTTCGACTGGAAATCAACTACCTATGTTGCTCCGTATGTATCATTAGGAGTGTCTTATATGCTTTTTCAGCCATATACGGATTTAATTGGAAAAAATGGCGCATATCATTATTGGAGAGATGGTTCAATAAGAGATTTGCCTGAATTTAATGAAGATGGCACGGTTAGTCAGCAAAATTTAGCAGAATCCAAAATTATTACCCGAGATTATAGTTATGAAACCCCTCTAACAACTTCTTTTGATTCATCTAATACTTCAAATTATCCAACCGGGACTTTAGTTTTTCCTGTAACGTTCGGATTTAAAATTAAAATGTATGAATTTTTAGAAGGAAGAATTAGTGCTACCTATAACGTAACTCAATCTGATTTTATTGATAATTACAAAGAAGGAGGAAATGATGCGTATTTTTATGGGGCATTTTCACTACATTATACTTTTGGTAAAAAGTTTATACATCCCAAAGAAAAACCCTATCAAAAAGTAGATTTTGCTAAACTGGGAAAATCGGATGTGGATGGAGATGGAGTTTCCGATTTTGATGATAAATGCCCTAATACTAAACGTGGAATTCCTGTAGATAAGTATGGATGTCCTATGGATACAGATAAAGATGGAGTTCCCGATTACAGAGATCAAGAAGCAAATACAAAACCAGGAGCACATGTTGATGGTATGGGAAGAACTATTTCCGATGCAGACTTTGCACGCTTAGATAGTATTAGAAAAGGGATATATGTTAAGCGTTCCGCTAAAATTAATGAAGCCCCATCGGATGAAACACTCAGAGAATTAGGCATTGACATTGAAGAAGGAATTAAATCGAGAGGAGGACCTAAATTTGCTTTACCCTCTAAATTTGCCTTTGCCGATATAAACAACGATGGAATTATTCAAGCTACAGAAATAACCAATGCTATTGATATGTTCTTTTCCGGAGAGGTTGATACCAATGTTGCCACCATTATGGAAATGATTGATTTCTTTTTTGAGCAATATTAAAGTATTTACTTACATGCATATTTTTTATAAATTTGAATATAGTCACACGTATGAATAAACTTGTATTTTTTCCTTTGTTTTTGATGTTGAACTTAGTATTTGTTCAAATTTCTAATTCTCAAGAAACAGTTGATACATCTTCTATTCCCCCTTTAAATACAGGATATTTTACGGTAGGGATTTCAGGCAGTTTAGCCTCTTATATCGGAGATTACAATGTTAGTCAAAACATTAGTAGTTTAAATAGTTTTAGGCCATCTGTAGGAGTACATGTAGAAAAAAGATTCGGAAAAATTTTAGGAATATCATTAAATACAGATATTGGAAGGCTTTCTCAAAACGATAGAAATAATTTTAGAAATGTAAATTTTGAAACCAATTTTACTCAAGTTGGGTTATCTTTAATAGGTAATTTTGACTGGAAGTCAACTTCTGCATTTTCTCCATTTATTGCCGTAGGTGCTAATTATGTTCGTTTCAGCGTAAATTCTGATTTAAAAGATGCACAAGGAAGAGATTATCATTATTGGTCGGACGGTACTATACGCATAGTACCTCAAAAAGACACGCTGGGAAATATTATACCATATTCTTCTTCCCCGGAAGTTACTCAACGAGATTATACCTACGAAAGCAATGTGCGAGAGACTTTTGATGGATTGAGGAAAAAAGATTATCCTACTACCTGTTTTAATTTTCCTGTTACGGTGGGTGTTAAGTTTAAATTATTTGAGTTTTTTGAAACACGATTAAGTACTACATACAATTTTTTAACGTCTGATTACATGGATAATTTTTTTAATGGTTTTAATGATTCGTATTTATCCACCTCATTATCCCTTCATTATACCATAGGAAAAAGATATGTAGATCCAAAAGAAGCTCCGCATAAGGATGTGGATTTTAAATCAATTGCTAAACAAGATTTAGATGGAGATGGTGTTGCAGACATTTTAGATGATTGTCCGCATACCCCTAGAAACATTTCTGTAGATATACAAGGATGTCCTTTAGATGATGATAAAGATGGAGTTCCTAATTATTTAGACAAAGAACCAAACTCAGCTTCAGGAGCCATTGTAAACAGAGATGGGATTACGTTAACCGAAGATGAAATTAAAAAATTATATGAAATAAGAGAGTCTACATATATGGAAAAAATTACCGCATTTTACGAATTGCCCAGTGAAGAAACTCTTCGAAAAATAGCTGAAGATTTAGGAAAGGATATTGATGTATCTGCACCAGCTAATACAAATAGCAAAACAACTCCTGAAAATGCACAATCAAATACTACCGTAAACACGAACACTAAAGATGAAAATTCAGTGCCCAAAGAATTTATTTCCGATTCATCGGATAATTCAGGTAAAGAGAAAAATTCTAAAAAAGAAAAGGATAAGAAGGAAACTTCTAAAAACGCAAAAGATAAAGAGAAATTAAAAAATACGGATAAACAGAATGAAGCTTCCAAAACAAAAGACTCGTAAACACCTGTTAGTAATAATAACCAAACCGTAGAGAAAGTGTTGGTATTACCAATACCTAAAAACGTAAAATTTGCCGATAAAAGTGGAGATGGCAGATTGCAACCAAAAGAAATAACGGATGCTATTGATGCTTATTTAGATGGAGAAGTTGATGCCAATATTACCGATATTATGGACATGATTGACTACTTTTTTGGTCAGCAGTAATTTTTTTTATAATAAATTCTATCATTTGGGTTATTATAAACTTATTTATCACTTATTTCATCTTAATCTTAAACTCAAGTATTTAAACGTTTTTTTTACTTTAAAACCCTGTTTTTAACATACAGGTGTTTATAATTCATGCTTTTCAACAATGAATGTTGCAGGTATCTGAAATATGTTTGTTAAAATCATAAATCTACCTATTATGAAGTATATAGCAACATTAGTAACTGTTTTAGCTTTTTCTTTGCTTAAATGGTTTATGCCCGGGGAAATAAAAGTTACGCCTACTGCTCCTCAAAAAGTGAATCCAGGAGAGGAGTTTACCTATGAGATAAAAATTTCAAAACCAGGAGTTTCAGGTTTCGCGAAAATTCAACAAGAATTACCTCAGGGTTTTAATGCAGAAGCTATTGATGTTAAAAATGCTTCATTTTCATGTGTTGGTGGAGTGGTTAAATTAATATGGATGTCATTGCCTTCTGAAAATGAATTTACAATATCCTATAAAGTAAAAACTGATGCAACCACACAAGGTGAAATTTCTATTCCCGGAAAATTTTCTTATTTAGAAAATAATGAGAAAAAAACCATGGAGATGCCTACTACTAAAATTACAATTGGTAGTTCCGATGCTGTTGCTTCTAGCGATGTTAAAAAAGAAACGCCTGCAGAATCAAATTCATCTGAGTCTGCTACACAATCTGGCACATCCGATCAGACAAATACATCAGATGCTTCTGCTCAACAAAGTGCTTCTGTTGTAGGAAATAGAACCTATACAAAAGTTGGAGAAGGAAAATATAAAGTAGAACTTCAAATTATTAACAATGGCTTATCTGGGTTTGCTAAAGCACAAGATGTTTTAGGTACAGGAATGTTGGCTTATGAAGATAATTCAGGAGGTGCCGTATATTCTTTTATAGGTGGTAAAGTTAAATTTGTTTGGATGAGTGTTCCAGATCAAAAAGATATTCGAGTTTCTTATATTGTAACGGCAAAAACAGATGATGAAATGAAGGCAATTACCGGTGAGTTCTCTTATTTAGAGAATAATGAGACTAAAAGAGTAGATATTAATACTTCAGGATCAGCTTCTACTCCTGTATTGGCTTCGAATGAAACAACGAAAACAGAGACCCCTGTAGTAGAGAAACCTAGAGACGAAGTAAAAAACACAACAACTACTACTAATACTGCTAATACTACAAATATTCAGGATAAACCAAAAGAAAATACAACAGCAAGCAATACAAAGCCAACGAACACTACTAAGCCATCTAATAATTCAACCGGGTCTTCTATAACTTCAATTCCTCCAGCACAAAACGGAGTTGCATACCGCGTACAAATATGTGCTGGGAAAAATAATATTGGTAATGTGGCTAATTATTTCAGTAATGTATATAAGTTTTCTGAAGAAACTGTATATACCGAAAATCACGAAGGTTGGGTAAAATATACCATTGGTTCTTTTACGAACTACAAAAGTGCTCGCGACCGAAGAAATGAAGTTACCAGTAAATATACTTTCCCAGGCCCTTTTGTTTCGGCATATAATAACGGACAAAGAGTAACTGTACAAGAAGCTTTAATGGTTTCTAGAGATAAATGGGTGCCATAATCCCATTTTCGATTTATATAAAAAATCTTTTTGTATGTTTGCTTAACTGGTATATATGGGTTTAAAAAAACATATTTGGTTGTTATACATGGTTGTATTTACTCAATATGTTACCTTGTACTCTCAAGAAAATTCTCAAAATGCTTCCGATGAAATGGTGTATAAGCCTTCTATAGGAATTGGTTTAGGAATGTTTACGTATTATGGAGATGTTAGTAAAAATAAAAAAGATAATGGAGCAACTTTAGGAAGGGTAGCTTTAGATTTAAACATTACACAACAATTTAATCCGTATTTATTTGGCAGTTTTTATTTTTTAAAAGGAAAAATTGGAGCCAACGAGCGCACCAGCTTACGTAATCATAATTTTGAGTCGGATATTTCTATTTGGGGAATACAAGCTATATATAATTTTAATCATTTTTTACCTAAAACTAGAGATATTGAACCTTATGTTTCTTTAGGGATAGAATCGCTCGAGTTTTTGAGTAAAACAGATATATACGATGCAAAAGGTAATTTATATCATTATTGGTCAGACGGCTCTATCAGAAATTTACCAGAATTGCCTGAAAATGAAGCAGTATCTGAACGTTTACAACGAGATTACGTTTACGAAACAGATGTTCGAGAATTAAACATTGATAGCTTTGGAAAGTATCCTGAAAGAACGTATGCCATTCCTTTAGGTATTGGTTTTAATATGCTTATCAATGATTATGTTTCTTTTAAAATGGGTGCATCTTACCATATTACTTTTTCAGATTATTTGGATGGAATTACCCAAAATAGTATTGGCAGTAGAAAAGGCGATGCAGGACGCGATAATTTATTATTTACATCATTTAGTTTACAATATAACTTAAATGCAACAGCCGATGCATTTAATCTTAAAAAACCAGAATTACCCGAAGGAGATATTATGGCTGATGATGAAGATGGTGATGGCGTAATCGATTTTTGGGATGAATGCCCCAATACCCCTTTATTAGTTCAAGTAGATGAAAAAGGGTGTCCATTAGATGATGATTTAGATGGCATACCACAATTTAAAGATGAAGAGCCTAATACACTTGCCGGTTTAGAGGTTGATACATTAGGGGTAGCCTTAACCGATGAAAAAATTGAAGAATTGTTTAAAATGCGTAACGATACAACCGGAGAATATATTGTTTCGACACGCTTCGTAAATGAAGTTCGTAAACTTCACGTGTCAGAAGGTGCGGTGGTTGATTATTCAGATAAGTTTATGGTGCGCATTGGTGAATTTACCGGTGAATTACCGGTTGAAGTTGCCGAAGAATTATTAAGCATGGGGGATGTAAATACTTGGGAAGAGAATGATGTAACCTATATAACCGTAGGTAATTTTAATAATTTATCTGATGCTTTAAAACGAAAATTAAAATTAACCGAAGACGGATTTCAAGTAGCCGATATTGTTAAAAAAGATAATAAAGGTAAAATTACAGAAGTATCTGATTTGTCAAACATAGAAATACCCGCATCCAGTTCACTTAATGATCCTACGGATCAAACTATTTTCCGAATTCAAATAGGAGCGTATCGTAAAAAGATTTCTAAAAATGTATTTAAAGATATTCCTACGGTTATAATGTTGCCTTTTAACGATGGCATAAACAGATATTTTTCAGGCTCATATACTAATTTTGAACAAGCTGCAAAAGCCAAAGTGGATATGGCAACCAAAGGGTATAAAGGTGCTTTTATTGTGGCTTTTAAAAACGGCAAAAGAATATCTTTAAAAGAAGCAGGTGCTCATTTTGTTCCTAACGCACAACAAATAAGTACTCAGTCGGCCTCTAATTTAGATAAAAAGTTAATTACATTTAGCGTACAAATTGGAGTATACAAAGAAAAATTATCTTCGGAAGTTTCAGCTTTAATTTTAGAGTTAACGGATATTCAGCGCGAACGAACCGAAGATGGATTAACTCGATATTTTTCAGGCTCTTTTACTACATATGATGAGGCAGAACGTTTCCAAAAAGACTTAATCAATAAAGGGTTAATGGATGCGGTAATTATTGGGCGATTTAAAAATAATACCATTACGGCTCAAGAAGCTATTGAGCTATTAAAATAATTTTATTTGAATGTTTATTCGCATAAAAGGCGTTGGAAAATACTTCTTTTCCTTTTTGCTACCGGTATTATAATTTCCTCGTTTTTATACACGAATTATATCGTTAATAAAATTTCGCAAGATGAGCGACAAAAAGTAACTTTGTGGGCAGAAGCCATCAAACGAAAAGCTTTGCTGGTTTCGTATACACAAGAACTGTTTAATAAGTTAGCAGAATCTGAACGAAAAAAAGTAGAGTTATGGTCAGAAGCTACTAAGCTTTTAGCTTCAACGGACTACGAAGGAGATTTTGGATTTTTATTAAAAGTTATTGCCGATAATTCAACCATTCCGGTAATATTAACGGACGATCAAGGGGCTATTGTATCATACAGAAATATTGAATTTCCTAAAGAGAAAAATAAAAGTTATTATTTGCTTTCATTATTGGATGAAATGAAACTAAGTGCTAATAATATTGAAATTTCGTTTTACGGAGAAAAAAAGAATTATTTATATTATAAAGACTCCAAGCTTTTTTCTGAGTTAAAATCGAATATGAACGATTTAATTCAATC
>CAZEIM010000031.1:24626-31755 GCA_964512145.1 uncultured Flavobacteriales bacterium
TTTAGAAATCTTAAAAAATGCTGTTCCTGTGAAAATAACAAAAGCAAATATTGGCACTTGTGTTCAAAAATGGACAAAAGAATATATAAAACAAATGAAAAAGGAGAATACACCTATTGAAATTAAATTAGAGAACGAAAAAATACATTATATATATTATAGCAATTCAGAAATTTATTATTTGTTAAGATACTATCCCGCAGTTCAGTTTTTATTTATTGGACTATTTATTCTCAGTGCATATTGGATTTTTAGTAGCTACAGAAAAGCCGAACAAAACAATGTTTGGGCAGGAATGGCTAAAGAAACCGCACATCAATTAGGAACTCCCATTTCTTCGTTAATGGCTTGGGTTGAATACTTAAAAATTAAAGAAGTAGATTCTTCTATTTTAACAGAAATTGATAAAGATATTGTTCGTTTACAGGTAGTTGCCGATCGTTTTTCTAAAATTGGCTCCGTACCCGAATTACAATTAAATCATTTAATGGAAACGATTGCTGAAACTGTAAATTATATGCAAAAAAGATGTTCATCTTCTATTCATATTAACTTTATAAATCATTGCAACACCACACACATATTTTTTAATAAGGTATTGTTAGAATGGGTTATTGAAAATATCATTAGAAACGCTATAGATAGTTTAGAAAAAGGAAAAGGCAATATTACCGTTAACACCACAGAAAACGCTCATCAGGTTATTGTTGATATAACCGATACCGGTAAGGGCATACCTTCTCATAAACTTAAAACAATATTTGAGCCTGGTTACACGACCAAAAAAAGAGGGTGGGGGCTAGGCTTATCCTTATCTAAACGCATTATTGAAAAATTTCATAATGGAAAAATATTTGTTAAGCAATCTGAACTAAACAAAGGAACTACGTTTAGAATTGTTTTAAATAAACCGATATGAGTGGTATATATATTCATATACCCTTTTGCAAAAAAGCCTGTATATATTGCGATTTTCATTTTTCAACTCAATTAAAGAATATTGAGGATTTTATAGAAGCCTTACTTCGGGAGATGGAACTTAAAAAAGACACCTCTTTAAACATTCAAACCATATATTTTGGAGGCGGAACACCTTCTGTATTAAATAATCAGCAATTATCCCGCATTTTTGAATCCCTGCATCGAAATTTTAATATTTCAAATCTTCTTGAAGTTACCTTAGAGGCTAATCCGGATGATATTTCGAACGAATTTTTTAATGCACTTAAAAACACCCCTATTAATCGATTAAGCATTGGTGTTCAGTCCTTTTTTGATGATCATTTGCAATGGATGAACAGAAGTCATTCTGCAAAACAAGCCATACAATGTGTTTATCAAGCACAAGATAAAGGCTTTTTAAATATTTCTCTCGATTTAATATATGGCTTTCCTTTACTTTCTTTAGATCAATGGGAAGAAAATATACACTTAGCCGTACAAAAGTTACAAGTACCTCATATATCGGCCTATTCTTTGTCTATTGAAGAAAAAACCGCATTGCATTATATGGTTAAAAAAAAACAATTGCATGTGCCCGATGAGTTGAGTGTACAACATTACCGATATTTAATCAAAACATTACAGCAGTTAGAATATGTGCATTATGAAACATCTAACTTTTGCAAAAATAATTTTATGGCGGTGCATAATTCGTCTTATTGGCTAAATGCTCCTTATATTGGAATGGGACCTTCGGCTCATTCGTATAATTTACAAAGCCGTAGTTTTAATGTGTCTAATAACGCTCAGTATATTAAGTCGTTGCTTGAGGATAATACATTACCACAAACTATTGAGCAATTAAAAGAATATGAGAGCTTTAACGATTTTTTAATAACCCGTTTACGCACCAAAAGGGGAGTCTTATTTCATGAATGTAAAACAATGTTTTCTCAACCGTATTATTCTTATATAATGCAATGTATTCAGCAATACTCTGGAACTATACAATTGGTAACCGATGAATACCATCTACATGTTCACGAAGAAGATTGGATATATTTAGATTATTTACTGCGCGAATGGATATTAACCGATGATTTATAATTGGTTCATTTTATTCATCAGATTCTTCTATACTCATTCCAATACTTTGTATATACGCCTGGTTGTTTTCTTCACGTAAGGCATTTTCAAACGAAAATATATACTTTCCCGGGGTATTAAATATTTTGTCTTTAGCAATTAATATATGGTGCGATATAATATTACCGCTGGCAGTTTTGCCAAGCCATTTTCCTCTTTTATCCGAAAGTATTAACTCCAAGGTGTCTCTGCTTACAAGTCCATTTGGAGTTTCTGTTTTTAAAAACACCCAGAAATTCCTGTATGGGTATTCTGCAGAGTGCCTTATATCAATAAAAACCTGGTATTTTTGCAATGAGTCTGTAAAATTAACCTCATATTCAACCGGGTTTGAAATAGACCATATTTTATTGTCAAATGCGGTATTTTTTTCGAAATAAAAATTACTGGTACACCCACTTACCAAAAAACCTAAAATAACGAGTAGTTTTTTATCGGCCATTTTTACGTTTAAACGAAGATTTTTTTTGAGGTTTTTTAAAAAAACGATCTACAGAATTATCTTGTAATAAGTCGGTTAAAGGCAATTCTTTTCGACTATTGGTTATTTCTAAAGGGGTTGAAAACTCTTGAAGAGATTCGGGGTATACGCCTTTTTTATTTAAATCGATGATTTTTTTTACTTGCTGTATATGTAATGGAATAAACTGCGATGAGTCGTTAAGGTAAGTATACCAAATAGTTTTTTTAAATACATCGGTTTTTTGGTGTACGGCATCCCCTTTTTTAGTCATTAATTTAATGTCACTATTCGGAAAATCTTTTAATGCATCTAAATACGTATCCAGTTCATAGTTTAAACAACATTTTAGTTTGCCGCATTGGCCGGCTAACTTTAATGGGTTAATAGATAATTGCTGATATCTAGCAGCCGTAGTATTTACAGTTCTAAAATCGGTTAACCAGGTTGAACAGCACAATTCTCTGCCGCACGATCCAATGCCTCCAATTCTTCCGGCTTCTTGTCGGGATCCTATTTGCCGCATTTCAATTCTCACTTTCAATTCATCGGCTAATATTTTAATAAGTTCTCTAAAATCAACCCGATCATCGGCAATATAATAAAAGGTAGCCTTTGTTTTATCGCCCTGATATTCAACATCTCCAATTTTCATTTGTAGTCCCAAGTCCTGCGCTTTTTTTCGAGCAAACTGCATACTGCTGTTTTCTAAATTTTGGGCTTCGATCCACCGGTCAATATCTGTTTGGCGCGCCTTTCGGTATATTTTTTTAATATCTTTTGATTCGGGAGATACACCCTTTTTTTTCATTTGCATACGCACCAACTCACCACTTAGCGATACTATACCTATATCATGACCCGAAGCAGCCTCAACAGCAATTACATCTCCAATTTGCAAAGGCAGTAATTCTGCATTTTTAAAAAATTCTTTTCGCGAGTTTTTAAACCGTACCTCTACTACATCAAATATTTTACTTCCGGTAGGTGGAGCCATGTTGGCCAACCAGTCGAATGTGTTTAATTTATTACATCCCCCGGTACCACAACTGCCGTTGTTATTACAACCCTTTGGTAGGGTTGAGCAACCTCTTCCGCTACTACATCCTGAACATCCCATGTTACATCTATAAAATGCTAATATATAACAAAATAGACGTTTTGTAAAAAATATTACGGTAAAATATTGTTATTGCAAGGTGTTAAAAGTAAACTTTGCATTATATCGCGCATTTTCAAAGCCCACGGTTTAAACCGTGGGCTTTGAATCGTTAACAATGATATTTGAATGGATTTATCCATTTTCAATGATTTTAATTTCTTCTTCGGTTAAATCGTATAGTTTATAAACCAATTGGGCTATCTATTTGGTTTACAAAGGTTCCTTCATTAATCATTTCGATCAATTTTTGTACTTTGGTTTCCTTTAAGCTGCCTAGCGTTTTTACTGGTTACTACTTTTTTTCCTGTTTTTTCTTCAATTTGTTTTCTGGTATTTCCTGCAATAGTTCCTCCTTGCTTTGCTATTTTTTTATTTTCCTTAAAATTTTTGGGTTTCTTTTCTTTAGATATTTCAGTGGTTGTAGCTTCTGCAAGCATATTTAGTACTAACTCTAGGTTAGACATATGATCGCGCAGGTTCTCTTTTTTTAAGTTTTTCAGGTTCTTATATTCCTTGGTATTATATCCACTCCATGCCTTTGTAATTTCATCGGTAAGTATGGCAAATTCCTGACCTTTTTTTACTCCTCTTTTTTCCCACTCATCGGTTAACTCCTTTCGAACCTCAATGCTTTTTAAACGTTGGTTTATCCATTCTTTGCTATATCCTTTTTTTAGGTATGTTTCCATTAAGCGATCGATACCCAATTCTGGATCTTCTATTTCATCTATCCTTTCGCGAGCAACTTTAGCTAGCCATAGTTTGAATGGTTCTGCTTTGGGCGAAGGAATACTTTGTATTAACCGGAATAATTGCTCCGTATCGGCTACATCTGTTAATCGCATTTTGCCGTCTTCTGCAAGTAATTTCAAACGGTTACAATTTGTAACCGTTTCATTTCCTTCTTTATTTAATCGGCTTTTGAGCACTTTCCAATAATTTCTTGCCCCCTGATGTGAAGGCTGTTCCGTTAAAATAGAAATAATATCAATAATTGAAAAATACCATTTTTCATCTTCCTCGCTCCATATAGAGCGAACTTGCTTTTCTTGAAATATTTTTATGGCGGTTTCTTTGGTCATGGTTGATTATTTTGTGCTGTTTTCCACAATTTTAATTTCCTCCTCCGTTAAATCGTATAGTTGATAAACCAATTGGTCTATTTGGCTTAGTAAATCCGTGTATTTTTTAGAGCTTTGTTTCATTTAGTTTTTATCTTAGAAATACAAATGTTGTTTTGGTAAAAAATAGTATTCATTTATAAGATAATAATTTTGTTGAATTCCAGTATAATTAGTAAAATGAGTATATGTGAAAGAAGTGTGTTCTTTTGCTTCAATTATACGCATATAATTTTCCCAACCATTTAACCCTGATTCAGGAAAAGGAATGCCATACGTATTAATGTTGTTATTTAAACTAAGCTTAAATACAAGGAGATAGCATTTAAAATCATTAGGAGTATGAATATAATTTATTCCACAATCTGGACTAGGTATATCCCCTAATATTCTCATAGGTATTATTGAGTCTTTATTATTAAGATAGTCTCTAATTTTTCCAATATTTTTATCAAAAAGAAAAGTATAGCCAAATAAATAAAACATCTCTAAATATGCAATCTTAAATAAAGCTCTATTAGTCAATTTTGGTGAAGAAATATCAAATGAAAATTTAACCTCCCCTTCTTCGCCTTTTAAATATTTTGTAATATGATTAAAATAATAAGGATTTGATTTTTGGGAAATTTGGAGATAAAATTTATTATCTTCCTTATTTACAAGCGAACCTTTTATTTTTTTATTGTCAATAGTGAATTTAGTTTCAATTTCAGTTTCATTAATACCTTCTTTAAAATTTAAAATATTCATTTGTCTTTTTAATTGATGATCGAGTTTAGAGCCGGCTTCGTTATTACAATTTTTACATGTTAATAGCTTTTCATCTCCCCCTAGAGATTTTGGCGGATTATGCTCTAAAGTTAAAAGAGAGCTCTCCCCTTCGATATCTTTCAAAAAATATGGTTTAATGCACAAAGGACAAATATATACTTGATCTTTTATTTCATCTAACCTATTATCTTTCTGAACAAGGATTTTCCAATTATTTTGTTGAGCTAATACTTTAAGATTTTCATTGAACAGTTCAAAGATTCTCTTCTTTTTTTGATATTTCTTACTCATACATTCCCCTCTACAATTTTAATTTCCTCTTCTATTAAATCATACAATTTATACACCAGTTGGTCTATTTAGTTTTACTATAAAATTGATCAAGCTCTTGCCATATATTAGAACTGTAAAATGGTTTCTTATTAGATTTTGGATTTTCTGGATCCAACTTTCTTATATAACACAATGATTCATCACTTTTAATTTTTTTCATAATTTCATTAAACCCCTTATCTTGTTTAAAGTTTGAATAACGCTTTTTAGCCCTAGTTGTAATTTTTTTATGATCTAATGGGAATCTAGTTTTTATTTCTTCTTCTGATAAACTTATTGGAATACCATCAGGCTGATATTTTATTCCGATACCATCAAAGCTGTTTGATTTATTAAATTTAACATCAATAGAAATGGCGACTGTAAAATCATCATTTCCCTCCTGAAAATCTACTTTACTTTTAATAAATTCTAGATACTTCCTTACCTCTTCAGTTATTATAGATTTTGAATATACTTTTGAGTCCACATAAGCTAAAGGCATTAGATAAAAATTATATTTACTTAAATCAATTTCAACTTTAAATTTTTTAATAAAATTCATATAATTTTTTATGCAAGCAAATCCAAGTTCTTGAATCTCTTTTGAGATTTCTCTCTCATTTACAAAATGAATTGCATTATCTCTTAGTTCCACTAATGCCTCTATACTTGAATTCAATGTATCTGATATTTTAATATTTCTTTCGTTTAACTTCTTAATTGCATCAAAAATCCCTATTGTTATTGGGTTTCCAACACGATTTAATTTGTTCCTTTTTCGTAAAGACTTTTGTCCGTTTTTCTTTAAAATTGGTTCCTTTATAAAAAGAAAATCACATTTATAACTTACATTTTTTAGTAGTATAGCCTTGAAAAGAAGCTCCCAAGAATTTATTGCTAAAATTGAAAATGTTTCTTCTCTGTATGAAAAATTGGGTTTGTTATATATCTCAATAGCAGAAAGCATTGAGTTAATTGATTTATCAAGCAAACTACGGTATGTTTTATTAATTTTCACTTCTCCCCTCCACAATCTTTATTTCTTCTTCCGTTAACTCGTAAAGCTGATAAACCAATTGGTCTATTTGGTTTTCAAGGGAGGTGGTGTCTGCTTTTTCATTTAGTTTCTTTTGCTCCATTACAGTTTTCACCAAATTCGAAATTTCATTTTCAATATTTTGGTCAACAGAAGCGGGTAATGGGAATGGATTT
>CAZEIM010000032.1:0-295 GCA_964512145.1 uncultured Flavobacteriales bacterium
TTACAGATAATTGTATATAGTAAGTTGTTTCTATTGACAAAAAATATCAATCTAAAGTAGTTTTAATTAGTTTACTATGGCAAATAATACAGGTAAAAAATATGGGGGTAGGCAATCAGGTACACCAAATAAGATAACAAAGGAATTAAGAGAAGCACTAAAAAGTATACTGCATGAGGAAATAAATCTTTTACCAAAACACTTTAATAAATTAGAAGCAAAAGACAGATTAGAGCTTTTAGTTAAATTACTTCCATTTATATTATCAAAGGTAGATAATGAAAGCAATCAATAC
>CAZEIM010000032.1:310-17043 GCA_964512145.1 uncultured Flavobacteriales bacterium
GAAAATAATACAAAATCAATTGTTTATATTGACAGACAAATAATTGGTAAACTATAAATATAGATATAGATATAACAGAATAAATAAGATGTTTGTATTGATATATTTTGCTGCTAATTCACTTTAAATTAAATATATTAATAATTTATATATTTCATTATCAAAATATTAAAATATATACTTCACTTTTTGTATCGGAAAATAAGTCATACTTTATTTTATCCTCGATAATGTATATGAATATTTTAACTAAAAAAATAATCTATAATTAATGAAATTATCTACCATATAAAATAAAACAGATGAATTCACATGATATTTAACACTCATATAAAATGAGTATAAAAGATAAACTGTATTTTTGCAGCATGCATTTTAAAAGCATCGTATTTTGTGTAACCGTAGTATGTCTAAACCTTCCCGTTTTCACGCAATGCACAAGCTATATCTCTTCCTTTCCCTATCAAGAGGGGTTTGAATCCAATGCGTCTTGGACTACCGGAGGGATTTCTTCTGATTGGCAGTGGGGTACTCCGGCTCACCCAATTATAAATTCTGCCGGTGGTGGTAATAAATCATGGTGTGTAGGAGGTTTATCAGGTTCAGCCTACAATGGATCTCAATTATCATGGCTGATGAGTCCTTGTTTTGATTTTTCAAACGTAAACTATCCTTGGATTTCTTTTAAACTATTTTGGGAATGTGAATGGTATTACGATGGTTTAGTGTTACAATACTCATTAGATGGAGGTTCTGTATGGAGCAATGTAGGAAGTTTTAACGATACTCCCGACTGTTTAAATGAAAATTGGTATAACAATAACAGTGTATTTTGGCTTACTGGTGTTAGTCCAAAACATGGTTGGAGCGGAAGAACAGGTGTTACATCCGGAAGTTGCTTAGGAGGAAATGGAAGTAACGGATGGGTAACAGCCAGCCATTGTATAAATAATTTAGCCGGAAAACCAAGTGTACGCTTTCGGTTTTTATTTGGTTCAGGTTCAACCTGCAATAATTATGACGGAATGGCTATTGATGATATTTATATAGGCAATGCGCCTAAAAACGAAGCACAATTTTCATATACCTGCCAAAATAACACCATTCAAATTCAAAACACATCTGGCCTTTGTCCCACAAGCTACGAATGGAACTTTGGTGACCCAAGTTCGGGGAGTAATAATTTTAGTTCGTTGGAAAACCCCTCACATCAATATCTTATACCCGGAAATTATGTGGTAACATTAATTACCAAAGGCTCCTGTAATGAACCAGACACGCATCAACTTCCGGTAAAAATTATTTATACACAAGCCACTATTAACGATGCCTCTTGTGATATATCGAACAATGGAAATGCCTTTATACAAGTTTTAAACGATAACGAAGTATACAACTACAGTTGGAATACCTCCCCTGTTCAAACCGCTCAACAAGCTATTAATCTTTATCCGGGAATATATCAACTAAGCATTACAGGTAATAACACCTGCCCATTTGATACATTAATTGAGATAAAAACACAATTTGAGGTAAGTGGTACAACTCAAAATATTTCTTGCTATGGTTACAACGATGGATCCATACAAACAATAGTATATGGAGGAGATTTACCGTATATTTTTTCGTGGAATACAGCCAATAGTTCAGCTTTAATAAATAATTTAAGTGCAGGAAATTATTCTGTAACCGTACAAGATGCTAATGGGTGTTTAGATTCAGTTGATTTTGAAATTTTTGAACCTGCCCAATTTACTACACAAATTATATACAACAACGATACGGTATGTGAAAATTCTATAGAATTATTGCAGGCCAATGTGTTAGGGGGTACATTACCCTACTCCTACTCATGGATGAATGGTATGCATACCGATCCTTCTTTTTTAGTCAATATTGATAGTACTAGATATTATATGGTAGCCGTTACCGATCAAAATGGTTGTATAAGTCATGATTCAATTTATTTTCATACACTCTCTTTACCAACGGTAGATTTTTTGTCAACAGCAACTGAAGGATGCCCTACCCATTGCGTCATATTTAGCACGCAAAGTCAAGCAGATACATATCTATGGAATTTTGGAAACGGTCAATTTTCCTCCGAAAAAAATCCAAGCGAAATATGTTATAGTAATTCCGGATACTATTCAGTTCAATTGCAGATTACAGACAAAAACGGATGTATAAACAGTCTTCAAAAAAACAATTATGTTCATGTGTTTCCAACACCTGATACATGTATTTCTTTTACTCCACAAAATCCAACCACATTAAACTCAACCGTTTATTTTAGAGATTGTGGAAAAAATGTAAACACAGATTATTTTTGGAACTTTAATGTGAATGAATTGTCCGTATCAGAGTCTGAATCTCCCATGTATACTTTTCCCGGAAATGGAACATATCCCATTTACCTAATGTTAAAAAATGAGTATGGTTGTACATCCTCAACTTCGTTGCTTTTAACCATTGAAGATAATCATCAAATTTTTATTCCCAATGCATTTACTCCGGATAACAATTATTTAAATGAAACATTTGGCCCTACTGTTTTAGGAGCAGATTCAATAGATTATATGTTTGAAATATATAACCGTTGGGGGGAAAAAATATTTAGCACCAACAAACCCAATGAATTTTGGAATGGTCGGGTGAATAATTTAGGTGATGACTTAAAAAAAGATATATACATATGGAAATTACAAGTTAATTCATCCCAAAATGGCATGAAAGAATACACCGGGAGGGTACTTTTAATGCAGTAAACTTTAATTTCCGTCAAACGAATACCTAACAAATAAGGATGTTTCGTATTTAAAAAATCGTTTATTTTTTATTTTCCTATTAAAATGTAATCTTAAATACATCTTACCTAATTTTAATAGTCCAATATTTTCAGGATGTTTAATAACAAAGTAATCCGGGTTAGAAGATGTTAAAGAGGCATTCGCTATTATTTTTTCCTGATTATCCATTTTTATAATTAACTCAGCATTCGTGCAATATTCATGAAGATACAACAGTGAATCTCTAAATAAATCGCGTGTTAAACGCACATTAAACCCATTTAACTTTACTTCCTCAATAAAAATATTTATCGTATTAGAAATAGGGTAAATTTTCTTTTTAAGCATATAATCAATAGTGCTGTCATACAATAATATTTCATAGGTTTGAGTATCAGCGTCTGCTATTTCAACAGGAAAAATCAACTCTTCCTGTTCACCGGGGTATTCAAAAATTTCTTCCTGATTTTTTTTCGAATCACACGAAAAAATTAAAATCAGAGATAAAAAAACAAATACAGATTTATATAAATTATTTATTAAACTCATCAAAATATTTTTGAGCAAACATTTTACCTAAGGTTAACTGTCCTTGAGTTTCATAGTGTCCATCATCATACCCTAAATCTCTGTGTGTGAGTAAATCTTTTAATCCTAAGTAAGAAGTATTTGAAACCTCAAACTGAGTAGTATAATGGCTCTGATAAACATCAAAATGCCGAGGTAGTGCTTCTTTGTATCCTGTTACTTGAGTAAGATCATCCAATAGTCCATCATTTCTATATGAAGCTATAATAAATGGCAACTGTGGATTATTAACATCTTTTCGTAAGTTAGCAATAAATTCATGTAATCTTTTTTTGTATGAAGTAGAAGTTCCCATAGGTTCTTCTGTATCTTTTTCTCCTTGTAAAAATAATACTCCCGATAATTCAGCGTTTTTATGTTGAGATAGAGCAATGCCAATATATACTAATAATGAATCATAAATATTTCCCTGTCTGTGTAAATCGTATTTAACTGCAGTATCGGGTTTCCAATGAATATCCCAACAAACAATACTAGCACCTCCCTTAGCAACTTTTACAATAATAAGCGTATCGTTTGGGTAAAGCTTTTTATATTCTTCAGAAAAACCCACCTCCGGCCCAAACGTTGTGCCTACCGGACTAAACATTTTAGATTCTAATTTATGAATCATCCGAATGCGATCATCACTTTCGAAGTATTGCGTAGGTAACTCCGATGTGATGCCTTTTCCTGCCATATTTGATTGTCCCGTAAAAACAAAAATTCTAGTTTTACCTTTAGAAGGTATTATCTCATCTCTACAAGCTACTAAACCTAAACACGTGAAAAAAAGTATAATGTATCTTGTTTTCATAAATTTTACCAACCTAATATCCATCCAAATATAAGTGGAGCCACAATGGTAGCATCCGATTCAATGACAAATTTTGGGGTATGAATATCCAATTTTCCCCAAGTTATTTTTTCATTTGGTACTGCTCCGGAATATGAACCATAACTGGTAGTTGAATCGGATATTTGACAAAAATAACTCCAAAAAGGCACATCATGCATTTCCATATCTTGATATAACATAGGGACTACACAAATGGGGAAATCTCCAGCAATACCACCTCCAATTTGAAAAAAACCAACACCTTTTCCTTTTGAGTTTTGTGTATACCAATTTGCAAGCCAGGTCATATATTCAATACCCGACTTCATGGTTGAAGGTTTTATATCTCCTTTTATACAATACGAAGCAAAGATATTACCCATAGTAGAATCTTCCCATCCAGGTACAATAATGGGTAGATTTTTTTCTGCCGCAGCTATCATCCAACTGTTTTTGGGGTCAATTTCGTAATATTTTTCAAGTTTACCTGATCGAATGAGTTTATACATAAATTCATGCGGAAAATAGCGCTCATTTTTAGTGTCTGCATCTTTCCATAACTCATAAATATTATGTTGTAACTTTCTAAAAGCTTCTTCCTCAGGTATACACGTATCAGTAACTCTGTTCAACCCTTGTTCTAATAAATCCCATTCATCCTGTGGGGTTAAATCCCTGTAATTTGGAACTCGTTTATAGTGACTATGAGCTACTAAATTCATTAAATCTTCTTCTAAATTAGCTCCGGTACATGAGATAATTTGCACTTTATCTTGTCTAATCATTTCTGCTAAGGATTTCCCTAATTCTGCCGTACTCATTGCACCCGCAAGAGTAATCATCATTTTTCCATTTTCTTGTAAATGTTTTTCATAAGCCTTAGCTGCATCTACAACACTAGCTGCATTAAAATGCAGATAGTGAGTTTCCATAAATTCACGTAAAGAAGTAAACATACTTTAAAGTTAATTAATTAAATTTTATGATACAAAAATAGCATAAGTTTTATTGAAATATGTATTTTTAAACTATGATACAAAAATATACCCTAATTTTTCTTTGCTCCATTAACACGATGATATTTGCCGGAGAATCCCTTTCGGTAATGCAATATAATCTATTAAATTACGGAGCTTCCGGAGGCACATGTCCTTCCATATCAGAAAAAAATTCGTATTTAAAAAAAATAATTAAACTTAAAAACCCAGATGTATTAGCTGTAAATGAATTACTTCGTAATATACAAGGAGGACAAAACACCTACGCCAAAAATATTTTAGATAATGTATTAAATACAGATGGTATTACCCATTACAAAAGAGTTCCCGATTCAGGAAATAGTTCACACGTAAATATGTTGTACTATAACTCGAATAAATTAACCTTTGTAAAGCAAGATTCTGTTTATCAAGATATTAATGGTATAAATCTAGTCAGAATTATTGATATATATACTTTTTATTATTCCAACGAATTTAAAGGAAACGATACGGTATTTATTGATTTTATAGTAGGACATTTAAAAGCAGGAAATAATCCTGTTGATATAACAGACAGGTCTTTATCTACCCAGGCGTTAATGAACTATTTAGATGATAAATCAACCAACAGCAACAGAATTTTTATGGGTGATTTTAATTTTAAAGGAGCATCCGAAGAAGGGTTTTCAAATTTAATATATCATCCAAATGTTGATATTCGATTTAACGATCCTATTTTTCAGACCGGTGAGTGGAACAATAACCCCTTATATGCCAAAACACATACCCAGTCAACACATACCGATGTAGGTTGTTATTCAAGTGGAGGTATGGATGATCGATTCGATTTTATTTTAATATCCAACCATATTTTATTGAATTATCAAGGTATTGTATATGTTAATAATTCTTATGAGGCGGTAGGACAAGATGGGAGTTTTTTGGATAGTCCTTTTCCCTTATCAGGCACATCTAAAGTGAGCCCAGAAATTGCCGAAGCATTATACTGGATGTCCGATCATTTGCCGGTTTATTTAGAATTATGGATAGATCCTCAAACCTTAGATGTTTCTCAAAACAACTCTAAATCAACTCAGTTTTACATTGTTAATCCGACCTCAAATGTATTAACGGTTAAATCATTAAAAGAAGTAGATAAATCTTATCTTATAAAAATATTTAATACAAATGGAGAATTTATGAGTCAAGAACATTTAACGTTAAATAATCTATATTTTAATAAAGATATTCAATCATTAAACTCAGGGATGTATATTATAGAAATATCAGCAATTAATGACTCAAATACAGCAAAGGAATATTTTAAAATTATAAAACTATAATTCTGTATTTTAAAGCTTTTGCATTACTTCTGTTTCCTCGTATCCCTCAATAATATCACCCGCTTGAATATCATTAAAATTATGTATATTTAATCCACACTCATATCCAGCTGTTACTTCTTTTACATCATCTTTAAATCGTTTTAACGAACCTAATTCACCGGAGTGAATAACAATTCCATCGCGAATTATTCTAACCTTAGTTTTTCGGGAAATTTTTCCACTTTGAACATAACAACCGGCAACACTTCCAACTTTAGATATTTTAAATACGTCTCTAATTTCAACATTACAAACTACTTTTTCCTCAATTTTAGGTGCCAACATTCCCTCCATAGCTGCTTTAACTTCATCAATAGCATCGTATATTACCGAATAAAAGCGAATATCAATTTGTTCTTTTTCAGCTAATTTTTTAGCACTGCTCGAAGGTCGAACTTGAAATCCAACAATAATTGCATCGGAAGCTGATGCTAAAAGAACATCTGATTCTGAAATTTGACCAACCGATTTATGTATAACATTAACTTGAATTTTTTCAGATGATAATTTCAATAATGAATCAGATAATGCCTCAATAGATCCATCAACATCTCCTTTAACAATAATGTTTAACTCTTTAAAATCTCCAACGGCTAATCTTCGGCCAATCTCATCCAATGTAATATGTTTTTGAGCTCTGATGCCTTGTTCTCTAATTAACTGTCCACGTTTTAAGGCGATATTCTTAGCTTCTTTTTCATCGGATAATACATTAAACTTATCACCGGCATTGGGTGCTCCGTCTAATCCTAAAACAGAAACCGGACTTGAAGGACCTGCCTCAAGAACTTTTTCTCCTTTTTCATTAAACATAGCTTTAATCTTACCCCAATAAGATCCGGCAACCAACACATCTCCAATTTTTAAAGTACCGGTTTGTACAATCAATGTACAAACATATCCTCTTCCTTTATCAAGAGTAGATTCAATAATAGCTCCACTTGCTAAACGCGTAGGGTTAGCTTTTAAATCTAACAACTCTGCTTCTAATAAAACTTTTTCGAGTAATAATTCGATGTTTAATCCTTTTTTTGCTGATATTTCTTGTGTTTGAAACTTACCACCCCACTCTTCAACTAATATATTCATAGCAGCCAACTCCTCCCTAATTTTATCAGGATTAGCTCCTTCTTTATCGATTTTATTAAAAGCAAATATCATAGGAACACCAGCCGCTTGAGCATGATTTATTGCCTCTTTAGTTTGAGGCATAACACTATCATCGGCAGCAATCACAATAATAACAATATCTGTTACTTGCGCTCCTCTAGCCCTCATAGCAGTAAATGCTTCGTGACCAGGTGTATCTAAAAACGTAATTTTTTTATCATTTCCAACTTTTACACTATAGGCGCCTATATGTTGAGTAATTCCACCCGACTCACCTGCAATTACATTTGTTTTTCTAATATAATCAAGTAAAGAAGTTTTACCGTGATCTACGTGTCCCATTACAGTAACAATAGGCGGTCTAGGTTTTAAATCTTCTTCTTTATCTACATAATCATTAATAGATTCTTGTACATCGGCAGAAATAAACTCTACTTTAAATCCAAATTCTTCGGCTAATATTGCTAATGCCTCTGCGTCAAGTCGTTGATTTATAGAAACAAACATTCCTAAAGACATGCATGCGGATATTACATCATTTACAGAAACCTCCATCATATTAGCTAGCTGACTGGCTGTAACAAACTCCGTAACTTTTAAGGTTTGCTTTTCAATCTGTTTTTGTTTTTCTTCTTCCTCCAACTGTTGGCTAATTGCCTCACGTTTAAGCTTTCTATATTTAGCCGATTTTGATTTACCCCCTTTTGAACTTAAACGAGCTAATGTTTCACGAACTTCTTTTTGTATTTTTTCTTCATCTACAGGACCATTTGCAGAACCTGGAGTAAATGGCTTTTTAGTAAAGTTTTTATTTGGGTTACTTGGCGGAATATACTTAGTAGCATTACTCACATCTACCCTATCCGGTCCGGCTTTAAATATTCTTTTGCGCTTTCTTTTCTCTTCTTCAGAAGCTGCATTTTTAGCATTTTGATCCTGATTGGCAGGGGGGGGTGTTGGAGTTGAAGGTTTTCTTTTTTCAGGCAAAACAATTTTACTCAATACTTTTGGCCCGTCTAACTTTTCAGCGGTTGCTTTAATTAATTGTGGCTCTTGTGGAGTTTCTTTTGGTTTTTCTTCTTTTTGGGGCTCAATGGGAGCGATTTCTTCTTTTTTCTCTTCAACAGGTTTGGGTTTCTTTGAAAATTTTTCTAAATCAATTTTTCCAACAACTGTAACATTTTTCTCTTCAATTCTGGAAGTAGTTTTTTCGGGAATTATGTCAGAAACATTCTCAATATTTTTTATAACTATCTCGTCTGCAATATTTTCTTCTTTAACCTCTTTAACAGGACTATTCATTACAGCATCTTCTATGCTAACCGTGTCTTTTTTGAATGAAAATCCAACTAACTTAGACTCTTCTCGAGCGGTTTTATCTTCCTGAAATTTTCCAGCTAAGGTATCGTACATTTCGGAAGAAATTTTTGAATTAGGATTAGAATCAACATCAAACCCTTTTTCAGAAAGGAAATCAACAATTACTGAAATAGAAAGGTTAAACTCTCTGGCAACTTTACTTAATCTTTTTACTGCGGTTTCTGACATACTTATTTTTTTATTCGAACTCAGACTTTAAAATGGAAACCACTTCTTTTACGGTTTCTTCCTCTAAATCGGTTCTTTTTACTAAATCTTCTATACTTAAATCCAATACACTTTTTGCGGTATCACAGCCAATGGATTTTAATTCATCAATGATCCAATGATCAATTTCATCTGCAAATTCATCTAAATCTACATCTTCTACTTCCTCAACAGCCTCCCTATATACATCAATTTCATATCCTGTAAGTTTACCGGCTAATTTAATATTATATCCTCCTTTACCTATAGCCATGGATACTTGATCAGGTTTTAAATATACATTAGCTCTCTTAGTATCATCATTTAATTGTATAGAAGAAATTTTAGCAGGACTTAACGCACGAGTAATATATAGAGGAATATTATTGGTGTAATTTATCACATCAATATTTTCATTTCGAAGTTCTCGAACTATTCCATGAATTCTAGACCCTTTCATACCTACGCAAGCACCTACTGGATCAATTCTGTCATCGTATGACTCAACGGCAACTTTGGCTCTTTCTCCTGGTTCACGAACAATATTTTTTATCGTTATAAGACCATCAAAAACTTCTGGTACTTCACGCTCAAACAATCTTTCTAAAAATAAGGGAGAAGTTCTTGATAAAATTATGGAAGGGGTATTGTTTTTCATTTCAACTCTAGCTACAACAGCGGTTACACTATCTCCTTTTTTATAAAAGTCGCTAGGTATTTGCTCTGTTTTTGGAAGCACTAATTCATTTCCATCTTCATCCAACAACAAAATTTCTTTTTTCCAAACTTGGTGTACTTCACCCGATATAATTTCCCCTACTCTATCTTTATATTTTTTATAAATCCCGTCTTTTTCAAATTCGTTAATTTTTGAAGCTAAATTTTGTCTCATAGATAAAATAGCTCTTCTACCAAAATCAGGAATTTTAATTTCTTCGGCAAAATCCTCTCCCACTTCAATGTCGGGTATTTGCTTTTTTGCTTCAGAATATGGTATTTCTAATACTTCATCTTCCCATTCATCATCGGCTACCACTTTTCTATTACGATATAGCTCTAAATGCCCTTTATCAACATTTACAATTACATCAAAATCCCCTTCTTCCCCAAATTTCTTTTTTAACATACCGTAAAACACTTCTTCTAAAATATTCATCATGGTTTCACGATCAATATTTTTCATGTCTTTAAAATCGGAAAACGATTCAATTAAATATTCGCTGTTCATAAGTTATTTTTTGAATGTAATAATTTTTTTAACTTCTTTTATATCCTGTAAAGGAAAAACTATTTGTTTTATTTGTTGAATTTTTTTCTTTTTTTCTTTAATGACCTCTGTATATTCCAATACTACTTCATGTTCATTATATTGCTTTAATACTCCGGCATGAGTTTTTCCATCTTTTGTTTTTATTTCAATTTTTTTATCGATATTTTTTAAAAATTGCTCTTTTACTTTAAAGGGTCTACCCATTCCGGGGGAACTAACCATAACAGAAATGTCCAATGTGTCTTTATCCAGCGCATTATTTAAATACCTGTTTAACTTGGCACATTGATCAATAGTAACACCGGTAAAACTGTCAATTTCTAATTGTATGTTGTTTGCAAAATCCATCGTACAATCTACTAAAAACAGTTGATGCTCTTGTAAATACGGAGAAATTATTTGAATGATATGCTCTTTTGTCAACATAAATAAAAAAGGGGGCTAATCCCCCCACTTTTTTCTTAAATTCGTTGCAAATTTAAAACAAATAAATTAAATATGCAATGAAAGTTTTACTTTTCTATGACTAAGAGTTGACTGTAATAATCTTCGTACGTAGTGCCTAAGATTATATATATCCCAGCAGGAATCTTTTCATAGGGATCAACAGCCTGCAAAAATCCACCTTCATCATTCGTTATTAATACTTTTGAATACAATTCTTTTCCGTTCATATCAATCACTGAAATTAAAAATTCTTGATTTGAATTATAGGTTTTCACATTTTTAACATAAAATTCTCTACCAACTACTACTGGATTAGGATAAATAGAAAATGAATTATTAAGAGAGGCGTTTTCTGAAGCGGTATTTTTTAAATCGATAGAAATAATTTTACTGTAGGAGAATTGTCCGTCATAATCCACTTGTTTTAACCTGTAATAGTTTGTTCCACTTAACGGGTTCTCGTCTTCAAATGAATAATATTGATTGGTAGATGAATTTCCTTTCCCTTCTCTAGTAAAAATAGGTTTAAATAATTCTGTATTATAAGATCTTTCCAATACAAAATAACTATTATTTATTTCACTGGACGTAGTCCAATTTATACGCACCTTATGATCATTTTGAATGGCTTCAAAAACACTTAGTTCAATAGGTAAAGTTATAGGCGTATAGTAAACAATAATACCCACAAAATCCACCTGAATATCTGGATTAAAAAATGGAACCACAAAACCATCATCACGTTTAAAAGCTACTTTAATACCAAATTCTGCATCATTAACCTCACTCACATTTAAAGAAGGTAAGCCTAACAACGGATCAGAGCCTGTTCCGTAAGTATCTTCAGCATCTGTTCCTCCTTTTCTAGACACAGAAGATTGGTCAGAACCACTTACGTCTCCTGCTTTAACAATATACACTCCATCATCTAAGGTTAAATCGTTAACATCTTTCATTTCTAGAATAATACGAACACTATCAATCGTTGCGCCTGCAGGTATCGTAAAATTAAATTTAGTAGCGTGTATATAGTCTGTAAACTGTCCATCAGTGGTTAATGTTGTACCGGGTGTTGCATAACTATCATCTTGTGATGCTAAATTCGACAAGTTTACCCATCCGGATGTACTTCCTCCTCTAGCCTCTACAGCAAATTCTGTAGCTCCCCTCCTTTGACTATCAGCCAATACATTCAAACACAAACCTACTATTAAGGTAGTGGTAATATGTAATTTTAGAGCATTCATAATATATGATTTATCTTCCTCTTTCAACGGTAAAAAATATAAAAGGTTACAAGCGTTATAAAAAACTAGACAGAAATTGACTTAAATAAATGTTAAATAATTATTCAAGCAAATTGATGAATAACATCCTTAACTTCAGGTACAGTATTTAAAATAGTATTTTTGATTCCTGCTTCAAAGGTGGTTTTGTTCATGGTACACGTAGTGCAAGATCCCATAAATTTCAGCACAACAATATTGTCTTGTGTAATGTCCAACAACTCTACATCGCCTCCATCTTCCTGTAAAAAAGGTCTTATTTGATTTAAAGCTTCATTTACTTTAGTGTGCAAAACATGAACAAGTTTACTCATATACACAAAAATAGATATATTATCCTTTTATAAGAGATTTTTGCAGTAATACATCCATAATATTTTGAAAATAGGGAGAATATACACTCTTTTCTTGAAGTACAAATGGTCTACCTATATCTGCTGCTTCTCTAACGCTTTGTATTAATGGTATTTTACCTAACAACGGAACATTTGTTTCTTCCGATAAAGCATCTGCCCCATTTTTACCAAAAATATAGTATTTATGATCGGGTAATTCTTCCGGTGTAAACCAGGACATGTTTTCAATAATTCCCAACACCGGCATATTAATATTGGGAGATTGAAACATAGCAATACCTTTTCGTGCATCGGCAATAGAGACCGGTTGTGGTGTAGTAATAATAATAGCTCCATCTAAAGGAACTTGCTGTGCTATGGTTAAATGAATATCACCCGTACCAGGAGGTAAATCTATAAGCAAATAATCCAACTCACCCCAATACGCATCTTTAAACATTTGTACTAAGGCTTTAGAAGCCATGGGACCACGCCATATAACTGCTTGATTAATATCGGCAAAAAAACCAATCGACAATATTTTAACCCCATAGTTTTCAACGGGCATAATATAGGATTTACCTTCTATTTCTTGCACTTTTGGTTTATCGTACAATACATCAAACATTAAAGGGATAGATGGTCCATATATATCAGCATCAATTAAACCAACCTTATATCCTTGTTTAGCTAAGCCTACCGCTAAATTACTCGTAATGGTTGATTTTCCTACCCCGCCTTTTCCGGATGAAATAGCCCATACATTTTTTACGCCAGGTAAAATGGTGCGCAATTCAGGAGATCTATCTTTAGCTTCACCTAAAGGTTTAATCGTAACATGAACCTCTATTTCGGGATAAAAACGATGTATATTATGCACACAAGCTTCTTCCATTCTTTTTTTATTGTGCATAGCCGGGTTATGAATAAACACATCAAAATGTATTTTATTAAACTCGGAAACTATATTATGTACTAATTGTAATGACACAATATCTTTTTTTAAGTCAGGTTCTGTAACAAAAGATAAAGCGTGTAATATCTGATCTTGAGTAAGTTTCATAAAGTATTAATTTCTGCTAATGGATCCCAAAAATGCTTATTAAAATCGACCACTGCATTATGTTTAATGGTAATTCCTTCTTCTTGTAATTTGCATTGCATGGCATCAGGTGAATCAAAATGATGTTTTCCTGTAAGTAAGCCATTTCTGTTAACCACACGGTGTGCCGGTATAGAAAGTTTTTGGATATGAGAAGCGTTTAAAGCCCAACCCACCATACGAGCAGATCCTTTTACTCCTAATGCACTTGCAATAGCTCCATAAGAAGTTACCCTTCCATGTGGAATAAGGCAAACTATATCATAAACCTGTTGAAAAAAATTATTCTTTTCCTCTATAGGCAGCATGATACATATTTAATGGTTTGTTGTTCATTTAAAAACATATTTTCATAAAAAGTTTGTATCTCTTTTGTTCCAAGAGGAAAATTTCCTGTAGTATGATACAAATCAGATGTAAAAAAGTTTATTGTAAAATGATTATTTTTCCAAGTTTGTAAAGTATATTCATACAAAGAGGTATTATCGGTTTTAAGATGTACCCATGCTTGAGGTTTTAAAAATTTTTTGTACTTATTCATAAAGGGTATAGATGTTAATCGCTTTTTTTCTCGACTTTCTTGGGGTTGTGGATCCGGAAATGGAATCCATATTTCAGAAACTTCTTCGGGTTGAAAGAATGAATCGATAAAATCGATGCGTGAACGCAAAAAAAAGACATTGTTTAATTTTTTTTCTAAGGCTTGTTTGGCTCCAGTATAAATTCTTGCACCTTTTATATCAACGCCAATAAAATTTTTATCGGGATACAAGGAGGCAAGACCTACGGTATATTCTCCTTTACCACAACCCAACTCTAAAACAATAGGGTTATTATTTTTAAAAATCAACTCATTCCATTTGCCTTTTAAAGGATGTTGTTGTTGAAAAATCTCACTCCACGTTGGTTGAATAACGTGTTTAAAATGCTGAATTTCTTCAAATTTTTTAAGCTTTCCTTTTCCTCCCATTGAATAAAAAAATAGTAGATTTACAAAAATATATGCTTCTTGGTTATTAAACAACAAAGAACTGTTTTAGTTAGTCCGTTAAATTGGGGATTAGGGCATGCTAGTCGTTGTGTGCCTATAATACATGAGTTAATTAGATGTGATTGTAAAATAATTATTGTGGCACATGGATCATCGTTACAATTTTTAAAAAAAGAATTTAAACATCTTAGGTATTATGACATTCCAGATTACGGAATTCATTATATACACCAAAAATTGAGTGTATTTTGGGCTATTATTTTTCAACTGCCAAAAATTTATGTTGGAATATACAAAGAGAACCAGGCTATAAAAAAAATTATTTTAAAGGAAAAAGTGGATATCATCATTTCAGATAATCGGTATGGTATAAGAAGTAAATACATAAAAAAAAATATCCTCATTACACATCAAGTAAACATACAAACCCAGTTTTTAGAAAAATTTGCTCAAAAATATGTGCGTAAATTAATGACAAAATTTGATGTTTGTTGGATTCCTGACTTTGAAAACCCCAAAAATAAATTAGCCGGTACTTTAAGTGATTATTCAGTAGAAATCGCCCATAAGATAAAATATATTGGCCCTTTAAGTCGATTTATATTTTCAAAAGAATCCGTAAATAAAAACAATTATTTTATAACAGCTATTGTTTCAGGCCCGGAACCTCATAAGAGTGAATTCTCTTCTTTACTAAAAAAACATCTACTTAGTTTAAATGTTCCATGTTGCATTATTGAAGGAAAAATTGAAGATGAATATTATGAATATCAAATAGATACATTAAAAATATATTCATTTTTAGATGGGGATTTATTAAAAAATATTATGTTAACATCCACCTATATTATAAGCAGACCAGGATATTCAACCATTATGGATTTACATTTTTTACAAAAAAACGCAGTATTAGTTCCTACACCAGGACAAACAGAACAAGAATATTTAGGAAAATTTCATCATTTAAAAAAACATGTATGCCTTAATCAAGATAGCTTAAATAAGGAAAACATATTAAAAGCTACAGAAATATTGAGTAAAAAAAATTGTGAATATGAAATATTAAAAGAAGAACCTTTGCAAAAGATTATTTACTCATTACTATCTGATTAGATGAGCTCATCTGATGATCTAATCTGTCTTTATAATTTTGAATAAACGATAAATAAACTGGTAATTCTTCTTTTTTTATGGGATCAGAAGCAATAAATTTTTCAGCTAAATGATTTACCTGTTTTCCGTTTTTCCAAAATCTGAAACAAACATGAGGCCCGGTAGCTAAACCTGTACTACCAACATAACCAATTATTTCACCCTGACGAACATATTTACCTTTAGTAATTCCTTTAGCAAATTTACTCATGTGTAAGTATTGTGTCGTGTATGTATCATTATGTTTAATTTTAACATAATTACCATTATTGTATTTAAATTGAGCCTCAACCACTACCCCATCCCCTACCGATAAAATAGGCGTACCATAGGGCGCAGCATAATCGGTGCCTAAATGCGCTTTTACTCTTTTTTGCACGGGATGAAATCTTTTTAAATTATAGCCTGAAGATATGCGAGAAAATTTTACCGGAGATTTTAAAAATGCTTTTACCAAACTATTTCCATTTTCGTCATAAAAACTAATTTTATTACCATCCTGATAGGCAAAAGCATAAAAAGTTTCCCCTTTATGATTAAATTTAATAGCTTTAATTTTATCCATACCATAATAAGTAGTGTCTATATATTTTTCATCTATAATTATTTCGTAAGAATCATCTTTTTGTAAGCGATAAAAATCGATAGACCAAGCAAAAATATCGGCCATAGTAACCGCCAGTTCTGGGTCGGCTGAATTATTTTTTAAACTTTCATATAAAGAATTAGAGATAATGCCTTGAATAGTATTTTCTTTTATCTCAATCTCCTTTTCAACCTTTTCCACTTTAGGATTATTTTGATCTAAATGAAACACCATGTATTCAGCAGGGTTTTGCTCGTATATAAAGTATTTAGGAGTGCTTAATGAATCGTTACTTTTTAAAACATAATATTTATTTCCGGCCATTAATT
>CAZEIM010000032.1:17055-31645 GCA_964512145.1 uncultured Flavobacteriales bacterium
CGAACATCAAACCATTGTTTTGAGTTTTCTACTAAACTTAAAATAGCTTGATATGAAATATTAAACTCACTCAATAACGAAGAAAATATTTGTCCATTTTTTATTTGTCCTTCTTCAATTTGTAGAGAATCTAAGCCAAATCCCAAAAACACCTCTTCGGACACTTCGGCATAGCATTCGATACTTTGATTGTTTTGATTAAATTGATGGACATAATTTTTATATAAATTATGAACAACGCTAATACTTAATATGAGTAAAAATAAAGATAAAAAATACAAATTAAATTTTGAAGATGACATACTATAAAAATTACTTTACAAAGTTACATTCAATTAACATTCAATACAAAATTCTTTTCTAAAATTACCATCAAAATCATTCTTCTTTTTCTACATATCCGTACCCATACCCATAACCTCCGTATCCATACCCATATTTATAGGTATATTTACCATAATAATATCTCCATGATCTGTTTTTAATACCATTTAAAATAATACCTGCTTTTACCTTAGGGTTTTTACGTTGTACATCTTTTAAAAATTTAAGTCCAGGCCTAGAAGCATATTGTGTATTCATAACAAAATTAACAGCATCCGTATATTGTAATAGTGCTAATCCATCACTAATCATAGATAATGGTGGAGTGTCAATTATAATATATTCATATATGGTTTTTAAATGCTCAATCATATTTTTAACTTTTTCACTCAACACCAACTCAGAAGCGTTTGGAGGAACCGGCCCGGAAAAAATTGCATCTAAACTTTCAATGTGCGTTTTATAAATAATATCTTCTAAAGATTGCTTATCAATTAAATATTTTGATAACCCCATTTCTTTATCCATATTTAATCCTTTATGAACTCTGGGTTTATGCATGTCAAAATCAATAATAAGCACCTTTTTATTTGCTTTTGCAATAATAGCTGCTAAATTAAGAGAACAAAAAGTTTTGCCTTCTCCTGGATAAATGGAGGTAACCATAATAATTTTACATTTTTTGGGTTGGTCAACAAAAAAGTACTGAAGATTTGCACGTATATTTCTAAAGCTTTCTGTAGTAACACTTTTAGGTTGATCCACTTTTAAATAACCATCAACCGTACTATTTTGAGGAATGCCTCCTAAAACAGGAATATCTGTTAATGAACCTAAATCCTCTAAATTCGTGATTTTCTCAAAATACAGAGTTCTTATAAGCGCAAAAAGTAGCGCAATAGCAAAGGAAATGCC
Organism: uncultured Flavobacteriales bacterium; assembly: GCA_964512145.1. Classification (GTDB taxonomy): domain Bacteria; phylum Bacteroidota; class Bacteroidia; order Flavobacteriales_G; family JALEGO01; genus CAYOHR01. The sequence continues at coordinate 18,295 of CAZEIM010000032.1, forward strand.
TATATAAGTAAGCATAATTTTATTTCTGTTTGGCCAAACAATACCAAACGATCTGGGTTTTTCAATAACCTTAGTTTCGGGAAAAATAGATGCTTTTCCAATTAAATTTTCTGCACGTTTTTCTAAAAGATACAAATATAATTTTTCATTAACTTGTAATTTTCGTTCAATATTAAGTAGTTGACGTTGTTTTTGAGGGATATTTTTTAGCTTACCTTCATAAGTAGTAATTTCATCCTGAATGCTTTTGAATTTAGTTTTTAAATACGTTTCCGAATTGATAATGTGTGTAAGTAAATCTTTTTTAGTTTCTTGTATATTTTTATCAATTTTAGCAATAGAAAACATTTTTTCTGTTCCCTCTAATAAAGACTCATTCTTTTTATTTTGAAATACATACAGTTGATTAATAGAATTTTGTATAAACTGATCGTCACCTAAAATATAAAAACTAGGTGGTAAAAAACGCTCATCTTTTGACTCTAGCAAATATTTTTTTAAATCAACAATGGATTGAATTCTTCGTTCGATGGTTTTTAATTCCGTTTCGGCATCAATAAGTTTTTGGTAAAAATCTACTTCTTCTCGATCAATATTTAATATTGATTTAGATTCCTTGTAAATTTCAAGCTCTTTTTCAATACTATTTATAATGTCTACAACTTCATCCAACTGTTTATCTATATAATCGTATGAATTTTTATTAATTTGAATTTTATTTTGTAATGAAAAATCAATATATACTTTAGCAAGAGTATCTAAAAATGCAATGGCTCTTTGAGGAATTTCATCATTTAATGAAACCGTTAAGATACTTGTCCATTCTTCATTTTCAACAAATAATTGACTTTTATATTTATTAATTAACTCATCATTCGTTCTAATAATAAACATATAATCGGCCTTCCTTAACATTTGTGCACGGGTTTGGTTAAGGTTAATGTTTTTTTCTACAAAAAAATTGAAATTATTATCTAAGACATACTCGTTAAATCGATACTCTTTTTCAATATTTTCTCCATTGAACTCATATTTTAGTAGATATTTAGAAGTGTCAATAACATTTATAATAAAAGGAATTCCATACCCGCCCGAAAATTGATCTACCTTAACCGTAAAAGGCATATCATGATAAACCTCGGTGGTTTTAATTCTGCCAACAATAAAATAAGAAACATTTAAATGCAACCTTTCAACTACTTCTTCAATAATATTAGAAGATTTTACAACACGAATTTGATTAGCCGTTGATTCATAACTAGTATAATAATCTTTAAAAGTATTGGCAAAATCGTACTCGTTTGATTTTAAAATCACCTGAACCCTAGCTTGATATAAATCGACCAGTCTATGTGCATATAAATAACTAAAAACAGCGGCAATAAGAGGGATTAATATAAAAAAAAGCCAATTTTTAGTAAAAATTTTAGCTAAAAGTTTAATATCCTCTGCTTGAATGATATTGCTTTTGGGTTGTTCCATACCTTAAGGGCAAATATACACTAAAAGTAAAAATAGAATATGTATGAGTATAAAATGTTCTATAAATAATAACAAAAGGATAAAAAATGCACTAGAGATGTTAGTCAACTAGCTTAGAAAGAATAATATACACTCCAAAATGGTCGCTATATCCTCCTTGAAATGTATCTCCTACATACGTTCTAAAAGGATATCCTTTAAAAGATCCTTCCATTTGACGAACAAAAGGTTTATTAAATACTCGTGTACCATAGTACTGATAATCTGTAAAAGTACCTTTTAGTAAATTATCCGATAATAACATTTGATCAAACAAATTCCAAGTGTCGCGCCAGGCAAGTGTGCCAATGCCTTTAATATAATCTTTATACATCGCATTATATAAATTATTTCTGGTTAATTTTTCTGTTTGATGAACCGATTGCATGTAACGAGTAACACTAATACTTTTAGGATCATCATTTAAATCTCCCATAAAAATTAGTTTGTGATTAGGGTTTAATCGTAATATAGAATCTATATGAGTTTTAGCAAGTTTTGCGGCCTCAATGCGTTTTGGTCTACTTCTTTTCTCCCCTCCTCTTCTTGATGGCCAGTGAGCTACCATAAAATGAAAAGATTCATTCTCAATTTTTCCACTTACCAATAACATATCTCTTGTTTTGAATGCTGTATCATCAGATAAGGTTAATGTTAATGACTTAGAATTTTCTGGAAAAAAATATTTATTTCTATATAATAAAGCTACATCAACACCTCGTTCATCGGGAGAATTATAGTGAATAATTTGATAGTTAAATTTCTTCAAAACCTCTGTATTTACTAAATCTTCTAAAACTTCCTTGTTTTCAACCTCACATAAACCTAGTACAACTGGAGGATTTCCATTTGGGCCTAATTGACTAATTACCTCTGATAACTTATTCAATTTATAATAATATTTTTCGGAATTCCATTGTTTTGAACCTGATGGTGTGAACTCAGAATCTATAGTATTAGGAGAATCTATGGTATCAAATAAATTTTCGATATTATAAAATGCAATGGAAATATTTTTATACTTTTTTTCAGTGATTTGATCGGTTGATTGTTGAGAAAATAGTTTTGTAAAAGAAACTAAAAAAAATAAGACGATATACTTCATATAATAATTCATTTCACAAATGTATATTATTTGATAATTTAAATGTTTATTGAGTAAATATTTTACAATTAATTAATATATAAATTTAATTTTAACATAATTAAAGTCTACTTTTGCCGAATATTTTTTAAAAAATGTACGTATTTAAATTAGTCTTTACTTTTACTGTTTTATTTTTTAGTGTAACCACTCTATTTTCACAAAACGATAATATCAACAAAGAACAATTGGTGAATGAATATACCATAAATACATCAGATTCTATGGTATTTCTTAAAATGAATTATGGAAGTAGCGTTATATTAAATAAACAAGAGATTGAAAAATTAAAAAATAAAGAAATAACTAAAATTGACTTAATCTATTCTGATTATCCTAAAAACATAGACTATCCAAGTATAACTCAAAAAAGAATAGAAGCATTCTATAAAATAGTACCAAAGCAGAGTAAAAATATTCCCATAAATTTAATTAGACAACAAAAATCAACCGATAAAATTTCGGCTCAAAAAATTTCACATGGTTTTGTAATTTATTATAAATCCGAATTACCTAAACAAACTCCCATCGTTTCCGAAACCAACAATATCAAACAGGAAAATACTACTCCATCAACACCAATAACAGAAGTAATTCAAAATATAGAGAATAAAACTAATAACTCCACTAATCAAATTAATACAGAAATTAATGAAATCCCTTCAGACAAAATAACTACCGACAGTTTAATTGTTAGTAAAACCAATAATAAAGATACTTTACCGATTTCTGAAAATTATACTGATTCAATAACCGATGATTTATTAAATTTTAATTTTTCAAATTCAGACATGCTAGATGATGAGTTAGCATCACAAGATATTTCTTCCTTATTGCAGTCATCAAGAGATCCTTTATACCAAGCGACTTCGTTTAACTTTAATGGATTAAGATACCGATTTAGAGGTTATGGCGTAAACGAAACCAATATTTTAGTAAATGGCGCCAGCATGAACGACCCGGTAAGTGGTTGGGGATTATGGTCTGTATGGGGTGGACTAAATGATATTACTAGATACCCCTACTCTATTATGGGATTAGGTTCGTACTCTTTAGATTTTGGTGGAATTGCAGGAGCAACAAATATAAACACTCGCGCCAGTAATGTTCGAAAAGGAAGTAGGTTTTCATATGCTATTACCAACAGGAATTATCGTCACCGATGGATGGGTACTTATTCAAGCGGATTAAACTCTAAAGGATGGGCATTTGTTATATCAGGATCTATGCGTTATGCACAAGAAGGTTATGTAGAAGGAACATATTATAACTCAGGCAGTTATTTTATTGGGATTGAAAAAAGAATCAATAAAAGACATGGTATTAATTTCTCATTAATGGGAGCCCCTACCGAACAGTCATTACAAGGGCCCGCAGTAGAAGAAATATTTACTATGTTAAACAATCCATATTACAATCCTTTTTGGGGATATCAAAATGGTGAGAAAAGAAATAGTAGAGAGCGATACAGACATCAACCGTTAGCATTAATTACACACGATTATAAAGTTTCTGAAAAACTATCATTATCGACCACATTTTATGGCCTTACAGGAATTAATGGAACGACTAATTTAAATTGGTATGATGCAAAAGATCCTAGACCAACTTATTACAGATATTTACCCTCTTTTTATAACAGACCTACCGATGAAGATATGATCATGAAAGAAATGGTTACTCAAAATTGGTTAAACGATGTAAATACCCGACAAATAAACTGGGATTACATGTATTTTTCAAATTCTAAAAACTTATATACTGTAAATAATGCCAATGGTATAACAGGAAATAATATTACTGGAAATCGATCAAAATATATTTTAGAAGAATACAGACAAGATCCTACCACCATTGGTATAAACACTAATTTCTCATATCGCACAGGTAATAGTTCAATTTTGCATGGAGGTTTGTCTTACAAAAACCATGTAACTAAAAATTATAAAATCATTGATGATTTATTAGGTGGTGACTTTTGGTTAGACGTTGATCAATTTGCTGAACAAGATTTTGTTGATCCAAATGCTGCACAAAACGACTTAAACAATTTAAATAATGTAGTATTAAAAGGCGATAAAGTTGGTTATGATTATGATTTACATGTTAAACAATGGAATTCATTTATAAACTATGACATCACATTTGAAAAAATAGATTTTTATTTGGCATTAAATGCTTCTCATACTTCCTTTTGGAGATTCGGAAATATGAAAAATGGTCGTTTTCCAGATAATTCATTTGGAAAATCGGCTGTAAATAACTTTTTTAATTATGGTATTAAAGCAGGTATCATATATAAAATATCAGGAATTCAGTATATTACCTTAAATGGAGTATATAATACCGATGCACCCATCGTAAATAATGCTTATATGTCTCCTAGATTGAATGATTTAACCGTAGATGGATTAAAATCTATTGAAAACATAGCCACCGATATTAATTATTATTTTAGAACTCCTAAAATAAAAGCCAGATTAACAGGTTTTTATGCTCAAATAAATAATCAAATATACTCTAGGGTATTTTATCACGATGTTTACAGAAATTTTGTCAATTATACCATGTCGGGAGTAAACACATTACATATAGGAATGGAGGCCTCTGCCGAATACAATTTAAATCCTTCTTGGGCATTAACAGCTGTATATACTAAAGGAGAGTATACCTATAACTCAAGACCAAACGCTAATATTATATTAAATAACTCCGCTACCCCATTAGCCGAAAATAGAATTGTATATTTAAAAAATTACAAACTCGGAGGTACACCTCAAACTATAGGCTCTGTTGGTGTACGTTACAATGGTGCAAAATTTTGGTTTGCAGGAGTAAATGTTAGCTTTTTTAATGATTTTTTTGTAGAAGTTAATCCCGATCGAAGAACATCTGAAGCATTAGAAAAATATGTAGTGACCGATCCACAATGGAATGAAATTATTGATCAAGATAAATTAGAAGGTGCTTATTTAGTCAATGGATTTTTTGGAAAATCATTTAAAATTGGAAAATCTTACTTAAATGCTAACTTAAGTATAAATAATATACTAAATAATCAAACCATCCAATCTAATGGATTTGAGCAACTTAGATATGATTCTGATGACATACAACGATTTCCTAGTATGTATATATATTTAAACGGTTTTTCTTATTTTGCTATGTTAACGTATCGATTTTAAATTTGTATTTATGAAAAAAATATTTTTAGCTATTTTAATTATTCCATTTTTTACTCAGTCTTGTAGAAAAGAATTCGATTCTCCTCCTAAGGTAGAAGTACCTGTTGGAAATCTTGTTACCATTAAACAAATTAAACAATGGTATCAAGATTCGGGATCATTTTCTGTAACAAACGACTTATCCATGTATGTTACATTTAATTCAGATGAAAGATCGGGAAATTTATATAAAACAGTGTATGTTCAAGATAAAACTGGAGCTATAGCATTAAGTTTGTTGTTTTCTGGTGGAGTATATTCAGGTGATTCTGTTCGAATATATTTAAAAGGCACATATATTACCGAGCGAAATGGATTATTGAGTATTGATTCAGTAAATACTGATAATAACATTATAAAAATATCTACGCAAAAATTCATTAACCCTATTACTACCACTTTATCGGCTATTAACTCGTTAGATACACTTCAATCATACTTAGTTAAGCTTGAAAACGTACAATTTAAATTTAGCGATGTTGGAAAAACATATGCCGATGGAATAAACAAATCTTCAAGAAATATTTATATAGAAGATTGTGATGGAAATGAAATCATATTGAGAAATAGTGGGTATGCCAATTTTGCTAATACTATTGTGCCTAGTACTAAAGGAACTTTAATTGCTGTAGTGGGAGAATACAATGGCGATAAACAGTTGTATATTAGAGATATTAATGATGTGCAATTTACGGATAGCACTCGATGTCCGGGAAGTACTTTCTTTTTATACAAAGATTTTAATGACAACAGTATTACATCCGGAGGATGGAGTATACAAAAAGTTATAGGAAATACCGATTGGTATATATTTACACTATCGGGAAATCCTATGGCTGCCATATCAAATTATAGTGGAGGTTCAAATTCTCAAGCTGAAAATTGGCTTATATCTCCTTCGTTAAACTTATCAAGTTCAATAAATCCAATATTAACATTTAGAAATGCCTATAAATACACAGGAGATGCATTAAAATTGTATGTTTCAACCAATTATACTTCAGGATTGCCTGCTACAGCAACATGGACAGAAATTCCTTTCACGCTTTCACCCGGTAATTTTACATTTGTTAACTCCGGAAATATTAATTTAAGTGCTTATAAATCGTCTAATGTACGAATTGCGTTTAAATATACCGGAACTAATTCAAACGGAAGTACATGGGAGTTAGATGACATTAAAGTATCAGAATAATTTAAACATTTTTAATTTTAATTTTTTAACCATGAAAAAAAACTATTTTTTTGCCTTAACAACGGGAATATTTATGAGTATTTCCGCGCAATCGCAAGTAATTTTTAGCAGTAATTTTGAAAATTGGACCTCAAACACACCTGATGGTTGGGTTGGTATAAGAACAAACTTAGAACAAGACAGTATTTTTGAAATAACAACCGGCACTGTATATGGAACTAAAGCTGTAGAATTAAAAAACACAGAATCTACTCACAGAAGATTTAGCACCGAATTGCTTAATGTAGACGCAAACTCAAAGTACATCATAGAATTTTGGGCAAAAGGTGAAGGAGAAGTTAGAGCAGGATTATATGATGGGGGCAGTGTTGGATTTGGATATCAATACGATGCTTATCAATCTGTTACTTCCTCTTGGAACAAATACACCGGAACAATTACAGCTCAAAAAACAACAGATTCTGCTGAGTTTTTATTATCCATTAGAAATACCGTAAACTCATCTGGAAACATTATGATTGATAGTTTTGTAGTTTTATTAGATACTACTCCGCCAACCATTTTAAGTATTTATGATATACAATATTCTACCGCTACAGATTATCCCTCCTCTTATTTAGATCAAAACGTTACGGTACAAGGAATAGTGACTGCTTCAAAAAATAAACGTTATTATATTCAAGATGCTGAGGCTGCTTGGTCTGGAATTTATGTTTTTGACAATGTAAACAGTCCTTTAGTTGGTGATAGTGTACAAATTACCGGAACTGTAAAAGAATATAAACCTTCTTCTGCTTCAACAAATGGAACACTTACTCAGTTAACAAGTATCACATCATTTATCACACTTGCTTCAGGAAAAACTATTCAACCTTTGTCTTTAACAACTGGTGATTTAACTGAAGAACAATATGAAGGAGTTTTAGTAAAAGTGATGAATGCGGCTTGTGTTGATACGGTACAATATGGCCCATTTGGTACATTTGGAATAAATGATGGAACAGGAAAAGTAGTGGTTGACGATGATTTTTACAAATATTTAAATCCAATCATTGGAAATGTATTTACCGAAATGATAGGAGTAGCCAGTTATTCATTTGATGAAAGAAAACTTCTTCCAAGAGAGGTTTCTGATATTACAGTGAATATTTCTAGCCTAACATTTTCAAAAAACATTAAAGTGTATCCAAATCCAGTTTCTGAAGTATTAATGATTGAACTTCCTAACACAGAAATTTTTGAAATAACCATACATAATATTTTAGGAGAATTAGTATATCAACAATCTGCCAATAATTCTATGGGAATTAATATGAATAATTTAAATAATGGCACTTATTTTTTAACCATATTATCTAACAATCAGGTATTTACTCAAAAAATATTAGTGAAATAAATTACGATTCATGAATTACAAAAAAGCAACCCAAAATGGGTTGCTTTTTTGTTTTAATAAAACTACTCATCATACGCTCCCATTTCAATATTTTGAACAATTTCTTCTATCCATTTATCATTTCCAGAAGCATCGTATTCTGACTTCAAACTATTTCCAAATATTTTAGCCAATGTTTGCCAAAAAACTGCAGATACTGCCCCTCTTAATTCCTTAACCAATTCATACGAAGTTTTTCCTGTTTCTCTGTCAATGAGTTTTATTAAAATGGTTCCTTCGCTAATGGTTAAATTTTCTAACTCTTTGCCAAATTTTTTCTTGAGTTCTTCTTCTACTTTTTTAGTATACTTTTTTTTATAATACTCTCCTCCTCCCATCATAATTAACGTATCGTTGTACTGCCTTAATAATAAACCAGCAAGCTTGGCATAAGGGTATACTTTTCGAACTTTTTTTACTAAATGGTTATATTTTACCCGATCTCGTTTATTTTTAAAAACACGTTCATCTTTCACTTTATATTCAGGTAAAGAAAGCATCGGAATGAAATCTCCTTGATATGGAACAAGCATAGCAACAACTCCTTCTTTTCCATTAATAGATACAGCATCATTTTGCAAAACAATATCATTTGACTGAGAAAATGATAACGTATAATGCATTAAAATATAACTAAATATAAAAAAGATTTTAGTACGCATAAAATGACACAAAACAAAATCCATACCACTTTAACGTAAACGAAATAAAAAAGTTATTTTATGTTCGGTTGGTTTTCCAACGTGAAATACTTTTAAATTCAGGCTGTTCGATTGATTGCGGACTTAAAGTGGTATTTTCATTAAAATAAGCTGCAAAGATACTTCCTAGCTCTTGCTCTGAGATATGAGTTGTTTTTAAATTTTCTGGTTTAAAATATTGTGCTACAAAGTTCGTGTCAAACGCCCCATTAATAAATTGTTCATGTTTTAGCACGAACTTACAGAACGGAATAGTCGTTTCAATTCCAATAATTTTATATTCATCCATAGCACGTAACATTTTTTGGATACACTCTTCCCTATTGCCTCCATATGTAATTAATTTAGCAATCATTGGGTCGTAATAAATAGGTATTGACATTCCCTGTTCATACCCATCATCTACTCTTACTCCATTTCCTTTAGGAATTGAATAAACCTCTAATTTTCCAGTATCCGGTAAAAAATTATTGTTAGGATCTTCGGCATATACTCGTATTTCCATGGCATATCCTTTTATTGATAAATCTTCTTGGGTAAAACGCAACTTTTCACCTCTTGCTATTAAAATTTGCTCTTTCACTAAATCAACACCCGTTATACACTCTGTAACAGGATGTTCGACCTGCAAACGTGTATTCATTTCTAAAAAATAAAAATCTTTGTTTTGGTCAACCAAAAATTCAACCGTACCAGCCCCAACATAATTACATGCCTTTGCTATACTTACAGCACAAGCACCCATTTTATTTCTCAACTCAACATTTAAAATAATAGAAGGAGCTTCTTCAACCACCTTTTGATGTCTTCGTTGAACAGAGCAATCTCTTTCAAATAAATGAACTACATTTCCATGCATATCAGCTAAAATTTGAAATTCGATATGTTTCGGGCCAAGCACATATTTTTCTATAAACACAGAAGAATCTCCAAAAGCAGATTGCGCTTCACTCATAGCTCTTTGCATTTGTTCTTCAAGTTCATGTTCTTCATGTACAATCCTCATGCCTTTTCCTCCTCCTCCGGCAGAAGCTTTTATAAGCAAAGGATAACCGGTTTTGGAAGCAATAATTTTTGCTTCATCAATAGACTGAATTGCTTTTTCTGTTCCGGGAACTAAAGGAACATTAAATTTTTTAGCCGCAATTTTTGCCTCAATCTTACTGCCCATCATTTCCATAGCTTCGGGACTAGGGCCAATAAAAACAATACCAGCTTCTTTTACTTTTCTGGCGAATTGAGCATTTTCTGATAAAAAACCATATCCCGGATGAATACCATCTACATTTAATTTTTTAGCAACATCTATAATTTTATGAATATTCAAATAAGAAGAAGAAGAAGGAGATCCTCCAATATAATAGGCCTCATCCGCAAACTTAACAAATGGCGCGTTCCTGTCGGCATCTGAAAAAACAGCGACCGTTAAAATTCCCATTTCTTTACATGTTCTCATAACTCTAAGGGCAATTTCTCCACGGTTAGCAACCAATATTTTTTTCATTCGTTTAATTTTTGTAAAAATAAATACAATTTTACATTAGATTGATTTATTTTAGACAACATATTTATTTTTTGTTCGTTTAAAAAAGAACTATGTATTTATACCATAAGCGATATTTTCTGCTTGTATTTACTTTATTGATTTCATTGTATGGTTTTACTCAAGAACTACCTGAAGAAGATGTTGAGTTTAATAATATTGACCCAAACTACTCTTACAGTATTCGTTTAGAAATAGGGCTCCCAAAACCCATTGCAAACAATGCCCTGCGTGAATATTATTCTCCATTTTTTCAAATGAGAGCAGGATTTTTGAAAAACGTTCAAAAAAAATATTTAATAGGTGGATATGCCGGGTATTATTCCATTCATAACTCACTACGAGATAAAATGTTAAGTACATTAAAGAGAGAGTTAATCACCTACAATTATTTTACGCTTGAAGCGGCAGGAGGTTATGAGGTGTTTAGTCAAAAAAACTCCGTATTTTCTATAATACTAAGTGGTGGATTACAATCTATAAATTTATCTAGAAAAGACGCCCAAAAAAATGAACTTATAGCTGCTAAAACTCTTGAATCATATATTTTAACGCTTACCACTTCATGGACGTTTTTTATTGAAGAAAAATATACAACCGGATTATTTTTAGGGTATAGCTTTTCGGGTTTTATTTATAGACCTGAAGAATTAAATTATACTCAATCATATAACCCCAAAAACAGTCAAGTAATAAGCATAGGACTAAGCTTTAACTTTGGAGGAGGGAATTGATAAAATTACTGTGTTGCTTTTTTTCGAATGAAAAAATAATAATCTAAGGGAACTGTAACAATAATTAAAAATAAAACTACGGAATATATTAATCTATTTTTACTAAAATAGGAATAAATATATTTTGCATGTTCTTTTTCTACCTCATTCCAATTAACATTTTGCAAGGAATTAGAAACTAATTTTTGTTTGTTAAATACATCAAGCCCGGAACTAATATATGCTAACGTAATTTTATCATATAATTTATGAGAAAAATCAATTATGAAAAACAAAAAATTATTTAAAAATTGCTCATTAAAAACCTTATCTGAAATACCTTGATTTTTATTTTTTTCATACTCATACGTTGTAAATATTATCCTATAAAAAGTATGAGTATCTTTTTGTATTTCGTTTGAATAATATGTTTGAGCTGACTCAAACAATAAAGCATAAAAAAGAAAAAAAGGCAATATCATATTAAATTTAACCATTAAATACAACATACTTCTTTTACTTAATTTATCATGCTTATAAAAATACACTACTAATAACCCTATAATGCTGCAGATAAAAAAAATACCAACCAAAAATTTTACATTTTCGTGTATTACAGTTTTTTCTCCAGATAAAAAAATATCCTGTAATCTTTGGTGAATTAAGTCGTAAAAATTAAACATATTTTCTTGCTTACGTCAATAATGCGTATTGGTTTCGAAATTAATCAAAACATATCGCACCACTACGCTATAAAATTAATATTTTTGTTATATGATATTTGTTCAAAACATAGGAATATATTTTGGAGGCTTGCCTTTATTTCAAAATATATCATTCACTATTTATCCAAAAGATAAAATAGCATTAATTGGTAAAAATGGCGTAGGAAAATCAACTATTTTAAAACTCTTATATGGCCTACAATAACCTAGTGAAGGAAGTATAGTATTAGAAAAAAACAGAACTGTGGGTTATTTACCTCAAGAGTTAAACATTAAATCGAACAAATCTATTTTAGAAGAAGTCCTGAGTGTATTCGAAGAAAGTTTATTCTTAGAAAACAGAATAAAAGAGCTTGAGCATTTATTAGCAACAGAAACGAATTACGAAAGCGATGAATATATGCAATATGCTACCGATATTGCCGAAGCTCATGAAAGGTTAGATGCTTTAGATGTATCCAACCAGCAATCGAATGCAGAAAAAGTTTTAAAAGGTATTGGATTTAAAGAAGAAGAATTTAGTAAAAAAGTATCTGATTTAAGTGGTGGTTGGCAAATGCGTGTTGAATTAGCAAAACTTTTAATCAAAAAACCCGATTTATTATTATTAGATGAGCCAACCAATCATCTTGATATTGACTCCATTATTTGGACTGAACAATTTTTAAAAACATACCCCGGAGGTATATTAATTATTTCCCACGATAAAGAATTTTTAGACCAAATTACGAATAGAACTATTGAAATTGTGAATGGAAAAATTTATGATTATCCATTTTATTATTCAAAATTTATGGAGCATCGAGAGGAAAGGATAAGAATGCAAGAAGCTGCTTATAAAAATCAACAAAAATATATCGAACAACAAGAACGATTTATTGAGCGATTTAAAGCTAAAGCAAGTAAAGCAAAGCAGGCTCAGTCTAAACTAAAACAATTAGAAAAAATAGAAAGAGTAGAATTAGACGACACCGATGATACTCAAATAAAATTTGAATTTCCACCTGCACCAAGAAGCGGAGAAGTAGTTGTTAAATCTGAAAATGTGGAAGTTAAGATCGATAATAATCTTATTCGTCGGGTTTACAAATCAAATATATGCATTAAAATCACCGATTATGGAAAATCTTCCTGTTATATAACATCTGAA
>CAZEIM010000033.1:0-31154 GCA_964512145.1 uncultured Flavobacteriales bacterium
AATCTCCGGAAATATTATAAGATTTTAAATAAGGCATTAAACCTTTTTGTTCAACAACAAATATGGCAAGATAAACCTCATTACGCACAACTTTTTGCTTTACAAAAATGGAGCACCTATAAAAACCATAAACTTTTTGATAAAGAATTACATTATATTCAAGGTAAAATAAATTTATTGCCTTTAAGCGATGATGTTTTATGGGTTCAGTATAAGGTAAATGAGTTGTGCTATAAGGTATATGGTGAATACGATAGAACCAACACTTCCTATTTTACGGATTATATTCAGGCGCAACAAATCTATTTTTGTTATCATCAGTTAAAAAATTATTGCGAAATACTTAATAGAAAAAAAATATTTACTGAATCTTTAACCGTTGAGAAACAATTACAAAACTCAGTTCAGAGTTTTTCTATCAAGTTGATAGATGAAAATCCTTTGCTTAAAGCATACGACATGGTTAGGGCTTTTTTACTTTCACCAGAACATATAAAATTTTTAGACCTAAAATTTTTCTTGCAACAGCATGTAAATGATATCGATAAAAAAGAATTAAAAGATTTATATGTTTTTTTACAAAATTATTGCATCCGTCAAATGAATATTCAAAACGAAACCTATCGAGAGGAGCTTTTTAATATTTATGAATATTTAATTGAACATAAAATACTTTATGATAAAGAGTTTTATGTATATGATTTTAAGAATATTACTACATTGGCTACTCAACTAAAAAAAACAGATTGGCTAAACCATTTTCTGGAAAAATACTCCAAACTTTTACCAGAAAATTATCGCGAAAGTGCTTATAATTATTCATTGGCTCGTTTACTTTTCGAGCAAAATCAATACAAGCAAGCCTTAAAATATTTAAGCTACCAGAGTTGGCAAGATATTTATTATCAATTGGGAGCTCGTATGTTAGTGTTGAAAATTTATTATGAAACAGAAGAGTTTACCTTATTAGAGGGCGTAATACAAACGTTTAAAGTTTTTTTACAAAGAAATAAAGAGATATCAGATATTCAATATCAATCTTACGCTAATTTTTGTAAAAATTTACTGAAATTATCTAACATGACACAAGGCAATACAAAAAATAAAAAGAAAATGGTTGAAAAAATTCAGCAAGAAAAATTTTTGGCTGAAAAAAAATGGCTACTCAATAAAACAGAATGTTTATAAACACCAAAAGCCTAGTTATATCTAGGCTTTTGGTGTTTTGAATAATTAAAAAATGATATAGTTTATTTCTTCACAACTTTTTTCGTAACCACTCCCTCACCGGTTTGCACTTGTAAAAAATAGGTTCCTTTTGCCAAATCGCTTAAACTAAGCATCGTAATATTGGAGATAGGATTGGTTTTAATAACAACTTGTCCGTTTAAATTCAATAGTGTAATACTTTCTATAGGTTTTGAGTATTCAACCATCAATACATCTTGCACCGGATTAGGGTATACCACTAAATTACTCAATAACGTTTTATAACTTACAGAGGCGCTTATATCACTAATTACTAGTACAGAAGTACTTGTATTTACAGGTTGTTCTGTTTCATCAAAACTAATTAATTTAACATCTTTAAAGCCTAGTATAAGGTTCTCATAAGTGTTAGTTTTACCGGCTAAATCATCAGCTACTACAATGTTAAGGGTAGCAATTTGTCCGAATGCTGTGGCTATATTTACCTGATTGGTGCGCACCATACCCACATGTAATTCACCGGCTGCTCCAAAACGTTTTTGTATGGTAAACATATCCGTGCCCTCTACACCTAACCAAGAGGTATTAAATACAGCCTCTACACTTGAGGTGTCTACTAACGCTGGATCAAACGTTACAGTAAAGGCTATACCATACACATCTTGTGCAGGAATACTAGGTGTGCCTAGCATAATAGGGATGGATAAAGTGGCACTTACCATAGTGGTATCAACCGGAAGTTCGTAAAACAAGGTAGGATCTGTAACTGTTGCGGAAACATCCCCTTTGCTGTGTGTTAAACCGTAGTTAAGCAATATAGGCAATCCATCTAAATAATCGATGATTCCGTCTCCATTACAATCGGCATGTTTGTAGTTAATACCACCAGCAAAATTTTGAGGCCAATTGGTCGAAATTTGCCCTACCCATGTATTACTTGCTCCAACTCGAATTGAACCGGATGTATTATATGCTATACCAACAGGAAACACATCAAATACGTTGGCAATACCATCAGAGTTAGCATCGCCCGGCCAAACTATACTGGAATCAATAGAAATATAAAAACAAGAATCTATTAAACAATTTGTTAGATAATCATATACTATAACACAAGAATTTGTATTACCATAATTTAATAAACCCGAAGTTAAAGGGGTAGTATAAATTGTTGAGTCATAAAAAACTGTATCAACACCTCCATATATGGAAAAAGTAAAAGGTTTATCTGAAATTGATAATATCATTTGACTAGAGGATCCATTAATAGTTGAAATAGAAATTGATGCAGAAGCATTTAAATCGTTAGCTGGAATTACAGTTATATCATTAAACTGCAGATTACACGTTAAGCAACTAATAGCCTCCAGCTCACTTATTTTATCTACAGCTCCAATATTTCCATCAATATTTGCAAGGTATGATACATCATATACACCATTGTTAAGATAATAATATTGAGAAGTTTGGTAAATTAAATAAGGTACAGTTTCGTCAAACAAATAATCCGCACTTTTGGCTGTAATTATATTTCCATCGCCAGTATGAATGTTTATATTCACAGTATCTAATGTTGGGTCTAAACCTAATATTTGTATTTTAGTATAAAAAAATGGTATTTTTCCCTCACAATATTCATTTCCAAAATAAGTATTCACTGCAGAGTCCAAAAAATATAATTCAACGGCATCCCTACCTTGTACGTTTAGTCTTTTAGTTTGCAAACCAATTGAAACCAGAACTGAATCAGTATTTACACAATTTGTAACTGTATCGTTAATGGTTATATAATACCACCCAGCACTTAAATTTTCAATTACAGGGAGATTGGATCCATTGCTCCAATTAAATGTTTTATTTGTTGGATTAATAGCAACAGCTGCTTTTGCATCGTTTGCACCAATACTTGATTCGTTGGTGGACATCATAATTCCTGAGCATTGGGCATTAATATTCATACTGCAATTAAAAAATAACGCAGTTAAGCCAAACCAAAGTGAAGCTTTTACACTAAAGGTTTTAAAAATTTTACTTTTCATGATTTTTACATGTTGTTTTTTAAAGTTCATAATTTCTTATTTTAATAATTATTCATTTTTTGATACTACAAATATTCACATAATTCATCTAGCAAAAAAATACATTTTATATTCTTTGTATAATATAATTTTATATATTTATTTTTTAAATTATTGATTTTAAAATATATGGAAAATTATTTGCATAAATATACTTTTGTACAAAAGTTTTTTTTGTTACCGGAAAAACAACAACAAGTATTTGTTTCTTTTATACAGAATGAAAATGACTCATTCCAAAAACAGGTACTTATTCTGATTAACCTATTGTTAAAAAAGCAAGAACCATTAAGTAAAGAACATATATTTAAAACTATATACAATAAATCCTATAACGACACTGCATTTAGATGGTTGCTAGCCAATGCCAATCAATATTTAGATAAATTTTTAGCTTGCGAATGGTTTTTACATCAAGAAAGTTTAAGTCAATTAGGTTTACTTAAAGCATACAAACAACATGAATGGAATCATTGGTTTGAATTAAAGTACAATCAATTAAAAAAGGAAAGAGAGTACAAACTTATTTCAGAAGAAACATATGATAGTGACTATGAATTTGAAAAAATTTGGCATCAATATGTGTCCGAAACTACAGAAAGACAGATTCAACCCAATATCGAGGAATTAGATAAAAAATTAGACACTTTATATCTTTATAAAAAATTAAAGTATGTGTGCGATGCCTTAAATAGAAGAAAAATATTTAAAAAATCCTTTACCATTCGTTTTATAGATGTCATTATACACGCAGATTCTTTTAAAGAAATACTAAATACCAATAAGGGCATATTCATGTACTACAATATATATCAACTTTTAAGCACAAACCATGAATTGTATTTTAATGTAATACAGGAAAAAATTAAGGATTCATGGAATGAATTTGAAAAGAGAGAATTAAAAGATATTTTTTCGTATTTGCAAAATTTTTGCATTCAACAAATCAATAAAGGAAATGTCGAATATTTACAAACACTATTTTCCTTATATACCCTTCAGCTGGAGAAAAATATTATCATTCAGGATAACGCTATGTATTTATTCGATTTTAAAAATATTGCTACGTTAGGAATTCGATTAAAACAATACGAATGGGTAGAGGAATTTACAGAGAAGTATGTTCATTTAATACCTAAAGAAAGCAGGCAAAGTGCTGCCTCATTTAATTATGCCCGTATATATTTTGCTCAAAAAAAGTTTAAAAAGGTTTTAAAAGAATTGTTACAAGTGCAATTTTCTGATATTTATTATGAATTAGGTGCAAGGGTTTTAATTATTAAAGTGTATATGGAGCAAGATGACCTTCCTTTAGCAGAAACTTCCATTACAAGCTTTAAAAGTTATATAAATAGAGATAAAAACATCAGCACATCACAAAAGGAAATTTATATGAATTTTTTAACCCACACTTTATGGTTGGCAAAATATTCGCAAAATCATACATTATTAAGAAAAAAATTTGAACTATTTAAGCAAACCCCTAACATAACAGAAAAAGATTGGCTGCAATCTAAATACGAAGAGTATTTATGATGTACATGACCCCGTTAATTTTTTGCGCAATAATTCCAATAAAATCATCTTTTTTATTGGATACTTTATGAGTTTTTTGAGGTATTCGATAACAAAAAAAAAAAATATACTTAAATACTCACTTCCTCAATCGTTATAAGTGATTATATTAACCTATAACTTTTCGTAATTTTAAGTTACATTTGTACGAATACTCAAAAATGTTTTTGTATTATTTTCTAATTCTACCTTTATCTTGGCTTCCATATCGTATTCTATATATCGTTTCTGATATATTGTATGTTTTACTTTACCGTATTTTTAAATATCGGAAAAAGGTTGTATTAGAGAATTTGTCCAATTCATTTCCCGAAAAAACATATGAGCAAAAGATGCTTATATGCAGTACTTTTTATAAACACTTGTGTGATATTATGGTAGAAACCATTAAAGGATTTTCTGTTTCTAAAATAGCTCTCAAAAAACGCTCATCTTTACATTATCCGGATGGTATGATTAAAAATTTACAGACTGGAAAAAGTGTTATTGTTGCAGCAGGTCATTATAATAATTGGGAGTTTGCAGCACTGGCTATTCCTTTGTATTTAAATTTTCCGGTTGTAGGATTATATAAACCTTTAACCAATAAATTTTTAAACCATAAAATTACTCATAGTCGATCAAAAACCGGAATAAATATGATTAGTATTAAAGATATTGATCAATACTTCTTAAAACACAAACATACTCCCACGATTTATTTGTTTTTAACCGATCAAAGTCCTTCCAATCCAAATAATGCTTATTGGCTCCCGTTTTTAAATCAGCAAACACCTGTTTTAAAAGGAGTTGAAAAATATTCGGTCTTATATGATTATCCGGTATATTATGGTGAAATTCAAAAATCATCCAGAGGAAAATATGATTTATACATTGACCTAATTACAGAAACTCCCCAAAATATGCAAACAACGGAAATAACTCGATTACATACTCAACGGTTGGAAAATACCATTGTTAAAAATCCTTCCTATTGGTTATGGAGTCATAAAAGATGGAAACATAAAAAGCATGACTGATTCTATTCATAATGTAAACTTGCATGTTCCCTTAGCCGAGAGGGTAAGACCAAATTCAATTGATGAATATGTAGGTCAGGCTCATTTACTTGGGAATAAAGGAGTAATTAAAAAATATTTGGCGCAAAAATTTTTACCTTCTTGCATATTTTGGGGGCCTCCCGGAGTTGGTAAAACCACTTTAGCAAGACTTATTTCAAAGTCATTACAAAGGCCATTTTATTCCTTAAGTGCTGTTGAAAGTTCGGTAAAAGACATTCGAGAAATTATTGAAAAGACGAAAAAAAAAGATGTTTTTACACCACTTGCCCCTCCTGTATTATTTATAGATGAAATACATCGTTTTAACAAGGCACAACAAGATGCTTTGCTTTCTGCTGTCGAGTCGGGAGCCATTACGTTAATTGGTGCTACAACAGAAAATCCCTCATTTGAGGTTATTTCAGCTTTATTATCTAGATGTCAGGTTTATGTATTGAAATCACTTCAAGAACAAGAATTATTAAAAATATTACAAGATGCTATTCAAAAAGATGTTTTTTTACGAAATAAAATCATCCAGGTAAATGAAACCGAAGCTATGTTAGCTTTTTCGGCCGGAGATGCTCGTAAGCTTTTAAATATCTTAGAGATGGTGGTTTCTAATCAAACAGAAAAAAATGTTATTATTACCAATGAATTAGTGAAGGAAATTGTTCAACAACAATTAGCTATGTACGATAAAAGCGGAGACATTCATTACGATGTAATATCTGCGTTTATTAAATCTATCAGAGGTTCGGATCCTAATGCTTCGGTATATTGGCTAGCCAGAATGGTACTTGCCGGAGAAGATCCTAAATTTATTGCCCGAAGGTTAATTATTTTAGCTTCAGAAGACATAGGTAATGCAAACCCTACTGCGCTAATTATGGCTAACAATTGTTTTCAGGCAGTACAAGTAGTTGGATATCCTGAGTGTGAAATTATTTTATCTCAAACGGTCATTTATTTAGCAACGAGTGTTAAATCTAATGCTTCTTATATGGCTATAAAAAATGCAAAAAAAATGGCCGAGGAAAATATTAATCTACCTGTACCTCTGCATCTTAAAAATGCACCAACCTCTCTTATGAAAAAGTTGGGTTATGGAAAAGAATATAAATATTCGCATGCTTTTGAAGGGAATTTTATTCAACAACAATATTTACCCGATAAAATTAAAGGTTCTATTTTTTACGAACCCGGAGCTAATACCAAAGAAGAAGAAATTAAAAAAAAATTACATACTTTGTGGAAAGGAATTTACAACTATTGAGGAATTTTTATGCTTAATAAGTTAACATACGGTATTATTTTAATGGGGTGCATGATGCTTACCAGCACTTCTTGTAAAAGACCTGTATGGGATTCTGATTTGTTATTCCCATTAGCTTATGGAAACTTAACCATTAAAAATATTGTAAAAGACACAAACCTTCTTAGTTCGGATAATGCTGGTAATGTATCGCTTTATTTTTCTGATACCCTTTTTTCATTAAACATCGACACGCTTTTACAACCTATAGATACTAATTTAACGGATAGCTTTCAATGGTCTTTTGGAACTATTCTTATTCCACCCGATCAGTTTATTTACAATCAGAATAAAAGTTCCATATTTAATTTTAAAAGCGCCCAATTGCGAACTTTAAAAATTAAACAAGGCAAAGTATACTTTGAGGTTTTTAATCGATTTTTTGGAGAAATACTCGTGCAATACTCCCTGCCCAAGGCAACAAAAAACGGCAACAGTATTCAATTAACTAAATTAGTCAGCCCCGCAACTATATCCGGGCCAGGGTATTTAAAAGACAGTATAGATTTATCCGATTATTTGTTTGATTTAACAGGTGAAAACGGAAATCAAACAAATGTTATTTTTAGCACGTATTCTATTAAGTCAAGTCCCGATGGAGGAACCATTACTGCCAATACAGGTGACTACGCCAAAATTGTCACCACCTTATCCAATATCGTTCCACAATACGCAAATGGCTATTTTGGAACAAGTATAGAAAAAATAGAAAGCTCTACAGACATTCATGTTTTTAAAGAATTACAGGGCATGTTGGATTTAGATGAGGTATTGCTGGATATAAATATACAAAATGGGTTAGGGATAGATTGTAGAATTAATTTTCAGGAAATTTCAACTAGTAACTCAACGAACTCCTCACATAAAACTTTAGTAGCCCCATTTATAAATCAAAATATTAATATTTCTCGTGCTTTAGAAATAACACCAATAATTGGCCCGGTACAATATACCTCTCATGTATTATCTCTAAATAAATCCAATTCTAATTTGGATGAGTTAATTGAAATGCTTCCAAATTATTTACACTATGACTTCACTTTTGAAATAAATCCATATCAAAATATCGGGGCAAAAACAGACTTTATTTTCACGAATCATATACCTTACATTCTAATGAACACAAAGGTTCCATTAAAATTTAATCTTAAACAATTTTTATTAAAAGATACCATTGCTTTAAAAACATCCAAAGAGTTATCTAATGCTCTAGCAAAAACAAAAAGTGGAACGTTACATGTGTTATATAAAAATTCATTTCCGCTTAATGCAACAATACATATAGTAAGTACCAATAAAAATTTTCATATAATGGATACCTTAGCACGAAACGTAACGGTTGTTTCATCCAATAATGAAGAATTTATAGATATTCCATTAACAGGAGCACAAATACAAAATTTAAGAAGTGCTCACCATGTAATTGTTTCTGTTTCATTAAATAGTAGTCAATACCCATATAAAGTATATATTAAAGAAAACCAAGACCTAGATCTTTCAATTTCGTTAGATGTAAATTATGAGTTGTAAACACAAAATATTTTATATCCATGTAATGGGATTCTGTTTCTCTCTATTTTTTTTACAGAAATTATATAGTCAACCGCTTCAATCACTTAAGCAATATCTAATTTTTCATGACTCATCTAAACATCAAGTGCAAATATTAAATAATTTGAATTTTAATTCGAATGCACTGAATAATAATTTTTTATACTCGGGTCAAATTAATAGATCGTTCAGTATGGAAGAAAAAAATAGCATGATTAACCAAGCAATTTTTCCTGCATTAGGTGGAGGAGATTTGCAAAATACCATTTCATATTCTTATAAAATAAACAACAAACAATCACTTTTTTTTAATATTCAACATAGAGTTCATCTTGATTTTACAGTAGATGAAACGTTGTATAAATTAATTTTTCTTGGCAATAAGCCATTTGAGAACTCAAAAATACAAACATCCACATCTTCTTTTCTTAATTGGGTTGGATATCAGCAGATACAAACGGGAATTATTCATACTTTTTCTAATAATACCATGCAGTTAGGTGCTTCTGTATCATTTTTAAACGGGAGTAATTATGGCTTACTTCAGGTGAATGATTTTAAATTATTTACAGACACACTTGGCAGAAGCTTAGAATCAAATATTAGTGTAAGCAGGTATGTCAGTGATCCAGAACAAAAAAAATATATAAATACTACAGGAATTGGAACTTCTGCTGATTTTTTTGTACGAATAGCTTTCCCTTTTTTAATTAGTATCGATTCAAGTTTTGCTAATTTAACCCTAGAGGTAAATGATTTTGGCCTAATTCGATGGAATGAACAATCTACTATTACGTTTTTAGATACATCCATTGTAAATTATCGTGGAATTTACATTAATGATATTTTGCAAGAAGATTCATCTATTAACAATCCTTTTACTTTATATTCTCAAGAGTTAAAATCCTCTTTTATTACGTACTTACCCTTGTTTTTTACAATGAAACTAGAGAAAAATATTTATAACCATACGATAGAAATTGGAATTATTCAGAGAGGAGCAGGAAGTTTTAGAACCTACTATTATGCAACTCATTCAGGAAAGATAAAGAATAGTTTAGTTATACAATCGGGAGTAAGTTATGGTGGATATGGAAAGTTAGGTTTAATTTTTGGGTTAGCTATCAATAGACCTCATTTTTCTTTTCAATTAGGAACCAGACAATTAGAGGGAATAATTTTCCCTCGATACAGTGCCGGAAATTCAATTATGTTTAATTTAAGTAAATATTGGTAAATGTTATTTAATACTTTAAAAAATAAAAAGTCTCTTTTTTTAATCGCAGGACCTTGTGTTGTTGAGTCGGAGGAAATATGCTATCAAATTGCTCAACATTTATCAAATATTTGTGCTCGTTATAACATAACGTACATTTTTAAGGCATCCTATAAAAAAGCAAATAGAACCAGTGTTAATTCATTTACAGGTATAGGGGATATTAAGGCATTAGAAATTATTAATAAGATAGGAAAATCATTTTCTGTTCCTACATTAACAGATGTTCATACGCAAGAAGAGGTTAAATTAGCATCTGGTTATGTAGATGTTTTACAAATTCCAGCATTTTTATGTCGTCAAACCGATTTATTAGTTGAAGCTGGAAAAACAGGGAAAATTGTAAATATTAAAAAAGGTCAATTTGCATCCCCTCAATCTATGCAATTTGCTGCCGAAAAAGTCTCTTCTACCGGAAACACTCAAATTATGCTTACAGAAAGAGGTACTACTTTTGGTTATGAAGATTTAGTAGTTGATTTTAGAGGCATTCCAATTATGCAACAAATAGGATACCCGGTAATACTTGACATAACTCATTCTCTTCAAAAGCCTAACCAAAGCTCAGGTGTAACAGGAGGCTTACCTCATTTAATTGAGACCATTGCTAAAGCAGGAGTGGCTAGTGGGGTAGATGGAATTTTTTTAGAAACTCATCCAAGTCCTTCCCAAGCAAAATCTGATGGTGCTAATATGCTTTCGTTGGATAAAACTGAAAAATTATTACAAACACTAATAAATATTAAAAATTCTTTAAACTTGTAATATTTCAAGGTTTCCAAAAAAACATAATACGTTTATAATTATTTTGATAATTTTGTATCATGAAAAGTTTTCTAGTATTGTTTGTATTCAGTATTTTTTTTATTTCTTGTAAAGAAGAAGTAGATGTAAATGCACCTTGGAAAGATGTTACGGTAGTTTACGGCTTGTTAAATAAAAAAGATAGCACACATTATATAAAAGTAAATAAAGCATTTTTAGGAGAAGGAAGCGCGTTGCAAATGGCACAAATTAGAGATTCAAATGAATATAAAAACGTTAAAGTAAGTCTAAAAAAAATAATTAACGGAAATATTCAAGAAAGTGAAATAATTTTTTCAGATACTGTTTTGAGTAATAAGGAGGATGGCGTGTTTTATTCCCCAGAACATACTATATATTATTCTAATGAGGTTTTAGATGCCGGAATAGAATATTATTTAGAAGTGAATGTAAATAATGGAGAAAAAATAAGCACCTCAAAAACAGGATTAATTGAAGCTTTTAATTTAGGAGGAGGACCTATTTTCGGAAATCCTATTACTACTGTAGGCTTTGCATTAGGAGATAATAAATACTCAGATCAAATATTTTCTTGGCAATCGGTTAAATACGGTAAAGCGTATCAGTTAACGCTTACCTTTTATTATGAGGAGCACTATTTTGATGGAACATTTAATGTAAAAAGTTTTGACTGGGTTTTTCCTGTTCAAAAATCCTTTAATGTATCCGGTGGTCAAAATATGAGTCAAAAAATTGAAGGGGAATCTTTTTATCAGCAAATTGCTTCTAGAATAAAACCTATCTCAGAATCTGTTGATGTTAAATTTAGAAAATTTTTACCATTTCAATTTAGTATGACTGTAGGAGGGGATGAGCTAAATACCTATTTAGAGGTGAATGCACCAACAACCGGGGTGGTCTTTGAAAAACCTGAATATACTAATATTACCAATGGAATCGGTATTTTTTCTACACGCATGAATGTAACGTCTAATTTTTTAAAAAATATAAACGACAATTCTTTAATTGAACTATATAATGGGCAATATACGAAAGATTTAGGCTTCTGTTCAAATAGTGGAGCTAATGCCTGTCCGTAAAAAGTGTCTTTTTGACATATTTTATGACACAATGCTTATTAATTATACGCTAATTATGACAAAACTTGCAAAAAAATGCATTTGTATGTAACGGCATAGTAATTGAAATCAATTCATAAATTATAAAAAGAAATTTAAGTTTAATTTAATATACATTTATTATGGGAAAAATAATTGGAATAGACTTAGGCACCACCAACTCCTGTGTAGCAGTTATGGAGGGTAACGAGCCTGTAGTAATCGCAAACAGCGAAGGAAAAAGAACTACACCTTCTGTAGTTGCATTTGTAGAAGGAGGAGAAAGAAAAGTTGGAGATCCTGCAAAAAGACAGGCCATCACCAATCCTAAAAAAACTATTTTCTCTATTAAACGATTTATGGGAAATAGATTTGATGAGGTTTCAAAAGAAATTGAAAGAGTTCCTTATGAAGTCGTAAAATCTAACAATTTAGCAAAAGTTAAAATTGATGACAGAGATTATTCACCACAAGAAATATCTGCCATCATCTTACAAAAAATGAAAAAAACTGCCGAAGATTTTTTAGGCACAACAATTACAGAAGCAGTTATTACTGTTCCTGCGTATTTTAATGATGCACAACGACAGGCTACTAAAGAAGCAGGCGAAATTGCTGGACTAACCGTAAAAAGAATCATCAATGAGCCCACTGCAGCAGCATTAGCCTATGGTTTAGATAAAAAAGGCAAAGACATGAAAATAGTAGTGTTTGATTGCGGGGGAGGAACACATGACGTATCAGTGCTAGAGTTAGGAGATGGTGTATTTGAAGTTAAATCAACTGATGGTGACACACACCTAGGTGGAGATGATTTTGATCAAGTAATTATTGATTGGTTAGCCGATGAATTTAAAAAAGAAGAAGGAATAGATTTAAGAAAAGATCCAATGGCCTTACAAAGGCTTAAGGAAGCTGCCGAAAAAGCTAAAATTGAATTGTCTAGTACTACCAGTACAGAAATTAATCTGCCATATATAATGCCGGTTAATGGTATTCCTAAACACTTAGTAAAAACTTTAACTCAAGCAAAGTTTGAGCAAATGGCAGATTCTTTGATCAAAAGAACCATAGATCCTTGTAGAAGTGCTTTAAAAAATGCCGGATTATCAACATCAGACATTGACGAAATTATATTAGTTGGAGGATCTACAAGAATACCTGCTATACAAAAGGCAGTACAAGAGTTTTTTGGAAAAGCTCCGTCAAAAGGGGTGAATCCAGATGAAGTAGTAGCTGTTGGTGCAGCCATTCAGGGAGGGGTTTTAACCGGAGAGGTAAAAGATGTATTACTGTTAGATGTTACACCTCTTTCTTTAGGAATTGAAACTATGGGTGGAGTATTTACTAAATTGATAGAAGCAAACACCACTATACCAACTAAAAAATCTGAAGTTTTTTCTACAGCTGCCGATAATCAACCATCTGTTGAAATACATATTTTACAAGGTGAAAGAGCAATGGCAAAAGATAACCGTACGTTAGGCAGATTTCATTTAGATGGAATTCCACAAGCTCCAAGAGGGGTACCTAAAATTGAAGTAATTTTTGATATTGATGCTAATGGGATTTTAAATGTTTCAGCGAAAGATCAAGGAACTGGAAAATCACAAAATATTAGAATAGAGGCAGGAAGTGGGTTATCTAAAGAAGATATTGAAAAAATGAAAAAAGAAGCAGAAGCTAATGCTGCTGCAGATGCAAAAGCTAAAGAAACAGTAGATAAAATAAACCAAGCAGACGCATTGATTTTTCAAACTGAAAAACAATTAAGTGAATATGGAGATAAAATTCCTGCTGATAAGAAAACGGGTATAGAAAATGCGTTAGCCGATTTAAAAAAGGCTTATGGAGAGAAGGATATAGAAAAAATTGATGTTGCCATGAATACTTTAAATACAGTATTCCAAGCAGCTTCACAGGATATATACAACGCTTCTCAGCAGCAAAATGCCTCTGGAAGCAATAATCCAAATCAAGCCACTTCTAATACATCTGCCGAAGAAGTTCAAGATGTAGATTTTGAAGAAGTAAAAGGATAAATTAATATTTTACTCATTACAAAGCTCCCCAAATTTGGGGAGCTTTTTTTTTGCCCTAAAAAAATTATCATATTCATATGTAAACTGAAATTATTATTATTTTTACAATTATTAGCTATGCAGTCAAAAATATTTAAACGCGTAATAAAAATTTATTGGATTACATTTTTGTTAGGGTTACTAACATGCTTGTTAATATTTATTCTTATTTCAAATGGAACTTTTGGTAGATTGCCTGATTTAAAACAATTAGAGGATCCAAAATCTAACTTAGCTACTCAAATATTATCATCAGACATGGTATTGCTAGGTACTTATTTTAAAGAAAATAGAACGAACGTAGCATACGATCAAATTAGCCCTCATGTAATTCAGGCATTAATATCAACAGAAGATGAAAGATATTATAAACACTCAGGTATAGATGCATACGGCTTAACTCGAGCAATCTTTTTTTTAGGTAAAAAAGGAGGGGCAAGTACTATATCACAACAATTAGCAAAATTACTTTTTACGGAAAACAAGGCAGATAAAATTACTGTGCGTGTAATCCAAAAACTAAAAGAATGGATTATTGCTGTTCAACTAGAAAAAAGATATACAAAAGAAGAAATTTTAGAAATGTATTTAAACCGTTTTGATTTTGTAAATCATGCAGTAGGCATAAAGTCAGCTGCAAATATTTATTTTTCAAAAGAACCTGACCAATTAAATATTCAAGAATCCGCTATGTTGGTTGGAATGCTTCAAAATCCATCGCTTTATAACCCATTAAAAAGAGCAGAAAAGACATTAAATAGAAGAAATGTTGTATTGGGGCAAATGCTCAGAAATAAATACATTACTCCATCTCAATTAGATTCTTTAAAAAATATTGAATTGGGAATTAATTATAAGTCGGTAGATCATAAAGAAGGCATAGCAACCTATTTTAGGGAGGTTTTACGTTCAGAAGTATCTAAACTTTTAGAAGAAAAAGACGGATCAAAGTATAAAATTAGAAAAACAGATGGCGAAAAATACGATATTTATAAAGATGGATTAAAAATATATACAACGATTGATTCGCGTATGCAAAAATATGCAGAGTGGGCTGTGCAAGAACATTTAAGAAAAGAATTACAACCCGCTATGTTTAATAATTTAAAAAGAAAAAAGAACGCCCCTTTTGATCATCGATTATCTCAGAAAGAAATAGATGGAATTATTCAGGCCGCATTAAACAGAACACCCAGATATAGAGCATTAATAGGCAAAGAATGTGCAAATTGCGGAAGAGGATATAAATATATTGAGAAAATAACGGTGGAAGGAAAACAATACTTTCATTGTAAAGCAGATGATTGTGGCCATAACCAACCCGTGTTTAGTGATTCTGAAATAAATAAAATAATGAATACACCTGTAAAAATGAAAGTTTTTTCATGGAATGGTCCAATCGATACTGTTTTATCGCCTATTGATTCACTAAAGTATTATAAAAGCTTTTTACAAGCCGGATTTATGTCTATGGATCCACATACAGGACATATTAAAGCCTGGGTAGGGGGGATTGATTTTAAAAATTTTAGTTTCGACCACGTAAAACAAAGCAAACGTCAAGTAGGTTCCACCTTTAAACCGCTTGTATATGCATTAGCCATCCAAGAAGGATATTCCCCATGTAAAGAATTACCTAATGTAATTACTTGTTTTGATATGCCAGAAGGTCAACCTTCTTACTGTCCTAAAAATTCGGATGAGGTGTACGGATGTAATGTTACATTAAAATATGCTTTTGCTAATTCAATAAATACAGTTACGGCTCAGTTAATGAAACAGTTATCTCCACAGGCCGTGGTAGAATTTTCTAGAAAAATTGGTGTTACCAGTCATTTAGACCCCGTTCCATCCCTTTGTTTAGGGGTAGCTGATTTATCTGTGTATGAGCTAGTAGGTGCCAATGCAACTTTTGCTAATAAAGGGATTTGGATTGAGCCTATTTTTATAACTAAAATAGAAGATAAAAATGGAAATATACTATATGAAAATTTTCCTAAAAAAGTACAGGCCATGAATGAACACACATCTTATGCAATGCTTGATTTGATGAAAGGAGTAACAGATGGAGCTTATAATAAATGCCAAGGTGATAAAGGTGGATATTACCGCTCCGGAACTGGTGTTCGAATTAGAAGCACATCGAGACCATATGGAGGAATTAAATACCCCATTGCAGGAAAAACAGGTACTACTCAAAATAATTCAGATGGATGGTTCATTGGTATTACCCCCGATTTGGTAAGTGGTTGTTGGGTAGGGGCAGAAGACAGGGCAGTTCGTTTTTCTCAGACAAATTTAGGGCAAGGAGCAAATACTGCTTTACCTATTTGGGGTTATTTTATGAATAAAGTATATTCAGATACAACTATAAACATATCTAAAGGAGATTTTGAAAGACCTGTTAATTTTTCAATTGAATTAGATTGTAATAAGTTTAAAGAAAATAATCAAGTAATAATAAACGAAGAATCTGAATTTTCTCAGTAATATGAATAAAGTATATAAAAATGCAGAAGATGCATTGTTTGATCTTAAAGATAATATAACATTAATGGTTGGAGGTTTTGGTTTATGCGGAATTCCAGAAAACTGCATTTCAGAACTCGTAAAAAAAGGTATAAAAAACTTAACCTGTATTTCTAATAATGCCGGGGTAGATGATTTTGGCTTAGGCTTGCTTTTGCAAAAAAAACAAATTAAAAAAATGATATCATCCTATGTTGGAGAAAACGCTGAGTTTGAAAGACAAATGCTAAGTGGTGAGTTAGAGGTTGAACTAATACCACAAGGAACATTAGCTGAACGTTGTAGAG
The DNA here is from genome assembly GCA_964512145.1 of uncultured Flavobacteriales bacterium. Lineage (GTDB taxonomy): Bacteria > Bacteroidota > Bacteroidia > Flavobacteriales_G > JALEGO01 > CAYOHR01. The sequence goes on from CAZEIM010000033.1 coordinate 16,825, forward strand.
CTGCTGGAGCAGGAATTCCCGCTTTTTTTACACCCGCTGGTTACGGAACTGAAGTTGCTGTTGGAAAAGAAACTAGAATGTTTAATGGTAAAAACTATGTTTTAGAATCAGCTTTTCATGCTGATTTTGCTTTGGTTAAAGCTTGGAAAGGAGATACGTTGGGAAATTTAATTTTTAAAGGTACCGCTCGAAATTTTAATCCTTTAATGGCTATGGCCGGAAAAGTTACTATTGTAGAAGTTGAAGAGTTGGTAGAACCAGGACAGTTGGATCCAAATTTTATTCACACACCCGGTATCTTCATTCAAAGAATATTTAAAGGAGAAAATTATGAAAAGCGAATTGAACAAAGAACAGTACAAAAAAGAACACTTTAAAATTTCTTCATGAAACTAATTCTACAAATAATATTGTATTCGATTGTATTAAAAAGTTTTGTACAAGCACAGTCATATAACTCCACAATCGGAACGAATAATAATGACTCTTTAAAAAGAGATGAAATTATAAGTACTTATAAAAAAGGTATCTTGATTGTGCCTTACAAACCAATGTTTTATCATTCACAAATAGATAATAAACTTTTTGAATATAATTCTAAATATACCATTCAATCAATTCGCGATGAAGTATGTTATTCTTTATTATCTGAATTGAGTGTATATTTTAAATTAATGTTCGAAAAGAATAAAATCATTCACTTACAACCAAAGGAATCTAAGAATTTAGACATAATCGAAAATATTTTCTCTTTAAAAAGTGAACAATATACCCCTTTATATACCGAAGAGAAACAAGATACTAGCTCATATTTAAAACTAAAAAACAAACTAAGTATGAGTAAACAGAAAACAAATTCTTCAAAAATGAAAGAAGTTACTCATATTAAAAGTGGTCAATTGGCTTCAACCCAAGAAAGTAGTGAAAAATTTATGTCAGCCAACATAAAAGATAAAAATGCATTTAGTAAACTTTTTGAATATCCTAACGATGCATATTTATTTATTAACCAAATAGATTTGTTATATAAACCCCTCGCATATAATACAACACCCATGTATATCGTGCAAATACATTTTACGTTTATGAATAATCAATTAAATGTAACTACTGCAGGTATTGAAGCATTTGAGTTTTCTGAATCAGAATTGATTATAGATAATTTTGCCAAAAAAGTTATTAATCCTTTATCAAAAAAGTTAACCGAAAGGTGTAAGCTTTCTTTAAATTAATATACAAGCTCTAATTTATGCTCTTCAATTAATTTACGCATATTTATTAAAGCATATCTCATTCTGCCTAATGCGGTATTAATACTAACATTTGTTTCTTCTGCAATTTCTTTAAATGATAATCCGGAATAATGCCTTAATTTGATTACTTCTTTTTGATCGTCAGGTAATAATTCAATTAATTGATTTAATTTTTCATTGGTTTGATTTAATACCAAAACGTCTTCTCTATTTAAAGAATCATCTTGTATCGAATCAAAAATATCATACTCTTCAAAGTTATTTTCATGAATATTCGATTTTTTATCCTTTCTTATTTCATCAATCGATAAATTATACGCTATACGCATAACCCAAGGTAAAAATTTTCCTTCTTCATTATACTTACCCATTTTTAAAGTATGTATTACTTTAATGAATGTTTCTTGAAATATATCGTCTGCTAAGTCGTAATCTTGCACAATTTTATATATGTGCGCGTAAATTTTTCGTTTATGACGTTGAATTAAAACACTTAATACACGCTCATTTCCGAGCATATATTGTTTAACTAATGTTAAATCATCTAAGGGAGATTTGACCATATATATACATTTATAAAAAACTTAAACTTTAAAAAATGTATGTATTAGTCTATAGGCGAATTTTTTTATAGTAACGAAACAATAAATTAGTTTATTGTTTTAATTATGTGCTAATTTAGTTTTTTTTTATATAAATGCCAAAAAAATCAGAAACAACAAATCCAAAATACAATATTATTATTGAAGGAGCCAATATGCACAATTTAAAAAATGTGCATTGTGTAATACCTAAAAATTCGTTTGTGGTAATTACTGGACTTTCAGGGTCTGGGAAGTCTTCCTTAGCTTTTGACACCCTATATGCAGAAGGACAAAGAAGGTATGTTGAAAGTTTATCATCCTATGCTCGACAGTTTTTGGGTAGAATTGATAAGCCTGATGTGGCAAATATTGATGGAATTACTCCTGCAATTGCTATTGAGCAAAAGGTTTCGTCAACAAACCCAAGATCAACAGTAGGCACAGTAACTGAGATATACGATTATATCAAATTGTTGTTTGCACGTATCGGAAAGACATATTCACCCATTTCAGGTAAACAAGTAAAAAGAGATAATGTAGAAAGCATTATTCAGCATTTACTGGCAGAAAATATTAATAAAAAATGTACTGTATTTGCAAATGTTTCAACAACAGGGTATAAAAATCTATCAACTTTTTTAGAAAATTTAATATCACAAGGGTTTGTTCGAATAGTTTGGAAGGGTGAAATAAAAAAAATGGAAGAAATATTACATGAACATATCAACGAAAAACTTCCAAATAATATAGAGGTGTTAATTGATCGTTTTACCGTTACTCAAGACGAAGAAAATGTAAGCAGAATATACGATTCGATACAAACAGCTTTTTTTGAATCACAAGGAACTTGTATTTTAGAAATAGAAGGAAGTAAAAAAACTACGTTTAACAACAAGTTTGAGTTAGATGGCATGGTATTTCAAGAGCCGAACATACATTTTTTTAGTTTTAATAACCCTTTAGGTGCATGTAAAACGTGTGAGGGATTTGGCCATGTAATTGGAATTGATGAAGATTTGGTTATACCAAACCCTTCCTTATCGGTTTTTGATGATGCTGTTGCTTGTTGGAAAGGAGAGAAGTTAAGTGAATGGAAAGATGAGTTTATTAAAAATGCTCACAAGTTTGATTTTCCGGTTCATAAGCCATATTTAGAACTATCTTCTGAAATGAAACATGTTTTATGGCATGGTAATAAATATGTTGCAGGAATATGGAGTTTTTTTAAAATGTTAGAGGAAAACCTATACAAAATCCAATACCGAGTTATGCTTTCAAGGTATAGAGGTAGAACCATTTGTCACGAATGTGAAGGATCCAGATTAAGAAAAGAAACTAATTATGTAAAAATTAATAATATCAATATTTCTCAATTATTAACGATGCCTTGCGATGAGTTACTGATTTTTTTTGAAAATATTACGCTTTCAGAATATGAAAAACAAGTATCGAATAGGGTGCTAATTGAAATAACCAATAGACTAAAATACATATGCAATGTTGGTTTGGGATATTTAAATTTAAATCGCCCATCGGCCACATTATCGGGTGGAGAATCTCAACGAATACAATTAGCTCGATCGTTAGGTAGTAGCTTAGTGGGTTCAACATATATTTTAGACGAACCCAGTATTGGCTTACATCCAAGAGATGGAAATAAGCTAATTCAAGTATTAAAAGATTTAAAAAATTTAGGAAATACGGTTATTGTGGTTGAACATGATGAAGAAATGATGAAAAATGCCGATTTAATTCTTGATTTAGGGCCAAAGGCTGGAAGTGAAGGAGGGGAAATTGTGTTTTCTGGAACATACCATACATTGAAAGAGGCCAAAAATAGTTTAACAGCAGATTATTTGCTTGGGCGAAAATCTATTGAAATCCCTAAAACACGAAGAAAATGGAAGTATTTTATTGAAATAGAAGGAGCGCGAGAAAATAATTTAAAAAATATAGCGGTAAAATTTCCTTTACAGGTTTTAACTGTTATTACTGGTGTAAGTGGATCGGGAAAAAGTACATTGGTTAAAGAAATATTATTCCCTTATTTACAAAAAAAATACAAAGGAATAGAAGATGGTAAAGGAAAGTTTACAAAAATTAGTGGAGATTTTCATGTATTACATGACGTTGAATATGTAGATCAAAACCCAATGGGAAGAACTTCAAGATCAAACCCGGTAACCTATGTTAAAGCATTTGATGAAATTCGACTATTATTTTCAAATCAGCATTTAGCAAAATTAAGAGGCTATAAACCGGCATATTTTTCATTTAATGTATCTGGCGGTCGATGCGATAAATGTGAAGGGGAGGGAAGTATAACCATAGAGATGCAATTTATGGCAGATGTAGTTTTAGAATGTGAGGTGTGTAAAGGGAAACGTTATAAAGAAGAAATATTAGAAGTTGAGTATAAAGGCAAAAATATCTCTGATATTTTACAGATGACTGTTGATGATGCCCAAGATTTTTTTATCACAGCTAATACAAATGAAAAAAATTCTCAAGAGAAAACTCTACTTCAAAAAATTATTCAAAAATTAGAGCCCATACAAAAAGTAGGTCTTGGCTATTTACAATTAGGGCAATCTTCTAGCACATTAAGCGGGGGGGAAGCACAGCGTATTAAATTAGCAACATATTTAGTTAAAGGGAATATGCAAGAAAATAAAAAAATACTGTTTATTTTCGATGAGCCTAGTACCGGTTTACATTTTTATGATGTTGACAAATTGCTACAAGCATTGGATGAACTAATACAATTAGGACACTCAGTAATATTAATAGAACATCATTTAGACATTATTAAATATGCCGATTGGGTTATAGATATAGGCCCGGAAGGAGGAAAAAATGGAGGAGAGATTATTTTTGAGGGAATTCCTGAAGACTTATGTCATATTAGCAATAGCTACACGGCTAAATTTTTAAAAGAAAAATTTTAATGATTTAGAAATAATTATATAAGTTAGCTAATACAGAGCTTTTATTTCTAATTTTTTTGGTTTTATTAAATTCTGTCAATAAAGTCTTTGATTGTAAAACTGCTTTATTAATAAAGTTTAAGTATATCGATATATAATTGTTTTCAATGAATAATAGGGTGTCGTTTTTACCCTCAATTAGCCATTTTTGGTTTTTATCTATTCCTGAAATTTTTGAAAAGTCATATTTTTTTGAGATAACGGTTAATACGTCTTCGGGGGTGATTAAATCATCATTGATCTCATGAACTTTTGCATGAACATACAGCAAATCCTTTTTATAAAAGTGCAACTGGTATGTTATTTTATAGGCAATTGTTTTTGCTTTATGAAAAACTAACGTATGATCGGGTATTCCGGTTTTATTTTTAAATACATATATTTTATGATTTTTTTCAATTTTTTTTATGGTCTCAGATAATGAATCTCCCCATTCTATATCTAATGGATTCAAAGTTTCAGATGATTCTAATTTAGAATTTTCTTCAGCGCTAAATTTAGATAAAATCATTTCAAAATCTTTCCATGTTTCAATCTTATTATCACTTTTAAAATACTCAAATTTTTCTTTCTCTATTTCTTTTCTGTAATAAAAAGCCGACAATAAATCTATTCCTCTTTTAATTGGATAAGCTAACATTTTATTTTTTCTTTGCCTATACGTAAAATATTATAAAATGTTTCGTTAACTAAGTTAATGATGTTGTTAATCAAAGATATTCTATGTAAAATTGCATAAAAAAATTGTCTGAATCTCCTTCATATAATGAATCGTTGATCCGATGGCAAACAAGTATTTTGCATAAAATAAAAATATATATTGAATTAACTAAACCAAGGTTATCATTATTGGTAGTATTTAGTGCTATATGTGGATATTTTATGGCTACTTATGAAATAGCATGGTTAAAAATATTATACATTGGTTTGGGAGGCTATTTAGTTACAGGAGCATCTAATATTTTTAATCAAATTATTGAAAAAAATACAGATGCACTAATGAAACGAACTGAAAATAGACCTATTCCTACGGAACGTATTTCAAATATCGAAGCATTTATTTTTGCAACATTAATTGGTTTAGTTGGACTATCAATACTTTTTACACTACTTAACCCTTTAAGTGGTTGGCTAGGATTACTATCCATGTTTATGTATGTATTGTTATATACACCATTAAAAAGTAAATCTTCTTTATCTGTTTTTGTTGGGGCATTTCCTGGAGCCATACCTCCTATGCTTGGATATATTGGTGAGTCGGGAAGTTTTGGCTTGGTTCCGGGTTTATTATTTGCATTGCAATTTATATGGCAATTTCCTCATTTTTGGGCTATAGCATGGAAATGCCACGAAGATTATTCAAAAGCCGGATTAAAAATGTTGCCATTACATGGAGGAAAAACAAATCATAATGCATTTTATGTATTTATGTATACTTTATTTATTTTGCCTATGTCCTATTTAATTTATCATTTTCAGATAGCAGGCACAATATATTTATTTGTAAGTACAGGATTAGGCCTATATTTTATTTTAAAGGCATATCAATTCTACAGAGAAAAATCAGATAAAAAATCTTTACAACTAATGTTTGCTTCGTTTGTTTATTTACCAATAGTTCAAATAGTTATGGTGTTAGATAAAATTTAAGAATATGGAAAAAACAGCTTCATTAGATCCCCTTTTAAAAATTAAAACATCTCGTTCATTACTATGGGTTGGAATTGTAAGTATTATAATGCTTTTTGCGGCATTTACCAGTGCTTATATTGTAAGAAAAAATACTGGAAATTGGCTCTATTTTGAGCTCCCTTCATCATTTTATACCAGTACAATACTTATTGTTTTAAGTAGTTTTAGTATGATTTGGGCATTGCGTTCAGCAAAATTTAATAGATTACAACATGTAAAAAATGCTTTATTTATAACACTTATTTTAGGAGTATTATTTGTTGTTTTTCAGTTTAACGCCTATAATGACTTAGTTAAAATGGGCATTTATGCTGCCGGAAAGGAGAGTAATGCATCGGGGTCATTTTTGTATTTAATTTCATTTTTACATTTACTACACTTAGGAGGTGGAATTATTAGCTTGATAGTAACATTAGTAAGGGCATTACAAAATAAATACACCTCAGAAAATTATAATGGAATATACCTTTGTTCAACATATTGGCATTTTTTAACTATTTTGTGGATATATCTCTTGCTTTTTTTGATATATATTCGTTAACATTGTAAAATTAATTTTTTAACTATGGCATCTGAAGCTACAAAACAAATTGATGTAAATGTACTGTGGGGAGGGGGAAGATCTCCATTTAGCGTGAGTTATGGAAAAATGATGATGTGGTTTTTTCTTATTTCTGACGCGCTTACCTTTGGAGGTTTATTGGCAGCCGTTGGATTTTTTAGACATAAATACGCTCATATTTGGCCTAGTAGTGAAGAAGTTTTTCATGCTTTTCCAGGTTTTGGACATACTCATTTACCTTTAATGTATGTAGCTTTAATGACGTTTATACTTATTGTAAGTTCTGTAACCATGGTATTGGCAGTTGAAGCAGGCCATAGAATGGATAAAAAAGGAGTTGTAAAATGGATGTTATTAACAGTAATAGGAGGATTATTTTTCGTTTTATCTCAAGTTTGGGAATGGTCGCATTTTATTCATGGAACCGATTTAGGGGCTGTAAAAACAGAAAATGGATTAATACTTCAATGGTCTGACGCTCAAGGTAAAAAAATTGAGTATGTAAGTGCGCTTAATTTAGAGCCTGCAAATGCAGAAAAGTTAGAACATGTAATTCATGAATTACATGAAGGGAACTTATGGGGAAAAGCGTTAGAAGACAAAAAAATGGAATTTAAAGAAATTATGGCTTCTTCAGGAGCATATCTAAGGTATCCTAATACAGATGAGCAAGGTAATTTTCCTATGATACCTCAGGAATCTTTAAAGAATACAATAGCAAAATCTACATTGGTTTTTGGTGCTAACTTACATGAAAACGAATATGGCGTAAAACAATACGCACAATTTTTCTTTTTTGTAACAGGGTTTCACGGTTTCCACGTATTTAGTGGGGTAGTTATTAATTTTATTATTCTTATTGGAGTAATAAAAGGAATATATCATAAAAGACACCATTATGAAATGGTTGAAAAAGTAGGATTATATTGGCACTTTGTTGACTTAGTTTGGGTATTTGTATTTACATTCTTTTATTTGGTTTAATAAATAAAAAAATAATTTTATGCATAGAGATGATATTATAGAATATTCTTTAGACGCTCATCATTCTGAAGAAGAAGGAAAAAAAATTAGAAGTAATATTTGGAAGGTAGCCATATTACTAACCTTAGTTACCGCTTTTGAGGTAGGTTTAGGTATTTTTGCTTCCGGATGGGTTGGCGTGAAGTGGGAAGTTGTTAAATGGATATTTATAATACTTACTATTATAAAAGCTGCATATATTGTGTTAGTATTTATGCACTTAGGAGATGAACGAAAAAATTTACGCTATTTGATATTAATTCCATACATATTTTTTATGATTTATCTTATTTTATTATTAGTAATAGGTGAAGGAACCGCTTTGCATAATTTATTGATAAAATAAGTGAAAAAATATATAATATTATTTTTTATATTATTATTTCCATCATTAGTTTATATTTTTTTATCAAAAACCCAAAATAATTATAAGTATTTACCTTATTATGGTGAAAAAATCCCATACGATACAATAATTAATGGACAAACGTTTATAGATACAATATATCATACTATTCCAAATTTTATTTTAACAGATCAACACGAAAGATCATTTTCTTTAGATAGTATTGAAAATAAAATAATGGTCGTGGAATTTTTCTTTTCTAATTGTGAGGGTATATGTAAACAAATGAATGTACAGATGAACAGATTAGCTTTGAAGTACGATAAAATGGATGATCTTGTTTTTTTATCTATTACCGTTGATCCAGCAAGAGATACAGTAGAACAATTAAATAGGTATGCTCAGCAATACAAAGCTGAAAAAAACAAATGGTATTTTTTAACAGGTGAAAAAACATACATTTATACATTAGCGCAAAAATATTTTTTAGTAAATGCGCTTGAAAATTCAATCGACAGTATACCTGATTTTATTCATGATGAGCATTTTATTTTAATAGATAAAAACAGAAAAATAAGAGGATTTTATGATGGTACAAATGAAAAAGAAGTTGATCGATTAATTGATGAGATAAAAGTTTTAAAAGCAGAGGAGTTTGTTACTAAAAAGAAACAAAAAACCAATAAGTCTGTTTAAATAGTGTGAGTACCCAGATGTTAAATACTAAAGAAAAATTACATAAACGATGGATAATATTTCTTTCTGTATTTATTCCAATGGCTGTTGCGCTATTATTTAAGGTTAAAATTGAAGGATTTGATTTTAGTTTTTTACCGCCTATTTATGCAGGCATTAATGGTTTAACCTTCTTTTTATTGCTTTTAGCGGTATATTATATTAAAAATGGTAGCCGAAAAAAACATGAAAATATTATGAAAACCTGTTTGGGTTTATCATCCTTGTTTCTTCTAATGTATATTGCATATCATATGACATCAGATCCTACACCATATGGGGGTAGTGGATGGGTAAAAAATATGTATTATTTTATTTTAATATCACACATCGTGCTATCTGTAGTAATTATTCCTTTGGTTTTGATTACATATAGTAAGGCTTTTTTACAACACTTCGAATTACATAAAAAATGGGCAAAAATAGCTTTTCCCTTATGGTTATATGTTACATTTACAGGAGTATTAGTATATTTAATGATATCACCTTACTATGAATAAAAAAACTGTGATTTTTACGTTGTTATTATTTATTATAACTTTTTTTGCAACAAACTTTAATCTGCAAGCACAATGCGCTATGTGTAAAACTATTGTTGAAACAAATAAAGAAAATGGCGGGAGTATTTCGGATGGATTAAATTCCGGGATATTATATTTAATGATAATTCCATATTTGGCCATGGCTACAGTTGGCTATTTGATTTATAAAAGCAATAAACAAAAACGAACTATTTAAATGATAAAATATGCTTTCTAAAAAAATTGAAAAAGCTCTTAACGAGCAAATTAAAATTGAGGCTGAGTCTTCTCAGTTTTATTTAGCAATGGCCTCATGGGCTGAAACTAAAGGATTTTCTGGAGTAGCTCAATTTTTATATACGCATTCTGACGAAGAACGAATGCATATGTTAAAGTTGATGAAGTTTGTCAATGAAAGAGGAGGGCACGCGCTTTTACCAGCATTATCTAAACCACAAGCTACTTTTAAATCTATTTTAGAAGTCTTCCAGAATTTACTTCAACACGAAACTAATGTTACTCAAACGATTAACGAATTAGTTCATATATGTTTACAGGAAAAGGATTACACAACACATAATTTTATGCAGTGGTATGTAGCCGAACAAATAGAAGAAGAAGGTTTAGCAAGAACGATAATGGATAAGTTAAAACTAATAGGGAATGACAATGGAGGCTTATATCTATTTGATAGAGATATTCAAGGATTAATTCCCACAAAAGAGAATATTTAGTTTTTTTATTTTTATGTGCGCATTTAATTTTATTAATGCGCTAAGCTCAGCATTATTCTACTTTATATGGTAGTATATAATTTTTTATATACAAATGAAGAAATTACCCTTAAAAAAAATTATCGGTCGAGTTGAATGTATTGATTTACCAGAATTAAAGCTATATAATGTTGAAGCAAAAATTGATACAGGAGCTTATTCGAGCAGTATTCATATATCCCATGCTGAAGAGTTTTTAATACAGGATCAAAAAATTTTAAAAGCTTATATATATGAGAACTCACATTTTTTTTCAAATAACCAAAGTTATATTTTCAAAAATTTTTCTCTAAAAAGGGTTAAAAGTTCAAATGGAATAACTGAACTTAGATATGTAGTAAAAACAAAAGTTTTACTAAAAGGTAAAAAAATTATTACTCAATTTACTCTTACAGACAGAAGCGACATGAAATATCCGATTTTATTGGGTAGAAAATTTTTAAAAGGAAAATTTTTAGTTGACGTATCCTTATGATAATTATATTCTGTTAATTTATTAATAATTATTTTAAAAATATTAAAATAATAGGCAACTTTGCATAAAAATTACGATTTAATCCTAGAAAATATCAATATATTTTGAAACTCTTATTTACTTATTTTATTCTTCTCCTTTCATATTCCACCATATACACTCAAATATACAGTTCAACTTCATCATTTACCGACTTAACGAATTATCCTAATAGAAGCCAACAAGATCCGATTTTTATTTTTTGTGATAGTACTAATATTCGATTATCAATTAATGCTCCCAATACTAGCGAACATGTGTTTTATTGGTATAAATATAGCCATATTTTACAAAGTTTTGTTTTAATAAAAACAGAAGTTTCTTCCTTAAATTCAACATTATCCAACATAACAGCCGGAGGGTATAAAGTAATAATTAAAAATGATCAAGGTATGTTTTTGGGGTGTTATAGAGCATGGGCATTAGTTCCATTGATTGATGTGGATGCATCCATTCAATTATACGAGTGTAATTCTATAGTATTACAGGGTGAATATAATATCAATAAAAATTTAGAATATTATGAATTCCCTGAAGACCCTTTTATAATTGATAGCTCCACAGTAGTAAAAGTTTGTTTTGATATTGAGCATACGAATGTATCTGATTTAGGTTTTATGTTATGGACACCTAATGGGGTTGGTGTAACCATTAATCCGCACCCACATCCTCAGTTAATTCCTGCACAAAATTTGAATTGTAATTCGGGGGATAATATTAATAATCTATGTTTTTCAACGAATATAAGTAATCCTTTTCAGGTTTGTAATTTACCCACACCAATTACCGGTAATTATGGTTGGTATAGCGGGGGGATAAACCCGCCTAAGTATCCTGTGTTTAGTAACAATAAATATTTACTTAATGGTGCAAATGCGTATGATACAGGCTGGGAGATTCAATTTTTTGATGCTAAAGTTGGAGATATTGGTTTTGTAAAAAATATTGAATTAACTTTTATTAATCCAAATAATAATTCATGCTCAAATAATGTAATAACACTTTCATCCGGCCCAATTCAATTTATGATTGATGATGCTAAAGACAATTGGAGTAATGCTATTAAATATACTATGCCATCATATTCATTTATAACAGACCCAAATCCTATATCATTAAATTATATGAATACTGCTCATAATTATATCACTTCTAATCAAAATCAGAGTTGGTTATCTAGCGATATTATGCAAAATTTTACGAACAGTAAAGATTTTACGACCCATTACAATAATCCATCTTCAATTTTAGTACAAGATTATATATTTTCAATTGAAGACCAGTATGGATGTATTTTTTCAGATACAATAAAATATATACATCAATCTATTAATATTGATTCAGTTAGTTTAGTTCATAATACCTGTACAAATGATAACCAAGGAATAATAACTATACATTCCGAATTTGCTTTAGAGTATAGCATTGATAGCGGAAAAACATGGCAAAGCTCAAATATTTTTAACTCCTTACACAGTCGAAAATATTACGTTTTTGTAAAAAATAATTTGGGTTGTTTAGATGCTTTGGATGTAGAAATTAAATCAAATGTTATTTTAAATCCTGAATTAAATATTATACACAACTCATGCCATGGAGAATGTAATGCCTCAATAAGTATTAATACAACAGGTGGTGTTTCGCCCTATTCGTATATTTGGGGTCATACCTCTACATCCTCATCTACGCTTTTTGATTTATGTAGTGGGGTTTATATGCTTACAATTTCAGATGAAACCGGATGTGATAGTATTTTACAAATTGATATTATTAATCCGAATCCTATTTCATTTTCAGCTAACATTAATTCCAGCTTATGTGTAGCTAATACCGGAGCTATTGAACTACAAAATCTAGCAGGTGGCACTCCTCCATTTTCATACCTTTGGAATAATGGTGAAATAACTCCCTCTATTAATCAATTACAATATGGCGTTTACCAGCTTACCATTTCAGACAATAACTATTGCGATACAGTAATTCAGTTTACTGTGACACCTATTTCTAATCCGGAGTTACAAATAATTAGTTCTAAAAACCAAAATTTGTGTTTTGGGGAGTCCATGATGTTAGAAGCAAATATTATGAATGCTCAATTACCCTATGAGGTATTTTGGGATAATGGAACAGTTTCAAATACAATATCTGTTAATCCAACTTCAAACACGTGCTATCATGCCTATGTTAAAGACGGTAACGAATGTATAAGCGATATTCAATATAAATGTATTGAAGTTCATCCTCCCATTGAAGCAGGAGCTAATATGAATTTAATACTCTGTGAAAATCAGCAAACTAAGTTAAAAGCAATTGCCACCGGGGGACATCCCGATTCTACATTAACATATATTTGGAGTGATAATTTAGGGACTGGATCATCGGTAGATTATAATATATTAGGTAAATTCCCGGATACTCATCAATGTTATGTTGTTATTTCAGATGGTTGCTCAACTAATGATTCCATTTATTTTACAATTTCATACTATGAGCCGCCAAATATTAGGTTCACATCAGATAAGCAAAAAGGATGTACTCCTTTTGAGGTAAACTTCACGAATGAAACAAACATATATTCAAACTGTTATTGGAAGTTAAATAATGGCAATGTAATACAAGGATGTTCAAATATCAATTACGTATTTAACGACTCAGGAGAATTTAATGTTGCCTTATATATACATTATGGGAATGATTGTTATGACTCTTTAATAAAAAATAATTACATTTCAGTTTCACCAACACCAAAAGTAAATTTTACTTTAAATCCTGATTCACCATCAATTTATAATACCAATACACTAGCTTCAGATAGTTCAGGTGAGGGTTTAATTTCATGGGAATGGACTCTATATAGTAATTTAAATATTTTAGATACCATAAAAACTGGAACAGGAAAAATTTTTCCGATAGATTTTTCCGATTATTTTAATTCTAATTCAGCTCATGAAAGATATTTTGAAGAACAATTTTCATATCCTATTTCTTTATCTGTAAAATCACCAAATGGATGTAAAAATTCCTTAACTAGGTATATTCATTTTGATAAAACAAGCACAATATTTCTTCCTAATTCATTTACTCCAAATGATGATGATATAAATGAATATTTTTACCCAATTACTAGTGGAATTCACCCAACCGAAGATTATGAGTTCACTATTTATGACCGTTGGGGTAAATTGGTTTTTACAAGTAATAATATACACAATGGATGGGATGGTAAAAACATGTACGAAAATGATATTATATCAAATGGTGTATATTCCTGGATGTTGAAATGTAAAAACTTGAAAAATCAATTTTTTCAAGAATATGGAAAGGTATTATTATTGAAAAA
>CAZEIM010000034.1:0-11012 GCA_964512145.1 uncultured Flavobacteriales bacterium
GGATTTACAAGAGTTCTTTGTAAAGGGAAGCTTTGAACTGTTGAGGTAGGATGAGTTAAGAAATATATAAAACTTGCTTAATAGCTTGAATAATTCTAGATGAATTTGGCAGCGCCTCATCGATTAATGTTGTTGCAAATGGAAGTGGGGTATCTGAATGTGTTAATCGTTTAACGGGCGCGTCTAAATAATCAAAAGCATGTTGTTGCACTTGATATGTAATTTCACTGGCAATTGAACAAAAAGGCCAAGTTTCTTCTACTACAATTAAACGGTTAGTCTTTTTTATGGACTCAACAATAGTATGATAGTCTAAAGGACGAATAGTACGTAAGTCTATAACCTCCACACTAACCCCTTCTTTTTCTAATTCCTGAGCTGCTAATAAAACGGTTTTTAATACTTTACCAAATGAAACAACCGTTACATCAGTGCCTTTTTTTTTCACGTCAGCAATCCCTATAGGCAACAAATATTCACCTTCAGGTATTTGTCCTTTATCTCCATACATTTTTTCTGATTCTAAAAAAATTACCGGATCATTATCTCTAATGGCGGCTTTTAAGAGTCCTTTTGCATCATAAGGATTAGATGGAGTAATCACTTTTAATCCGGGAATATGCGCATACATACTTTCAAAGCTTTGAGAGTGCGTAGCTGCTAATTGACCTGCAGGACCGTTAGGACCTCTAAATACTATAGGTATATTTATTTGACCTCCAGACATCTGCAACATTTTAGCGGCATGATTAATGATTTGATCCATAGCTAAAACTGCAAAATTAAATGTCATAAATTCAACAATAGGTCTCAGTCCGTTCATAGCAGAGCCAATGCCTATAGATGCAAAACCTAATTCAGATATAGGAGTATCTATTACACGTTCTTCTCCAAACTCATCTAACATACCTTGACTAACTTTGTACGCGCCATTATATTGAGCAACTTCCTCTCCTATCAAATAAATAGAAGAATCTCTTCTCATTTCTTCACTCATAGCCTCTCGAATGGCTTCTCTAAATTGTATTTCTTTCATATGTCTATTCTTTTAAAGTATTTTTCGTTAACTGAGTTAACTCTGTTTGCTCGCTTTTATAAAGATTATTTACAACATAAACATAATTCAATTTATTAAAATTGACGAATGTTTTCATCTTAATTTTTAAAAAATCTTCTCCCGGCTCTCTTATAACTTCATGAATTATACCAATTGGAGTATTCATAGGATATAATAAAGATGCGTTTCCAGTTGTAACTGTATCACCTATGTTAACATTGGCATCTATAGGAATATCAAGCATTTGCAAAAAATTGTATTTTAACTTCGCATCCCACAATATTCTTCCGTTATTCCCTGTTTTTTTTAAATATCCAGAAATAGATGTTTTTAGGTTATTTAACAGTAATACCGATGCGTAATGGGCTGAAGTATGTTGAACAATACCTACGACCCCTTCGGATGAAATCACCCCCATTTCAGGTTCTATTCCATGTTCAGATCCCTGATCAATAATAATATAATTGTTATTTAATTCATATGTTCTATGAACAACATACGATGGAATGTACGTGTACTGTTGTTGATAAATACTATCGTTTATAAATATTTGACCCTTTTGTCGTAAAATAAAAGACGAAATATTATTTTCACGCAAATACACATTCTCTATCAATAACATAGTATTGGTATCCTTAAGCTTTAAATAACCTGAAATATTTGATTTAAAAGCATTATACCTGCCTGAAATTTGATAATATCTTGTAAAAAAAGAAGTGTGTTGATATTGATTATAAATAATCAATAAATAAAAAGACAAAAAAAACAGGACTGTAAAGCTAAAAAAATAATTGTATTTCCATAGAAAACTAAATAGTTTGTTCATGCTGCATGGTAAAAAATTACCTCATCAAAAATGGAAATTTATCAATATTTTTAAGTGCAATACCTGTGCCTCTAGCTACAGCTCTTAAAGGATCTTCTGCTACATGCACAGGAAGTTTAGTTTTCATAGAAATTCTTTTTGCCAACCCTCGTAACATAGAACCTCCTCCGGCCATATAAATTCCCGTTTTATATATATCAGCCGAAAGTTCTGGAGGAGTCATTTCTAATGCAGTAAGCACAGCCTCTTCTATTTTTGAAATGGATTTATCCAACGCTTCAGCTATTTCTTTGTAAGAAACTAAAATTTCTTTAGGAATACCAGTAACTAAATCTCGTCCATGTACGGCATAATCTGCGGGGGGATCTTCCTCAAGCTCTACTAATGCAGCTCCCACATTAATTTTTATTAATTCGGCAGTACGTTCTCCAACTAAAATGTTGTGTTGCCTCCTCATATACTCTTCTATATCGCTGGTAAACTCATCTCCGGCAACCCGAATAGATTTATCACATACAATACCTCCTAAAGCAATAACTGCAATTTCACTTGTTCCTCCACCTATATCTATTATCATATTTCCAATGGGTTCTTCTACGTCAATACCAATTCCAATGGCTGCTGCCATGGGTTCATGAATAAGATATACTTCTTTGGCTCCAGCATGTTCTGCCGAATCTACAACAGCTCTTTTTTCAACTTCTGTAATACCTGATGGTATACATATGACCATTCTTAATGATGGAGAAAACCACTTTTTAGTAGTATTTAACATTTTTATCATTTCACGAATCATAAACTCGGCAGCATAAAAATCTGCTATAACACCATCTTTTAAAGGGCGAACCGTTTTAATGTTTTCATGTGTTTTACCATGCATTTGTTGCGCTGCTTTACCTACCGCAATTACTTTATTGGTTTGCCTGTTTATTGCAACAATTGAAGGTTCGTCAACCACTACTTTGTCATTGTGAATAATAAGTGTGTTTGCTGTACCT
Organism: uncultured Flavobacteriales bacterium; assembly: GCA_964512145.1. Taxonomy (GTDB): domain Bacteria; phylum Bacteroidota; class Bacteroidia; order Flavobacteriales_G; family JALEGO01; genus CAYOHR01. The sequence continues at coordinate 2,882 of CAZEIM010000034.1, forward strand.
AAATCAATAGCTATCTCCTGAGTTAAAAAATCAAAAAATCCCATGAATAAATATATTTACTGTGCTAATTTAGATTTTTTTTTACTCGTAAAAAAGTTTATTATGATATTTAGAAAATTTAGAACGTTATATTTTTCTGAATTTCTATTTTATTAAAGCCAACATACCCTTTTTTTCAAATAATTCTCCAGTTATTAAACTTCTTCCTTTAACAATGTATGTATAAACCCCCAATGGACAAACTTTTCCCGTTATATCTTTTCCATCCCAAAATAAATCAGGATTATCTGAATTAAAAATATCTTCCCCCCATCGATTAATAATTTGTAAAGAATACTCTATCATTCCATTATGCACAGGCCCCCAGCTATCATTTTTTCCATCCCCGTTTGGAGTAAATGAATTTGGGATATAAATAATAAATGGGGATTTAATTTTTTGGGTAATGGTATCGGTACATCCTATATCATTTACTACACTTAATGTAACATTATATTCACCAGAACTCTCGTAGGAATGTTGTGGTGAATATAACGTACTAACATTACCATCTCCAAATTGCCATTCACTTTGAACAATATCTATTTCCGATAAATTGATAAATTCAACATCATTTACATCATAATATACTGGCACAAAATTAGCAATAGGTTCTTTAATGTTTGATTCGATAATGATGGATGTATCGTTATTACATATATCTTTAACATATAAAATATGATCCACATCAAATTTTATAATAAACGAATAAAACGTTGTGTCTAATGGTACATTATTTAAATAATAGCTATAAATTCCAGCCCCACCTGAAACTGAAAAATTTGTATTTATAGTATCTCCTACACAAGCAAAATTTATATTATTTATATATACATTAAATGGCGGATAAGAAGGCACTAACACTTGAACGTTTTGAGACACGGTGTCTGTATTACAATAATCTGTAACCTGAATGGTATAGGAAGTAGTTTGCCAAGGTGAGTCAAAAATTTCATTTGAATTAGTGATCCAATTATCCCAAGTAAAAGAATAATTACCGCTACCACCATAAGCTGTAGCAAAAAAGCTAATTGGATTGCCCGGACAAATTGTTTGTAAATCGGCTATGGGGTTTAAATTTAACGCATCAAAAACGGGGACTGTTACCAAAATAGTATTTTGAGCTGTATCCTCAGCACATTTATCAGTTGCAAATAGTGTAAATAGAGTAGTGGTATCTACCGAAAGATTTGTCAATTGATTCCCTGAATTACCCAAACTGTTTTCCCACCATATTTCATAAGGTGAAATACCTCCTGAAACCATATAATTAAAATCAATCAAATCACCCGGACATGCAACCGATGTATCCCCTGTAATTAATAAAACCGGATACTCCGGAACAAATACCTCAATTGTATCGACTACTGAAAAAATCCCACAACCATCGGTAACCGTAACAAAATAATTACTTGTTTGGGTAGGATTCACAAAAATGGAGCTCGTAGAATCGGTGAGTGTATCTATTAACCCAATGCTCCATGAATACTCAAATGGCGGTAATCCTGATATAACATGTTGAAATATTTCTAATGAATCGGTAAAACAATCTAAGGTATCATTTTCATTTTCAGTAATTAAAGGATAAGGATCGTATATTGTTAACTCAATGGTTTGTGCAGTAAATCCACAAGCGGTAGTATCATCTTGTACAGTAATTATAATCGTTTCAGGAGTTTCTATTATTCCATCAAAAATTGGGGTGAAAGTAATTTGAGCCTGAGATTGGCCTGCTACAAACACCACTGAATCTGGAAATGAGCTATAATCTACACCATTAGTAGCTGTTCCTGTTATATCAAAGTATACCGTATCTATTGAGCTTAAATCACCTGCTCTGGTAAGCGTTACCGTAACATCTCCACAGCCCTCAAACAAAAGAGTATCTCCGGTATTATAGTTATAGGAAGGCTGAGCTGAAATTAATATATTACCACTGCTAAAGCTCGCGGCTTCTAAAAATACAGCCGACTTTAATGCTTGGTCAGCGCCATCAGCAATAGCAAGCTTAATGTGATACGTTTCCCCACATATAACCGGAGAAGTTGCAGTAAGTACTTGAGTATATCCATTTAATCCTACTCCTAAACCCATAGGATTATCAATATAATAAGTAGCATTTAACACATTATTTACAGAACTTATGGTAATAGGTAAAGGAGGGGTGGTTCCAGGAACTATAGCTATGTTTTTAGAACCACCTAGAAACCCTGCCGGACTAGAGTATGGGCCAGTTATACCCGGACCAGCAATAAAAAAAGCAAAAACATCATTAAAAGAGGTGTTTACAAAAGTTAAATACTCATCAGATCCAAAAGCAAAACGAAATTTCACAGTATCAGCGGAGGGTACAAAGTCAAATTCCAATATAGCAACGTCATTAACATCACTTACCGAAAAACTTTGTCCAATTAAGGGTGGCACTGAGTTTGCAACACTTAGCAAATCAGTATTATTTACAGTACTAAAAGCTGTTTGAGGAAACCCAATAAAATTCGGGTCAATGCCCGTGATTTCATCGGTGCAAATAACAATTCCGCTATCTAATCCTATACTACTTAACCCATTACTAAAAAATCCTAATTGCAAAGGACTTCCGTTATATGTCCAATTACTTGTGAGTACGCCAGATCCTACCAATACATTCTCCACTAAATATTGAGGTGTATTGTAAGGTGCCGTATTATTAACGGTAATTTGTGCTAAAATATTTGAATTTAATACGAGTAAAAAAACAAAGATTTTTATGTTAAGAAAATTCATCATAATTTGCAATTCGGTATTAAAACGAATAAATCATAATTGGTTGCCTTTTAAGTTAAAATTAAACATAATACATGTAAATGTATCTAAAAAAAATGTAATTTTAGAAATAAATTTAATGTATGAAAAAGTATATATTCTTAGCCCTAATGTTATCTGTTCAATGGAGTGTTTTTTCGCAAAAAAAATCTGAGCCTGCTAAAGTATCTATTCCTTCTTTTAAATTATCTGATCAAAACGAAGTTTTATATACAGAAGTAGTTTTGGCAGAAAATGTTTCTCAACAGGAATTGTACAACAGAGCATTATCTTGGTTTAACAAGTATTATAAAAACCCAGCAGAGGTTATTAAAAGTAAAAAAGAAAATGAATCCATAGAAGGTAAAGGCCGATTTAGAATTAACGATGTAAATGCAGAAACTGGGAGTAAAACCCCTGGCCCTATAGTTAATTACAATATCACCATTTCTTTAAAAGAAGGTAGATACAAATATGATATCACCAAAATAAATCAACAGGCGGCTTCTTACTTGGGTATAGAAAAATGGATACAAGAAAATTCATCCGGTTATAGATTTTTAACTGCCAACTATTTAGTTCAAGTAGACGAAGAAATTAAAAAAGCTATTGCTGAATTAAAAAAGGCCATGAGTGCAAATTCTACTCCTGCTAACACCGACTGGTAATTATGTGTATAGATTTAATTCATGCGAAAAGAAATTGAAATAGTTATACCAAAACCTTCACATTTTAATATGGTTGGAGATGGATTTAGAGTATTTAATTATTTTCCGGGAGCATATTCAAATAGATATAAAACTGATCCCTTTCTAATGTTGGATTTTAATCCCTCATTTTATTTCGAGCCAAGCACAAAAATTCGAGGTGTGGATGTGCATCCACATAGAGGCTTTGAAACTGTTACTATTGCATATAAAGGCGCAATTTCACATCATGATAGTTTTGGCAATAAAGGTGTGATTTTTCCGGGTGATGTACAGTGGATGACGGCTGGATCAGGCATATTACACAAAGAATATCATGAAGGAAATTTTTCACACGCTGGCGGAGAATTTGAAATGGTTCAACTATGGGTAAATTTACCGGCAAAATATAAAATGACCAATCCTAGGTATCAGGCGTTGACCTCCTCAGAAATTCCAATTTATTATTTTCCCAACACTGCTGGTGAAATGCGAGTTATTTCAGGAGAATATGATGGGATAAAGGGTTTAGCAAAAACCCATACTCCTATTGATTTATTTGATATAAATACTTCCAAAGATGCATTAATAAACTTAACATGTAAAGAAAATTACAACACATGTTTACTAGTGATCGATGGTGAATGTATGATTAATAATTCAGAAATAAAAAAACACGATTTTTTAGTCTTTAATACCCAGGGCACTGAAATACAAATCAACTCGACTCATACTTGCAAAATCTTGTTTTTAAGCGGACAACCAATTCAAGAACCTATTGCACAACACGGTCCCTTTGTAATGAATACAAAAGAAGAAATTATTCAGGCATTTCAGGATTACCAAACCGGAAAATTTGGTAACCTCTAAAAAAAGTCAATTCTGTAAATCGACTGCACTGGAATCATTGTACTACTTTTTAAAACTACATTATCTTCTGTAGCCATCCAAATAGTAGTTTCAACAATTTTTTCTCCTTCAGAATCTTTAAAAAATATTTTAACTTTTCGCTTATGATTATTTCCCAACACCATCGCGTTGGCTATATCCAACATCCTTTTTTTTCGTTCGTAATCATTTTTTAAAACATCTGCGTTCGAAAAACGTAAATGAGGAATATACTCCTTTTCTATTTTAACCGATGTAGCAATCATAGCAGTAAATTTTATATGTTATTACGGTAACTAAAAATTATTGTTACATCCGCAAATGTTATTTTTTTATAAATAAAAAAGGCCTGAATTTTCAGGCCTTTAAAACAAATGAGTTTTTAAAAAAATTATTTTAACTTACCCAATCGAGCAGTAACCTTTGATTTTGTAGTAACAAAAATAAATGGTATACCACTTGATTGTTGTTCAAATCTTGGATAAACAACAAAATCGTATCCGGGTTCTTTAGAAATTAAATTATATAGAGCGTAGTTCTGTACGGTTGTTGGATCCATTAAAGCTCCTACTACAGGAATAGTTAATCCATCAGCAGCTCCTGCATACCCCGCAGAGTTAAAGTTAGCTGTTTCTTTATTAAACAATCTGGCGAAATCTATTCCTAAAATTTTTGTTTGTTCTGCAGTAGCCGTTTTTTGTTCAGAAACTTCCATATCATTTCTTCCAAACTCATAATATACCACTGGACGAGCAATACCCATATTTGAACTAGAACAGCTGTGTAGTAATGTAACCACTGCTCCTGCTAAAAAAAAGTTTAGAAATTTTTTTCTCATAATAAATAAATTTTAAATTTGAGCAAATCTAAACAAATGAATATAAGAAAAACAAAACTTTCAAAAGTTTTTTTAACAATATTAATAACACAATATATTTTTATTCAAACTCTTGTTGCAGGGGGATCAGGAACCGGCACCAGTACTAGTACTGGAACAGGCAGTTCAAAAAACCATTCGGCCAATAGTATGCAAGCTACAACTAAAAGTACTAGCACCGGAATAAGTGTGCGTACATATGTAGATAAAGATAAGGATGGAAAAATTTCTCAATTTGAGATTATGTCTGCCATAGATGAATATTTTGAAGGCAATTCTCCCTATAAAATTGAAGAGATACAAGGTTTAGTTGATACATTTTTTGATGAATAATCAAACATTAATTAATTTATCGTACTTTTTTCTTAACACATGAGTTTATTAAACTCTATTTTTTCATGGATTATTACTAAAAGAATCCATCAAATGGAGTTATTTATAAAGTATCCTTCAGAAATACAACAAGAGGTTTTTAATAAATTAATTAGCAAGTCAAAAAATACGGATTGGGGTAAAAAACATGGGTATAACTCAATTTATACCCTTTCAAACTTCAAAAATAATGTCCCTATTCAAACCTATGAAGATTTAAAACCATGGATTGAGCGACAGCAACAAGGAGAATCTGATGTTTTATGGCCTGGTGAAATAAAATGGTTCGCAAAATCTTCCGGTACTACTCAAGATAAAAGCAAGTTTATACCCATTAGTAAAGATTCCTTAGAAGATTGCCATTATAAAGGAGGAAAAGATATGTTGGCTATATATTACCACAATAAGCCGCAAAGCATGCTATTTTCGGGGAAAAGTTTAGTGGTAGGGGGAAGTACGCAAATAAACCAGTTTAACAGCGACTCATATTATGGCGACTTATCGGCCATAATTATAAAAAATTTACCTTTTTGGGTTGAGTACAGAAGAACCCCGGATTCTTCCATTGCTTTAATGAGTGAATGGGAAGAAAAAATAGAGAAAATGGCGAAAATTACATGTACCGAAGATGTAACAAATATTGCAGGAGTACCTTCTTGGACTTTAATTTTATTAAGAAAAATTTTAGAAATCACCTCGTCTAATGATATTATAGATGTTTGGCCAAACCTAGAGTTGTATATTCATGGAGGTATTAGCATGAAGCCTTATGAACAACAATATAAAAATTTATTTAGGAAAAAATCTATTGATTTTCTTGAAACATATAATGCTTCTGAGGGATTTTTTGGCATACAAGATTCACTCCATAAAAAAGAAATGCTTTTAATGTTGGATTATGGAATATTTTATGAGTTTGTGCACTCTACCGAATGGGGTAAAGAACAACCTGAAACCCTTTCGTTAGAAGAAGTCGTTTTGAACGAACCCTATGAAATAATTATATCTACAAATGGAGGATTATGGAGATACAGAATTGGCGATACCATTGCATTCACCTCCATTAAACCCTACAAAATTGTAGTTACAGGGAGAACCAAGCAATTTATAAATGCATTTGGAGAAGAATTCATGGTTCATAATGCAGAAGAAGCATTAAATAATACTTGCGCGGTTATTGATGCAATTGTAGCAGAATATATGGTGATGCCCGTTTTTATAGAATCAGGAAAAGGTTATCATCAGTGGTATATTGAGTTTGATACTCCCCCAAATTCGATAAATATTTTTATCCGAAAATTAGATGAAGAAATTAAAAAAATAAACTCAGACTACGAAGCTAAAAGATATCAAGACATGATATTACAGCCCATTCAAATTAAAGTATTACCCAAGGGCACATTTTATGCGTGGATGAAAACGAGAGGTAAATTAGGCGGACAAAATAAGGTACCGAGGCTTACTCAAGATGAAAATATTATAAGAGATTTTAAGGTTTTTATCCAAAATTTATAAAAACTATCCTTCTTTTTTTAATAAAGCCATATAAAACCCATCCGAATCATCTGTGCCTACGACAACTTTTTTTTCCTGTACCAAGGAATAATTTTTGAAGTTTTGTAAAAATGTTTTAACCTGATGTTCATTCTCTGAAGGGAGTATACTGCAAGTGGCATAACACAAATAGCCTCCGGGTTTTACCATAATTTCATAATCAGAAAGAATTTTTTGTTGTAAATGGATGGTTTCGTCAATAAATTGATTGGATAATTTCCACTTAGCGTCTGGATTTCTGCGCAAAACGCCTAAACCCGAACAAGGAACATCTAATAATACTATATCTGCTTGAAATTTTAGCCGTTTTATGGTTTTTATATTTTCAATCAATTTTGTTTCGATATTTTGAATTCCAGCCCTTTTTGCCCTCTTTTTTAACTCCATTAATTTTTTCTCACTCACATCTAAACTAATTATTTTTCCTTTATTTTTAATGATTGCCGCTATGTGTAAAGACTTCCCTCCTGCCCCTGCACAGGCATCAATTATTCTATTTCCATGGGTAATAGGTAAAAATTCAGCGATTTGTTGTGAGCCGTAATCTTGAAGTTCAACGAATCCATTTTTATATATTTCCCAATTAAAAACATTTGTTTTTTCAAGCAATTTAATGGCTACTTTACTTTTCTTTTCTATTAAATATGGTATTTTTAATGTATCTAAAAACCCCAATACTTCGGAAATTGATGATTTTATGGTATTTACCCTTAAAAATATGGGAGCTGGTTTATTGGAGTTAGTCAAAATTACATCCAAATTTTCGGGAATTTCAAGATTTAATCTTTGATACAACCAAGAAGGCATTGCATGCTTAATTTCTTGAGGAATCTCTTTGTTAATAAGAGTATCAGGAACATTAGAAAACTCTTTGTATTTAGGAATTTCAATATTTTTATTAAACCGCAAGGTGGTGGAGCTATTTGGAGTTTAT
>CAZEIM010000034.1:11022-29777 GCA_964512145.1 uncultured Flavobacteriales bacterium
GCCTATTAATGTATAAATATCATCTTTACCTTGTACCTTATGAGATATAAACTCCAAATAGCTCCACCATCTTACTACTTCATAGGTTGTTTCTGCTATAAAAGCTCTATCTTTACCTCCTAAAAAGGTATTCGATTTAAAAACCCTTTGTAATACTTTATCAGAGTACGATTGTTCAAACATTATTTCGTATAAGCAATCTGCTACAATTTGTATGTGTTTTATGTAAATTTTTTGTGTAAGCAAAATAAATTATCCTCTTTTATAACGAAACAAGATTTAATATTTAATGATTTTAACCACTTTATTCAGCTCTTTAATACGTAGGAAATACATCCCTGATTGAAGTTCTGAAACATCTATATTATTCAAATCATGGGCTATTTTTCCGGATTTAACTTCTTTGTGGATATTATTGGTTATTATAAAATTCATGGTAACATTAAGTTCCTGTATACGAACAAATAAATTGTTTTTACATGGATTTGGAAAAACTAATAAATTTGCTGAGTTTTCATTTTCATCTGTGAATGTATTTACTATTTGCAGGGTAACTACATCACTGGTGTCTTGACACCCTCCCGACCCAATAATGCATCGGAACTTCTGATTATCATTTAAAACACTTACATTAGAAACATACAGTGTATCAGAATTTACGCCCGAATATTGTCCGGCATTCGATAAATTTTGAAATCCAAATCCAACATCGGATTGCCATTGAATAAAAGTACCGGTTGGAAAAACCTCAACCCCAAATTGAACATCATCTCCATTTAAAGCATAAATACTTTGTGGTTGCATTATAATTTCTGAAGTACACGGTGCTTTCACTAAAAACTGCCCCATCATTCCATCATCTTCATGCGTTAGCATATGACAATGGTACATATAAGGCAACGTATCGTGTGTAAAATCCTCAAATTTTGTAATAATCCGAACTACTCCCATACCGGCAGGAACATGAATAACGTCTTTTCTTCCTTGCAAGTTTAATGGGGGAGGGTTTCCGTTAATATCTAATACATAAAATGGAAATCCGTGTAAATGAAATGGGTGACTTATAGGACTTTGATTGGTCAATTGCCATATTTCTATATGTTCTATTTGCGTTTCAAAATTTATGGTATTCATATCAAAAAAACTACCATTAATCTGAAAAGGCCCTAATAAAACATTGGTTGGACCTACCCCGGTTGAAGTAAACGTAAAATTTCTGGTAACTGTAGCCTGGGACTCAAGCCATGGTGTATGATTTATTAAAGTAGTAGGAATAGATGTAACAGGATTTAAGGTTGGATTTACTATATTTAATTGTAAAACATTGTTATCCGATCCATTTAATAGATTGTTCACATAATTTGGAATACTTTGTCCGGCTCCCATGCCCGGTTGAGCTGAACCATATATAGCGTTTGGAATTTCTGTCCCAAAATTTATTAAATGAATATTTTGCCCCTCCATTCCCGATAAATCTATCAATACCTCAGCTCTTTCACCCGGGGCTAACATAATTCTGGTTAATGCTACCGGTGCTTTTAAAAGTCCACCATCGGAGGCGATTTGATGAAATATTTTATTTCCGGTAAACCCAAAATTATAATACCTCTGAGATGAGCCATTTAACAACCTAAGTCTTACAACTTGTGCGGGAATATCTAAAAATGGATTTAACGTTGCATTTACCATTAAAATTGAGTCTAACTCAGATAGTACTAGAATTTGATTATTTGCATCAAAAGCTTTGGTTTGTACAACCAACGGAAAATCATCGATTCCATATTTTCTGGGTAAATTTAATGAAGCTTCTGCTGAATCTCTAGTGATTATAAAACCTGCAATTCCTTTTAAAACATGTTCATTGGTATGATGGTGTAAATGTGGATGATACCAATGAGTTGAAGCCCAATCTAACACTTTAAACGATGGACTCCAAGTAGTTCCTGCGGGTATTACTATATGAGGACCTCCATCATTTTCAGGAGATACATGTAGGCCATGCCAATGTAACGTGGTTGGCTCACCTAATTGATTGTTTACATGTATGGTTACATGTTTGTTTTTTTCTAAAATAATAGTGGGCCCTAAAATATCACCATTAACTCCCATGGTATTTGTAATTAAACCTGGTTTAAACTGAACTGCCCCCTGTTGTAACGTAAGGTTAATAGTATCACCAGAAAGCGTGTCGGGTATTGTTAATGGGTTTTGACATAACAATATCGTTTGTAAGAAAAGAAATATACTAAATAAAAAATATTTTTTCATGAAACTAAATGTTGCAAATACAAATTTATACTATATTCATGGAACCTTTCAATAAATAATGACTAATTCAATACTATTTAAATGTAATAGAAAAATTTAAAAAAATCTTTTTTCTGAAATAAAAAATTGTATCTTTGCATTGTTTTGTCCGATGGTGTAACGGTAGCACAGAAGTTTTTGGTACTTTTAGTCAGGGTTCGAATCCTTGTCGGACAACTTCTCAAAATAAATGGATTCCATACGTCAGCAAAAAATATCCAAATTACTTCTTAAAGAATTAGGACAACTACTCCAAAATAAGTATAAACACGTATACTCAAAAAGCTTAGTTACATTAACCCATGTAAGAGTATCTCCTGATTTATCTGTCTCAAAAGCTTACGTTAGTATATTTGGGCAAGAAAATAAAAAAGATATTTTGCAAAAGCTAAATGAGCATAGTAAGGAGATTCGATTCGATTTAGGTTTACTTATGAAAAATCAGTTGCGAATTATACCCGATTTAAAGTTTTTTTTAGATGACTCTTTAGACCATGTTGAAAAAATAGAAAAGTTGCTAAAATCCTAAATGCGTTTAGCTCTATTTTTCACAATATAACCCTCATATTAAATTTTCTTTAAATCTATTTTTCAAGCTTGTTTTCTTTTAGCTTTACATTAAAAAATATACTTTATGAAAACAAAATCCATTAGTATTTCTTTCCTACTGTTCATGGGATTAATATTATTCAATAGTTGCAGAAAAGACCGAGAAGAATATCAAACAACGTTAGAAGAAGATAGTTATGCCTCAGCTACCTTTGATGATGTTAAAAATATGGTAGATGAAGCCGAAGAATCAGGTTATGTTTCATCCTATAGAACCTCTGAAACCGAAGATATATTAACAACGTGCGCTACCGTAACTAAGGACACTACAACTTCTGTTAAAAAAATTATCATCGATTTTGGCACAAGTAATTGTACTTGCTTAGACGGAAGAAACAGAAGAGGAAAAATTATTTCAACGTTTACCGGGAAATACAGAGATGCAGGAACAGTTATTACGCATACCTTTGAAAACTATTTTGTAGATGACAATGAAGTTAAAGGCACAAAAACTGTGACTAATATAGGAAACTACACCTATGATATAAAAGTTACCGGATCAATTATTTTAAACTCAAATGCAGGCACCATTACTTGGAATTCTGAAAGACAAAGAGTTTGGAAAGAAGGCTACAATACTTGGGTGCTGAATGATGATGTTTATGAAATTACCGGCTCTGCATCAGGAACAAATGCAAACGGCAAAAATTACTCGGTTACCATTACTAAACCGTTAATCAGAAAATTAAAGTTGGGTTGCATCAGAAATTTTATAGAAGGAACTTTAGAAATTGAAGTTGATGGGGGTAGAACCCGAACACTAGATTACGGGGATGGTACATGTGATAATCTTGGCACATTAACAATTGGAAAGAGAACGTACACGATAAATTTACGTTAAATACCTTCCTCCCCATCTGCTTCATGAAGCAGATGGGGAGGCTTTATACTTATGTTAAACTTTTTTAAACGTTCAGAATAACTCATTAGGTGTGAATTCTAAAAATCACCTAAATTGGAATTTAATTTATCTAAATTACACTTCCTCTTATTAATTAGAAATATGTCAAATATCAAATAATCAAAATTTGTTTATATTAGCAAAACTGAATATACTTTTAATGCATAAATATTTTTATATAGGCTTATTTTTAGCACTCATCTTTAATTCTTGTAAAAAAGAAACCATCGTTGCTAAAAATGAAAAAAATATTGTTGAGTATGTAGCCGATACGATCATTATTTCTGGCAATAACATTCCTCCCGATACTATGCCATCTGATTTGCAAGTAGAAAACTTTATTAATAGAGTATATATTTCTTTGTTGGGACGAAAACCAAACAATATAGAGCTAATACAAATAGAAAATATCGTTTCGGAAACAAAATTCTCTTCTTCGGACCGAAAATTGCTAATTGAATTTGCCCTCCTGAATACAGTTGAGTTTCATCATAAAATATATGAAGAAAATTCAAAAAAGCTATTGCAAAACATCGATACAAATTCCATCAACGATCAAGTATTTGCTCTGCAATTAATTCTATTAAACAGCTCATTAGAGTATTTATGGGATTATGCTCAATATGAACTTGACCGTTTACAAACCTTAAAACATGAATATTCAAATTTTATTGGAGGGCTTTCAAATGTTATAGAAGTTCAGAAAAGTATGGTAAACAATTATTTTTATGACCAAATAAATATGGGAACAGAAAATTTTGTTACTTCTACTTTTTTGCATTTTTTAAATAGATATCCCACACAAAGCGAGTTATATGAAAGCAAACAAATGGTTGATGGCTTTTCGGGAATATTATTTTTTGAGTTGGGAACTACTAAAAACGATTATATATCCATTTTTTTTAATTCTGAAAGTTATTTTGAAGGACAAATTCGTGAATTATTTCAAAAATATTTATTGAGACAACCCAATTTATTAGAAACTGAAACTTATACGCAACAATATAAAACTGAAAAAAATCTAAAAAACATTTTAATTAAAATACTATCAATGCCCGAATTTGCAGGATATGAATCGTAAAATATTATACATATACATGTTCCTATTTGGATGGATTGTTGTTTTTACATCATGTACCAAAGAGGAGGTAACTCAAACAGTGATTAATAAGCAAATTATACTGGATGCTGAATATGTGTACGAATTAAATAATGTAACGTTATATCAAGATGGAATTAAAAAACCAAATAGTAAAACGTTAAATGAATTTGCTTCAATTGCTTGGACTGAATTATTTGGCACATCCATGGATGATTCAAAGCTAAATGCCTTAAATTATGCGCATGTTTCTTTTGGAGATAAAAAAATGATAGAAGATTTACTTATTCGTAATTTTTTAAATGAATCAGGAGTTCAAATACCCACTAAAACAGATATGTTAAACGATATTGATGTATTTGTAGAAAACACATACAAAAAACTGTATGGAAGATACCCTAACGAATTTGAAGCTTGGCAACTCAAAGAATTTATTCAAAACAATAATACAGAGGTTAACCCAGAGTTAATATACTATACATTTATGACATCTAATGAATATAGATACTATTAAAAAATGAACAGAAGAAAATTTATAAGAAATACAGCCTTAGCAGGAGGAGCCGTAATTTCTGCCCCTTACATACTTCCAAGTGGCAGATTATTTGCTTCAACAGGTTCTAGACTTGCAAATCATGTGGTGTTTTGTTTATTTGCCGGAGGTGTTCGAAATTTTGAGTCGGTACAAATGGCCGAAGGAAATTTAATGAAAAACATCCTTTCCGGCTCATCCCCTATTTCTCCAGATATTGCCCCAGGTATTCAAGCCCTGCCAAATATTTTAGGAGGTAATGCTTTACAACAATTTGGAACACTTTTTAAGCAATTTAGGTATGCACAAGGTCCAACCGGACATTACAATGGGCACACCACTGCTGTTACAGGAGTATATACCCTTACAGACATTAATTTAAAACAACCCCCTAAATATCCAACGGTTTTTGAGTATTATCGAAAACACAATAATCCGGAGCAAACTGCTTTAAATGCTTGGTGGGTATCGAATACTTTAGGTCCCTATCCTTTTTTAAATTACAGCAACGATGTTAGTTATGGACCCAATTATGGAGCAAACTACATTCAACCGTATACATTTTTAAATGGAAATACCTACAACCACTTAGGAGATCCAAAAAACTTTAACAATAATGAAAAACTCCTTTCCGATAAGCTAAAAAAAATGCTAAACGCAAATTTTTCGATAAAACCTGAATTCAATAACACCATCGAAAATTTATCGTCCGATAAAACTCAAATTGAATCCTTTTTGCAAAATATGCTTTATTTAGCAAATACCGGAGCATTTTCTGATCCATGGGGAGTAGGAGCTCTAAATATGAATAACGATATGTTTAATATATTTTTTGCAGAAAAAATTATGCAGGAATTTAAGCCCGAGTTATTAGTGGTTAACATGCAGGATATAGATATTGGACATGTGGATTTTACAAAATACTGTAATAACATGGTTAAGGCCGATTATGCTTTGGCACATCTATGGAACACCATACAATCTACCCCTGGAATGGCTAATGATACTATTTTAATAGCCGTACCAGAACATGGCAGAAACTTAAGCCCAAATACCCTGATAGATACTTATGGAAGATATGCTTTAGATCATACCAACGATGATACTTCTCGAGAAATATTTTGCTTAATCGCTGGACCCACAGGAATTGTAAATCAATCGCAAGTTATTAATTCTGTAAATGGCCAAAGCATTGATATAGTGCCTACTATTTCTAAAATATTGGGATACTACGATGATATACCGGCATATTATAAAAGTTTAATGGGTTCTCCTTTAGATATCGCTTTTGTATGACACTCAAAATAAACCAAGTATTATTTTTTGGAACACTACTAATATTTTTTTCCTGTAAAACAGTTGAAATTGAAGAAATAAAAGACAATACAAATACCCAAAATTTAACCGATAATCCACCACCAAACCCGTTTCTAAATTTTTCTAAACCCAATTTCCCTTTCGATACTTGTTATAGTCCAACTTCAATACAATGTATTCATAAAGATATTTTTTCGCTTCGATGCGCTAACCCGGGTTGCCATGATGGACATTTTGAACCCGATTTTAGAACTGTTGAGTCAACGTATAACACCCTTGTATATCATCCCATTATAAAAAACAATGCGACCAAAAGCTTTACCTTTAGAGTAATTCCATTTGATACCGCCCAATCGGTATTGCACGAACGAATTACCAACTGTTGCTTTGTAAACACAAACGACAGAATGCCTCAGGATAATATTGGTGTACCACTTCCTCCTGATGATATTGAAAGAATAGAACAATGGATATTAAGTGGAGCAAAAGATATGTACGGGAATACCAATTTTTATCCCAACAAAGAACCCTATATTTTCCCCTTTTATATTGCAACAGATGTAGCTACATACACCACGGTTTACAGCAACGATACCAATCGTTTGGATTTAATACCATATAATCCATTCTTTTTACCTACAGCAACCAATATTGCCTTGTTTTTTTTAGTAGAAGATGATAGTACCGCTTTAGCGGATATTCCGGTAAAAAACTTAAAACTATCGTTAATCCGAGATGATTTTTCAAGCCCTGTATCAACTATCCCAGCAACATATTTTCATAACGTAGTTACCGGAGATGAGTTTTTTATTGCTTTTTTAAATACCGCTACTCTTCCACAAAACCAACAAATTTATATGCGGTTTTATACCAATGATGGGGATCATACAAACGACACCTATTTTCCAACGCTTCATATTATTAAAGAATATAAATCGTATTGGTCATTTATTATACAATGAAAGTTTATAAAACATTTTTTACATTCTTAGTGGCTGTTTTTATAGCAGGATTATTTCTACTTCCTGCAAAAAAGACGAAGTTATTCCTTTAGTAACCTACGATACTATTAAGGCAAAGGGTCAAATAAGTGATACACCCAATATACAATTAATACAAGTGCAACCTTTACTGGTACATGAATATAAAGACTCTATCATAATATCTATTTCATATATAGATGGTGGTGGAGATTTAGGCGATTCAAACCCTACCGCTAAAAATGTTTTTGTTACCGATAGTAGAAATAATATAACGTATAAATATAGAATCCCATCCTTAAATCCAACCAACCAAGATTTAAATGTTCAAGGTATTTTTAATATTCATATCTCAAATACTTTTTTAATAAGTACTGATTCGGTAGAATATCTTAACTACTCTGTATATATAACGGATCGTTCGGGAAATATAAGCAATACAATCACTACTCCCGAAATTAAAGTTATTAAATAAATCTAACCTAAATATTTCTAATAGGTATAAAACAAGTATTATACATTAACTCTCACTTAAATCGTTTTATATAAGGCATTTTCTTTAACCGCGGCAAACTGTTTTAAACCCTCCTCCAAACAATCCATGGCTTTATTTAAATCATGTATATTTAACACATACGCTATTCGAACTTGATTTTTACCTCGTGTTGGATTTTCATAAAACCCTGAAGCAGGAGCCATCATAAGTGTTTGTTCATGATATGAAAAACTTTCAAGCAACCACTGGCAAAATTCTTCTGCATTTTCAACCGGCAGAGAGGCTACTGCATAAAATGCCCCTCCGGGTTTAGGGCAAAATACTCCGGGTATATTATTTAATCTATTAACAAGCACATCTCTGCGTTCCTCATAGTTTTTAATCACCTCTTCAATATAACGTTGGGGTGTATTTAAGGCCTCTTCGCCTAATATTTGAGCCATAGTTGGGGGGCTTAAGCGCGCTTGAGCAAATTTTGTAGCAGTATTTATTACGTCCTTATTTTTGGTTACCAATGCCCCAATACGTGCTCCACATAAGCTATATCGTTTAGACATAGAATCAATCACAATAGTATGTTGAATACTTTGGTTAAAAGATAATACCGAGGTATGCTTAGCTCCATCATAACAAAACTCTCGGTACACTTCATCCGAAATAAGCCAAATATTATGTTTTATAACCATTTCGGAGAGTTTTTGTAAAGCCTCTTTTGAATATACAGTTCCCGTAGGATTTCCCGGGTTACAAATTAATATGCCTTTGGTTTTGGGGCCTATGATTTTTTCAAATTCGGCCATATCCGGTAACTCAAACCCGCGTTCGATAGAGCAAAATACCGTTTTAATGTTAATACCGCATGCCGTTGCAAAACCATTATAATTGGCATAATATGGTTCGGGTATTATTATTTCATCTCCTTCATTAAAACAAGATAAAAAAGCAAACATAAGAGCTTCTGAGCCACCCGTTGTAATAATAACATCTTGTGTTTCAACCGGTAAAGATAATTTCTGATAATACTCAGCCCATTTTGCACGAAAACTAATGTTTCCCAACGAATGGGTATATTCAATTACGCGTTGAGAGCTGTTTTTTAATGCATTCAAAACATTTTTAGGGGTTTCAATATCCGGTTGGCCAATATTTAAATAATATATTTTTTTTCCTGCACTTTTAGCTTTTTCTGCAAATGGGACAAGTTTTCGAATAGGAGATTCCGGCATGTTTTTACCGCGTGTGGATATCGTAATCATATGTTTTTTTTCAAAAATAAGGAAACAATTATTTTGTTGAATCATTTTTTTTAAATTAGAAGAAATTTAAAGGGTTGAATTTAAAACTATATGTAACATAGTTTTATATAAACCATATTGCATTATACTACTAAAAAAGCTTTATGTGTAGCATTTTTTATTCGAAATAAAACTTATTTTAATTTCATTCGTTTAATGGGTCAAAATATTTATATAAATGAGTGAGGAAATATTATTGGCCCTTATGCAATTTTTTGCCATTCTTTCTAAACAAAAAGAAGAGGGACAAGATGCTCACTATGTATATGTGGAGAAGTTTTTAAAGTCGCAGTTAAGCATATACGATATCCCAAAATACCTACAAATTTACAACGAATTCTTACACCCTCCTACCCAAGAGCTCTCGATAGTTAAAACATCCAAAAAAACGGGTGCATCGGTAGTTGACTCTATAAAAATATTAGGTATTTGTAAAAAAATTAATGCCACGCTAAACCGAGAACAAAAAGTTGTTGTACTTATTCGATTACTCGAGTTTATGCGCTCAACCCAAAACATCAACAGCAGCACTCTTGATATTTTATATACTACGGCCGATGTATTTCAAATAGAAGGAGATGATTTAAAAAGCATTCAATACTTACTTGTTGAAGAAAATTTGCACCATATTAAATCCGAGAATTTTTGTTTACTGAGTTCAAAAATTTTGTGTGATGATGATACCTATAAACGCATACATTTAAAAGATTTAAAGGGAGATATTAAAATAATAAGAATATCCGAAATAGATACCTTTTTTATATTATATACCGGAACCGATGATGTATATTTAAATGGATTACCGGTAAACACAAACGATGTATATTTATTGAGCAGGGGTAGTATTTTAAAACTCCCTAAAGATGGCCCTATATATTACAGCGATGTTTTGTCAAAATTCATCAACGAATCACAAAAAAAATCCCTGGAGTTTATTGCAAACAATATTCAATATGGATTTAACGAAAAGCAAATGGTTCTTAAAACCATTCATATACATGAACATGAAGGCACTTTAGTGGCATTAATGGGCGCGAGCGGTGCCGGAAAAACAACGCTTCTCAATGTATTGAGCGGATTAATTACTCCAACACACGGAAAAATTACCATAAACGGGTATGATATACATGCCGATAAAAATTCTATAAAAGGAGTAATCGGATATATTCCGCAAGACGATTTATTAATAGAGGACTTAACCGTATACGAAAATTTATTTCACAACGCTCAATTATGCTTCTCCTATTTAAATAATGAACAACTGCACCAAAAAGTAGAAAAAGTATTGCACGATTTAGGCTTGCTACAAGTAAAAAACATTAAAGTAGGAAATGCTTTAAATAAAAAAATTAGCGGTGGACAGCGTAAGAGATTAAACATAGCATTAGAGCTTATTCGAGAACCATCGGTACTTTTTGTAGACGAACCCACCTCAGGTTTATCCTCTCGCGACTCAGAAAATGTAATGGACTTACTAAAAGAGTTAACCTTAAAAGGAAAACTAGTATTTGTGGTCATACACCAACCCTCATCTGATATTTATAAAATGTTTGATAAATTATTGCTTTTAGATGTAGGCGGATATCCCATTTATTATGGAAATCCGGTAGAAGCAATTATTTACTTTAAAAAGAAAACCCAGCAGCTAAAAAGTGAGCAAGGAGAGTGTTCTGAATGTGGAAGTGTGAATCCGGAATTAATGTTTAATTTAATTGAAGCAAAAGTAGTAGATGAACACGGCTCTTTTATTGATGTGAGAAAAACTAGTCCGGAAAAATGGAATGAATACTATAGCGAGCATTTCAAGCATCCTTCTTCTAAAATTTCTTCCGAAAAAATTGTACTGCCTGAGTCTGATTTAAAAATTCCGGGAATTTTTAAACAATCGGTCATTTTTTTTACACGCGATATAAAATCTAAACTTGCCAACCTCCAATATGTATTAATTAATCTGCTCGAAGCCCCTTTATTAGCCCTTATTCTTTCATACATTGTAAAATACACCGACCCTTCTGAAGAAACCTACGTGTTTTCGCTCAATAAAAATATTCCGGCTTTTATTTTTATGTCAATAATAGTAGCCTTGTTTATGGCATTAACGCTTAGTGCCGAAGAAATTAACAAAGACAAAAAAATATTAAAACGGGAAGCATTTTTAAATTTAAGTTGGAACTCTTATTTGCTTTCTAAAATAATTCTATTGTTTGGCATTACCTTACTTCAAACCGGTATGTTTATTTTTTTAGGTAAGTGGATTTTACAATATCACGATTTATACCTCAAGCAATGGATTATGCTGTTTTCTATTGGTTGTTCGGGAGTATTGATGGGGTTGTTTATTTCGTCTGTATTTAATTCACCGGTTACTATTTATATATTAATCCCTATATTGCTTATTCCACAAATGATTTTAAGTGGAGCCATTTTTAAGTTTGACGAATTAAATAAATTTTTCGGGAACGAGGATAAAGTTCCTGTAATTGCCGATATGATGGTTTCCAGATGGGGGTACGAAGCCTTAATGACCGATGCTTTTACAAACAACAAATACAACAAACATTTTTTTGAAATAGATCAACAAATAAATCTAGAAAACTATTGGCAAGTGTATTACATACCCAGGCTAAAAGAAGAAATTGAACTAAATCCAGATAATAAAGATTATTTACAAAAACTTATTAATCATGAATATTCTCGAAAAGATTATTTTAATTCAATCTTTAAAAATTATCTACAAAAAAATGACAATTCGGAGTTATATTTTAAGCTCGATTCATTATCCGAAGCTTTAAAAAACAGCATCAATGAAAAACGCAGAATAAAAGAGCAACGCATCGATAGTTTGGTAAACGCCTGGAAAGGTACCGATCAATATAAAAAATTTAAAAAAGCAGCTCATAATAAGTACATAGAAGAAGTTCTTACCAATGCATTTGGGGTAGATTACTTAATATTTTCTGAACATAAAATAATCCGCAAAAAAGACTTAATTTATGAATTCCCTAAAAAACACTCTTATAACTACAGGAGTCATTTTTTCGCTCCTAAAAAATCAATTTTTAATACATTTGTTGAAACCTATTATTTCAACATGTTGTATATTTGGATAATTAATTTGATTTTGTACCTTGTAATTCGTTTTAAGTTGATGCATAAAATATTTAATATTAAACTTTAAATAACTAATACCAACCTATGAAAAACTATGTGTTGTACCTATTTGCTGTGCTCGGGTTATTTTCATGTACCGAAAATGCTCCCAAAAACAGTGAAACATCTACAGAACAAACCGATGGTTTAGATTCACTTAAAATGTTAAAGCCTAAGGTTTATGCTTTATCCGATGAAGTGTTAGAAGGAATATTAAATTCAATCCCTTCGCCTTTAGAGTTTTCCGATAAGTTAAAGGATAAAAATGTAGGATTTGATAAATCCTTATTGATAAACATTAAAAAAAGTGATGATTTAGTTTCGGGCGATGAAAAAGCCTTAGCTATGGGAATATATGGCACCGATTTAAGCTATATTAACATTTATAAAGAAACGGCTTTATCGGCTCAATACTATGAGATATTAGTAAAATTATCTAAAGATTTAATGTTAGATCAGTTTTTTAATGTTTCAACGATCGATTTGCTTAAAAGCAATGAAAATAACAAAGAAAAACTATTATCCATTATCAGAGCTAGGTATAAAGATATTCACGAGTATTTAAAAAATCAAAAACGAGACGAAATAAGTGCGATGATTTTGTATGGCAGTTGGATTGAATCGTTTTACATTACACTGCGTTTGCAAAACGGACAGCAAATTGACTTAAAAGAGTTAGTTTCCGAACAAAAAATTGCCGTAAATAAGTTTATGGCCATTTTTAACAGCTTACCGGAAAGTTCATCAAAAAATAAATGTTTGTCAACATTAAATCAATTACAAGAAGTATATCAACAGGTTGAATTGTCATATATATTTAAAAATGAAATAAATACCGAAGATACACTCTCTGAACCTGAGTTAAATTATGAATCTACTAAAAATGCACAGGTAAATGATGAAGTTATAAAAAAGCTTTTAAGTATCACCGTTGAGTCTAGAAATAACCTATTTAACTGAGATATAACAACATGAAAAATATTAAACTAGTTTTTATAGTATGGGTTGTAATTTGTTTTGCTTCAAGCCATGCTCACAGTCAATCCAAAGATGTTAAGATTGACGAAGAAAAAATTAAACTATACCGACAAACCGGAATCAGTAACTATTTTGAATATAATTACGATGAAGCCGTTAAAAAATTAAGTTTTGTTATCCGATTTAAGCCAGACGATCATGAAGCCATTTATTACAGAGGTTTATGTAGAATGGAAATGGGCGATCCCAAATCAGCTCTTAACGATTTTACCAAATGCACTATTATTGAAGACAACAATGCCGATTATTATTATAAATTAGGCGATATTTATGTTATTTTAGGTAAATATGAGTTGGCTATTAAACAATATTCATCTTCTATAGAAATATGTGAAGCAAAACCCAACGATATTCATAAAAAAATGTTACCAGAAATTTATTTTCAGCGCGCCTTTGCTAAAATGAAAATGACCAATACCATTGGTGCTTGTGAAGATTTAAAAAAATCTGCTGAGCTAAAATTTTCAGATGCCGAAAAAACATCTCGTAAATATTGTAAGTAGTCAATTTATGGCTTAATGAGTAAAACAACCAAGGCTCATTTAGCACTTTTGTTAGCCAATATAATTTACGGACTAAACTTTAGCATAGCTAAAGATATAATGCCTGCATATATTAAACCGTATGGTTTTATTTTAGTTCGGGTAATAACCGCCATTGTTATTTTTACAGTACTTGATTTTTTTAATAAACAGAAAATTAAAATTTCACTCAAAGATTTCAATATTATTTTTTGGTGTTCCATATTTGGGGTTGCATTAAACCAAACACTTTTTTTTAAAGGCTTAAGTATAACAACACCAATAAATGGCGCAATATTAATGTTAGGAACCCCTATTTTGGTTATGTTATTTTCATTTTTATGGCTAGGTGAAGCGCTTAGTAAATATAAAATAATAGGCCTCATATTTGGTTTATTAGGCAGCTTAATTATTTTACTTTTAAACAAGCAATTTTCTTTAGGTTCAGAAACATTTTTAGGGGATGTGCTCATATTTTTAAATGCAATATCTTATGGTTTTTACATGGTTATGATTGCCCCTTTAATGAAAAAATATCCTCCTATTACCATATTAAAGTGGATGTTTACCTTCTCCATATTTTTTGTATTTCCCATTTCATATCAAGAGTTCACAGAAATTTCTTGGACAAGTTTTTCTGCAGAAATATGGTATAAAACAATATATGTAGTGATAGGAACAACCATTATTGCCTATTTTTTAAATATATATGCACTTAAAATATTAAATCCAAGTATAGTAAGTATTTATTTATACTCCCAGCCTTTTATCGCGACTATTTATGCCGTATCGCTGAAAAAAGATGTATTACACACGGTTAAAGTAATTGGGGGTATATTCATTTGTTTAGGTGTATATTTAGTAAGTTTTAAAAATGAAAAAGTATGATTAATAACGTTTTTTCTATGACAGGCTTTGGAAAGTCAGAAGGCAATATCAGTCCGCAAAAAAAAGTGTTGATAGAAATAAAATCATTAAATAGTAAAAGTATTGAAGTAGGATTAAAATTGCCCAATCTTTTAAAGTCAAAGGAATTAGAGATACGTAATATTATAATTCATACATTAATTAGAGGAAAAATTGATGTGTATGTTCAATTAATAAGTGAAAAAAACTCGGGAATAAAAATAAATACCGAGCAAATAATGTATTATTTAGAACAATTGCATGAAATTAAAGACCATAAAACATGGAGTGAAGCAGATAAATTACAATTTATAAGTACTTTACCGGATATAACAACACACTCTCAGGAAGAATTTTCAGAAGTTGAATGGAACGCATTATTAACCCATTTAGAAGCTGCAATACATAATGTAATGGAGTTTAGAAAAGCAGAAGGTATATCTATTACAAAAGATCTTGAAAAAAATATACATGTCATTAAAAAGCTATTGCAAGAAATTATGGAGATAGACCAAACAAGAACGGATGAAATTCGATCGAAAATAAAACTAAAAATCTTAGAATATATTGATGAACAAAAGGTCGACAATAATCGTTTAGAGCAAGAATTAATCTATTATATAGAAAAATCAGACACATCCGAAGAAAAAGCTAGGTTACAACAGCACCTTGTTTTTTTTGAAGAGTGTATGCTTGAAAAAAATGATATTGGTAAAAAACTTGGCTTTATCACTCAAGAAATAGGTAGAGAAATTAATACATTGGGTTCAAAAACGAACCATGCTGATATTCAAAAAAAAGTAGTTTTGATGAAAGATGCTTTAGAAAAAATTAAAGAGCAATGCGCCAATGTTTTATAATTTTTCTCTAATTTCGTTTAATGGGAGGTAAATGTATTATAATATCTGCTCCATCAGGAGCAGGAAAAACGACTATAGTACATCATTTGCTTCAAAGTAATTTAGGTTTAGAATTTTCAATATCAGCTACCAGCCGAGAAAAACGAGGATATGAAATAGAAGCTATCGATTATTACTTTGTAGGTGCAAATGAATTTAAAAACAAGATACAAAATCAGGAGTTTGTTGAATGGGAAGAGGTTTATCCCGATCAATATTATGGGACTTTAAATCAGAAATAGAAAGAATTTGGAATAAAGGACATCACGTAATATTTGATGTAGATGTAATTGGAGGATTAAACTTAAAAAAGTTTTTTAACCATAAGGCATTAGCTATATTTATCATGCCTCCTTCGGTAGAGTCGTTGCGCGAACGACTAGAAAGAAGAGGGACTGAATCAGTAGAAAAAATTAATATGAGGTTACAAAAAGCAGGAAAAGAATTAAGTAAATCTTCTGAATTTGATGCCATTATTTTAAATAATAATTTAACTACGGCATTTGATGAAGCTAAAAAATTAGTCCGCGAATTTTTAGAAAAGTAGGAATATAGCTTAGGAATGTATTACAAATTGGCATGTTGGTCTAAAACAAAATCGGCCAATTCTTTTACATAATTTTCATCAAATTTAAACTGTATACCTGCTGCCTCGTATATTTCGGGTATAGACCTTGTATTACCTAAAGATAAGGCATGTTTATACTTTTGAATGGTAAGTTTAGGGTTTTCTTTATAATTTTTCCAAACCGCAATAGCTCCTAATTGAGCAAACCCATATTCAATGTAATAAAAAGGCACTTCAAATATATGCAACTGTTTTAACCATGATGCTTTTCTGTATTGCTCATAACCCTTCCAATGCACACGATTAGAGCTGAAATTTTCGAGCATTTGCATCCAAACATTATTTCTTTGTTCAGCCGTATGATTTTTATGTTCATATAACCAATGTTGAAATTTATCCACTAATGCAATCCAAGGTAATGCCTGTATAACTTTTTCTAAATGTTCTTTTTTTGCTCTTTTTAAGTCTTCTTCGTTGGTAAAAAATAAGTGCCAAAAATCCATACTGATGAGTTCCATACTCATAGAGGCTAATTCGGCTACCTCAGACGGAAAGCTCTTTAAATCGGTTATTTCTAGGTTTTTAGTTAAATATGAGTGTACCGCATGACCTGCTTCATGATACATAGTAACTAAATCTCTCAATAATCCAACCGAATTCATATATATAAATGGTATACCTGATTCAAATAATGGATAGTTAAAACCACCGGGTGCTTTACCTTTTTTAGAATCTAAATCCAAATATCCATAGTTTTTCATTAAAGCAATACAATCGCCAAAATCAGCATCTAATTGATAAAAACTATCGATTACTTTATTCACTAATTCTTCAGAATTTTCAAAGGGTTTAAGAGGATTTTTGCCCGACACATCTACCTCTAAATCCCATGGATATAACTCAGAATATTGAAGTTGTTTTTTTCGTTCATCGTTAAAATGATTTAGTAAGGGAGTTATGTGTTTTTGCACTGAATCATGAAATGTATAACAATCTTGTTTTGTGTAGTAAAAACGATACATAGCTTCAAACATATAATCTCTAAAATTATCATGCCCGGTGTTTTTGGCTACTTGTTGTCTTAACTCAATAAGTTCATCCATGAGTTTTTGCAAGTGTTCGGCATCCTGACTTCTTCTATCTTCTATTTTTTGATACACACTTTTTCTAACCTCTCTGTTGAGATCTTTTAAAAATAAAGAAGCCTTTTGTAGGGTAATTTCCTGATCTTCAACTTTTATAGTCATAGCTCCGGTAATAGTACCGTACTTTTGAGACTCTACTTGTAACTTAGAAAATAAGGGGATATTTTCCTCTCTAAATAAACTAATTTTTTTGTCTAACACTTTAAAGTACACCTCATAATCTTTGCCTAGTTCTTGTAAAAAAGGGACTTCGCTTAATTTTTGATCTAACTGATTTTGAACTGGTGCAATGTGAGGTTCTATATTTTCTACAAAAAAGTTAAACTTTTCTGCTAAATCTTTATCCGTGGTGTCAATATTCATTTTAATATATCGCCACGCTAATTCTTCTTCTAAAGCCGCATCTAATTCACTGCGTTTAGAAAGCCAAGTTTTTAGTCCAGATAAGTCTTTAATGTTAAAATTGAGAAGTTCATCAAAAAAGGGCTTAACATCTGCCCAAGTATTTATAATAAAATCTTCCGGGAGATATAATCTTTTTTTTTTATACTGATGGATGTGTTCATATTAAGAAGCTTTTCTTGGAGTAGTTACCTTTTTTGGAGGTGCTTTTGGGGCTACTTTTTTTACGGTGTTTTTTGTGGCAGTAGTTTTTACCTTATTTGCTTGAGCATCTGAAACTTTTTTAGTTTTTTTAGGTTTTTCAGTATCTTTTTTAGTTTCTATTTCTTCAGTTGATGCCTCTGACTTTTTAGTTGATTTAGATTTTGATGCTGTTTTTTTAGGTTCTTTTTCCTTTTCTTCTTCTATAATTAACATCTTTTTATCCAACAAAATATTGAACCATTTTAAGGCTTTTTTCATGTCAGAAGTATATACTTTTGACTTATCATAGTTTGGCAATAAAGATTCAAAATACTTTTTAAGTTCGTTTTGATCGTTTAAATCAATCGACACTTTTTTACCGCCTTCTTTTGAATATATATTTTTAA
>CAZEIM010000035.1:0-29199 GCA_964512145.1 uncultured Flavobacteriales bacterium
ACACCTCGGAGTGTACATCGATCCCTAACTCTATCTTATTTATAATGTTATAATCTTTAAAATTACTGCCCGTTTTGGGGAATATTTGCAAGGTATCTGAACTACTGGCAGCATCCGATACCACCACATGGGAATACCCCGCTTTGGGTAAACTCTTTTCCATAAATACTTGGTGGGCAGCAAAAAAATCAACTAAGAAAAGGAGAAAAAACAAAAATATAAACCAGAATTTTTTCATAGCTAAAATTATTTATAATATCTATTGTCGATGAGTTGAAAATCTTTAAAATTATCTGTGAGAATGAGAGTGTTATTTATAGTTTTTAAATATTTTGATATATTACAAGAAATATTTACTGAAGAATTAAGTTTTAATTGATTGGAGATAGAAATTTTAGGAGCAATAGAGGTTTCTTGGTTGTTTTCGTCATAATGTGTTAGAGAATAATATATAATATATTCTGAAATGAAACCTGGTTTATCAACCGTAAATTCTACTTGATGAAAAGGACTATCTTTAGAATATATAAATTTATAAAAATCTTTTTCAGAAGAAGAAAAATATAATATTTCTATAGCTTTGTTGATATCTCGAATAAAATTTTGATTAGAATTTATGGAAATTAGATTTTTATCTGGATTATTTATTAAAATTACTTTTTGAGAAGAGTCTATAATAATTTGGTGTAAATTATTTTGAATAGTTTTTATTCCCAATTGCATAGCTTCTATACAGGTGGAATTAACTTTAAGATATCCACTACTTTTTTCATGTGGAGTATAAGAAGAATGATCTTTATAAGATGAATAATTGATAACTAATTCGAATGATTTTAAATTTTTATAAAAATCAAAAACGATATTTAATTTTTTCTCAGCTTCTTCACTAGAAATTTTTACCCATTTTATTTGACCAAATGAAGAATCAAAAAAAAATATACACGAAAATATAATTAAAAGATATCTCACACAAATGAATTAAGGCTTCTTAATAAAAGTATTAGACTCTTGGATGGTCATAATTCCCTTTTCTGTTTCTTTTTTAATTCTAACTAACTGACCTTCTTCGTTATACTCATAAAATGTCCCAAAATTTCTTTCATCTAATTCTGCAACAAATCTTAAATTTACTGGGTCGTAAACATATGATTTAAAAGAAGCATCAAAAGGAAACAGCCTAATGTCGTCAAAATATACATCTCCTAAATCAGATTCAAGTTTAAGTTGAACATTAACAGCATCATTTGGAATATTGAATTCATTTTCGATTAATTGCCATCCATCAATTATAGGTCCTTTTGGATAAAAAGGGCCTGCTACAGTAGTAGATGAACTTGAATTTGTAAATATAAGAGAAATTTTAGGCTTAGAATATGAATATGGCAAACCTGTACCGGAAGAGATTTTCTCCATAGCCCAAGCACTGATAACATATTTTTTACCACCGGTAGGAGCAAATGTTCCAATACAAGATTCACAGGGAGGCGGGATATAAGGATCGGTTATAGTAATTGGAATAGTTATTAAATCATTACATCGAATACATGGGTTGTCATTTTGTACAAAAAATGTTACATTATACGTGCCAGCAGTATTAAATGTATGTGTGGAGTTTGCAGTACTAGCAAAATTTCCATCACCAAAATTCCATTGAAAATATACGATATTATAGTCAGGATCTGTGGATGTATTTGTAAAAGAAATAGGTGACCCTGTATTTAAGGTGCCTGAAAAAGTAAAATTCGCATTAATATTACAGGCTTGCTGAGTATTGGTTGTACAAATTTTTCCAGTATTTAATATTAAATTTTCACTAAGTGCTGATATATTATAATCTACTAGTTGGGCAGTAGTAATTATTGGTGGTCTTACACTGTAAGTATATGTAAAAGAATTAATACCTGGATTATTTGTGCTTTGTGTTTTACAAAAATCATCTACATTATCCATTCTTGAAATAAAGATATCGTTTGAACCAAACCCCCCGGTGTTTAAATTTAGTGAAACAAATGCAGCTAATGCATTTGATCCGGAGATTTGTATTTTTGATAAGTTTAGGGAAGAAATTTCTTCAAAACGTTTTGTAAAGATTAAATTACCGGAAGAAGAAAACTTCAGTAATTTTGATTTATAATCATTTGGTTCATCTGGATTAAAAAGTGAAAGGTATATATTTCCATTACCATCTTCCGTTAAGCCTTGTACTCCAGCATTCCATAAAGAAGAATTAATATTTACAGTTATTGTTTTTTCCCATAACTTTGAAAATGAGCTGTTAAATTTTCTTATACTTACATCTCTTTTTGCATTTATAGTACTCGCAGTGTGCTCTCCTGCAATAACAAACCCACCATCTATTGTTTTTATTACTTTATAAAATTCTTCATTAAAAGAGTTACTACCATCATATAGTGTAGTACTAACATTTATATTTTGATCGTAATGAACCATTATACTATGACGACCACCTGAGTGAAAACCGCCAACAGCAATAAAACCATTATTACCATCTGAAATAAAATCATAAAATTGCGCATCACCCGAAAAGTCAAATTTCTTTTTATTATTACTACCAGGAAGTATATTGCCATTACCATCTATTTTTAACACTACTAAATCTTCAATAGAACTATTCACACTTTCTGAGTATATTAAAAAGAATGTTCCAGAGTTTGAGGGAAGGATAAAGGAATTTCTGTCTCTTTTACTTGATCCAAATCTTTTTGACCAAATAATATTTCCATTACTACCATTAATTTTAAATAAATGAACATTTGCATCATGATTTGGATTAGAAGTATTAGAGGAATCGGTAGTTACAAAATACTCAGTATTAGAAATTCTATGAATAGATCGAGCACTATAACCCCCTGATACTTGTTTTGACCATATTAAATTTCCATCGCCACTTAATTTAACAAGTAACATTTTGTTATTATCTTGAAGTCCAACGGCAAAGTATTCATTGGTAGCTGGGTTATAATCTAGTGCATGAATAATGTTACTTTTGCTGTCTCCAAAAAAGTTGTAAAAATCACATCCAGTAGACGAACCACCCCCACTTGGAGGGAGAGAAATTCTGATAATTTTTGAGTTTGTTGAACCAGGGGGACACTGATCTCCTACTGGACAATTTCCATTTGGCCCACCCCAAATATATGATAGTTGATAATCTCCAGTATTCGAAAAAGTTAATGTAATAGAACCATTGTATAATAAATTATCTTGAATGGTGTGGCTTCCGGCATTATAAGTATTGCCGAATTGATCTGTTGCAGAACCTCCTGTTGGAACAAATAATTTAAACGAAGTTACATTACAATCAACACATTTATCGCAGTAAGAACTTGATACAGTAAATGCTAATGAATTTCCCACAAAACCAATGTTAGGGCCAGATATATCTAAGCAATTTGCGTTAAGTTTTAGTATGTTTATACTAAAAATAATAAAAAGAAATATATTAGTAATTTTCATAAAATTATTATTAATCAATATCAAGTTTTGATGAACTTCCTCCTGCAGGAATTTTTTGAGTTTTATTAAACGTACTTACAGATGTGCACCCTTTAGCATCAGTAACCATAAATTTAATACTCCATTCTGTTCCTGACACTCCATAGCTGTTTTCTGAAATTGGACCAATAGTAGGAGAGCCAGAATAAATAATATACTCAAATAAATATGGCGTTTCACCACCTGTAATTTCAATTTTATTAGAGTATATTCCAGATGATAAGACGGTATTACTCAGTTCTAAATTACATCCACCCCAATTACAATCGGTAATATCCTTTTGTAATATTACTGGGCTACCGCTAGAAACTTTAATACTATGTTTCCCTGAGTGAGATTGTTCTTTAGTTACATTTGATGTATGGTTAGTGAATTTAAAATGGCCATCAACACATGGATTATAATCATAATCCTCAAATCCATCAAACCCTATCTCTTTATATTTTGCATTTGCAGCTACGGCTGTGGCTAAAGTGCCATTATAACCATACGTTGATGATGAGTAACGGCCTAATGCATCGCGACTTTCCAGTTCTTGTCCAAGTGGACTAAATTCGGTAAGTTCTGTAGAAAATGTCCAACCTTTTTTATCCATGATCCACTCATCGTTTGCAATTAATTTATAAAAAGGAGTGTATGAGCTAAGCATACCGTCTTTTCTAATATTGGTATTGTTATTATAAATACTCTGAGTTCTTCCGGATAAATGTACTTGATTTCTTTTTACCGCCCAATTTCCTTTATTTCCAATGAAATAAGGATTACTTTGTGTGCTAGAAATATAGTTTGAAGATAAACAATCGCAATAAGTTCTCCATTCATCAGAGTATTCAATAGCAGATGCTTGTAATACTTGATCGTAAATGTTAGTTTTTATAGATTGAATAGGATTAGATAATGTTGAAATTTGAGCCATAGGTGCGGCCATCATATTTTTATTTCCTGATCTAATAACCTTAAAGTCAAACAGACCACTAATAGTTGCACCTGTTTTGTCAACAATTTTAATAGAATTAGTTTTAACCTCAACAACCCATGCTATTTCTCCATTAGATAAAGCTAACTCATCACCTTCGGTAAAATACTTTTTGGCGTTACTTATAGTAGCATTTCCAAAATTGAATTGAACATTCGATAATTTTATATTAATGTTTTTATAGGCATGTCCCATTTGTTTATAATACCAATAAGCAGGAAATTTTAAACTAAATATTTTATCGTTATAATTAGTATTTACTTCTGTTAATAATACATCACCACTATTTGCATCATACGCTAAATTTTTTGTTTTAACTACGGATCCTAAATCTTCTGCGATTGTTTCTTCTAGCAAACCAAATTTATGAACTACTTTGGTAGTTACCGCACTTCTAAACATGGTTTTTTCGTTAGAAAAACTTGGCAGTACCATAGGGAGCACTAAAACGAAAAAAGGAGGAATATAAAACCCATCAACATTTACCATAGCACCAGCAGAATACATTTCTGTTTTTTGCTCTCTAAAATCGGCTACCATATCATAAAATACGCCAATTTCTTTTTCATGGGTATTTCCTGATTGATCAATAACTGTGGCCATATTATCAACCTTGAATGTAAAAGGATAATCCCCTGACTTAGTTTTATATTTATATGTTAGGGAACTTATTGGAAGGGTACCGTCTTCTTGATAAATTTTTTGAGACTTAGGCTTACCGTTCATGTCATTTAACTCAATGTAATACCCTTGAGTAGCAGTTAGATAATCTTTTGCGTTAATTTTAAATAATGAAGTTAAACTAAATGGATCGGACTTACCTCTTTTGGGATCAACCTTTGTTCTTTTCGTAATTACCGGGAATTCTTTATAGGTATAAAATTCATGTGCTACTTTTCCGGTAGCATGTTTTTTTACACCGGGTCGTTTTAAGCTTGATACTTCTATTTTACTGTAGCCTACTGATGGTCCGGGAAAAAATGATTCTCCAAATGGTTCTTCTTTATAAAATCGTTGATCAGGTGCTAGAGCAATCTTAACATCTTGATATACAGGCATTCTGAAAGGATTCTCTTCGCCTCCCAACATAGGCTCATAACTAGCAACTCCACTAGAGGTTCCATCCTCTAACGTATATTTATATTCTTGTCCATACGCCATGCTTTCATAATCTCCTTGCGTCATATTTCCCCATTCATCGCTTACAAATACTTTCTTTACACGTAAACCACCCCCTAGTTTTTTACCATTAGGGTTATTTAATCGTACCCATGATTTATTTGTTTTAAAATATTGACCAATATTTTTGTTATTCCATAGTGATAAATTAGGTCCTTGAACAGTTTCGGTAATATTTTTTGCAAAACTAGAGTTTTTGATGGCATTTAACATTTGTAGACCAAATCCTTGATCGGTAATATCTTGGTCATATACTTGTCTGGATAAATGAATTCTACCAAATTGAACAGCCGCTTTAGATATTGGATTATAATCGCCAGTTTGTGCATCACCCATAGATACACTTTTGAATTTAAAGTAGCCATATTTTTTACCTCCAATATCAGTTGTTCCAATAGATGTCTTATCAATTAATGCGTACCCTGGAACATAATCCCATAATGAAATATTTGAGGGATTTCCAAAATTCACAAAAAATTTAAAATACATTTCATGTATCCCTTTGAAATATTCTTGTATGTTTTCCTGATCTTCCTGCATTTCAAAAATTAAGTATGGATTTTTTTCAGAAAGGTTACTTAGGTTATGATTGTCAACTCCATTGGATATCACCGTTGAGCTGTTTGGAGTAGAATTAGAAGATCCTACAATTTTAAACATTTGCATGGCTTTTTTATGCTGAACATAAGCATAATCATCGCTTTCATATTCAATATTGAGTATTCCACCAGATGGCAGGAATATTTTTTTAACGGTCCAAGCGGAAGTGTATAAATCTGCTAAATTTTTATTTTGTATTACATAAGGTTCTTCAGAATTTGTGACAGGCATATCGGAATTACAACTCGTAGTAACAGATGGTTTATAATTGCCCCAGCGATCATATCCTTTGGGGTGATAGTCTGGATTTTGAGAGGCATTACTTTCGTTATAATCAAAACTATAAACATTAAATCTTGCTTTGTTTGATCTTTGGTATGTGAAATAGATATTTTTTAAGGTTAATTTACCTTTTTTTGCGTTAATATTTTCAGGTATGCCATCTCGATTTACATCTTTAAATTCATCTACCCCACTGTTATTGGGAATGTTTCCGCATAAATCATATGTGTAATCAAAATGTACGGTTTTTAAAGGATTTGCATTTATACCATTTTTTCTATAGTCTGGTTTAGAAAAAAGCTTGATACTATCTAATTTTTGTTGCACAACTGTTAAATCTATTACACCATTTTCATTTGCACCATATCCGTCTTTTCTATCGCTTTTATAAAAAATAGCTATATGATTTTTAGTTACTATAGAATCTAAATACCATATTTCTTTTTCGCCATATATGTAGCTTCCCTTATCATCGTTTTGATCAGCTTTTAAACCTTCGTTTAAATTTGCCTGATTAAATGGTGCACGCCATTTATATTTAGCGTTTAATGTGTCATAGTAAAATCGGGTATAATTTCCTAAATCATTATCGCTTGGTCCTTTTGTATTGTCTATGTCTACATAATCTGAACTGACTACTGCTGTAAGTAAATAGGAATGGGCATATTTAGGAGTAGTAACTATATTAACATAATTATCTAAACCACTTTTATTACCTGACTCTATACTGTTTCCACTAGGGTCAACAGAAGAGTATTTAGTTACAACATTATCTGTACCATGTATATAATTTACCAGACCTGATGTGCAGTCTTTACTTCTTTCATTTTGACCTTTAGTATCCTTACCTACAGCAAAAGTAACTTCTTTTTGAATTAAATTATATGCGGGTATAGAGTAAAAGTACCTTTCACCACTAGCTTGTAAAACAGATATTTCTGAAATATGATGATTTGGATGATTTGGATTTTTATTACCTAATAAACCGAATTTTTCTACTTCATCATTTCTTAAATATTGCATTACCTGACTTCGTACATCTCGATTATTTTTAGAGTTTTTATTTGGTAATTGTTTTGAGTTGGTTTGGGTTTTATGCAATCTTTTCGATAATTTTACATTATACTTACTTATTACATCTAAGCCTAAATAAACAGGCTCATAATTTCCATAGGAGTCTACCCATTCAGGATTTTGGTCTGCAGTACGCTCACCAGCATCCTTAAAATAAAATGGTTCGTATGTTATATCGGAATTTTCATCTTGAAATTGCATGGAGGATCCAGCCAAATTATCATCTTCCCATTTTCCGGAGTTGGTGTTTACATAATTTAATTTAATATCTCCTCCTCCGTGCACAATATTGCCACCTCCTATTTCTACTCCTATCGATACCCCAGCACTAGTAGTATAATTGGCAGGGTCAAATACATACCCAATATCATTTCTAACCGGTCTATAACTACCAGCAATTCCTTGACCCGAAATGCTATATAAGTCATATGTAAAGTTGGTTAAGGGGAGATTTGCATTTTCTTCAGGTTGAAAAGCACCATCTTTTTCTCGGTTAAAGTCTAAAATAGCACTTTTGTCTTTTTGACCTTTACTAGAATTCATATAGCCATACGCTGGATTTTCTATTTTATTAGTAATTAACTGTTGTGTAGAAAAGTATCCGGAAATATGAGGACTTCCATGTAAACCAAATAACTCTCCACCTGCAGTAAATCGACCGGTTCCAGAAAAGTTAAACATTGGTAAATCAACAGATGGTGTGAATGTAGGGGTGCCAAAGTCAAACCTCGCTGAAGCATTTAGTATTCCTCCGCCATTTGATCCTGATGCAATATCTCCTTTATTATCACCTCGCAATACCTTGTAAAAATAGGATACGGATGAGTTTAAGGATGTGTTAATGGAAATTTGTTTTAGTCCCGCTCTTGAATTAAATGGAGCAGATATACCTATCGAACTAGAAAGCGATCCAGCACCATCTGTATATTCAGTTTTAGAAATTCGAGCTGAATAAGATAAAGAAGGAGAGATACTCAACCCATTTGTGCTACTAGAATTTAATCCCAAACTAGCATTTAATGTACCTTTAGAGCCTTCAGCACCCTTATTTGATAAACTTAATGAAACACCTCTGTCCATTCCTATCCCATTATAATTATTATAATTTACGCCAATAGAATACCCAACACTTAAAAATTCAAATCCAACTACCTCAGCTGTTATGCCTAATTCTAAACCGAAAGTTCTATTCGGTTTCATATTAAATTCTTTTGTTATTTTATCTCCATCAAAATCATCCGGAATACCTCTCATATTTCTGTTTATTACCCCGGGGTTCACATTCCAACCTAATCCAACCCAAGAGGCTTCCTGATCCATGGTAACTCCAGAGTGATAACTAATATTAATTGGATATCCTCCAACATCTAGTAATGGAATATTGTAATTAAAGTCTCCAGAAAATAAATCTACCATATTAGAAGTTCCTACAGGTTCAAAACTTTGTACTTCGGGTTGACTTGGACCACCGGTTAATGCCATAAGATGATAAGGCGCAATACTTAACAGGTGTAGAATAATTAATTTAAATGCGATACTTTTTTTAAAAAAAGTTCGAATGTATTTGGTAGAAGTATATTTTTTTAATTTCATATCGTTTTTAATTTAGGCAAAACGTTTAGTGTATTCTCTTCAAAAGTAATCTTAATAATTCCTTTTTGAAAGATTTGATCCTCAAATTGAAAAGTAAATTCTTTCGAAACATTAAGTTGGGCAGTTTGAAATGCTAAAATGATTTTAATATTTGGAGAAACATCAAATGTTCTTTCAAAATGAGTCATGTGGGGTTTAATAACTATTGAGTTTTGAATTATTTGAATATCATTTGCAACTTGGTATGCAAGGTATTGAACTCTTTGTTGATATTCATCAGAAGAGCTAATCTTATGTTTTAACAAATCAGCTTGAATTGGTTCTGTTAATCCGATTTCTAAAATAAAGTGTTCATATCCTTCTAATTCTTGTTCTCGTATATCATATACCTTGCTTGAAATATTTGAGGACTTTAATTCATTGCAAATGATATAAGGAATAGGTCGATAAAATAGCTTAAAATAAACGTCATTCATTTCTTTAGTTTTAAAAAAATGATTTTCTTCTGATTTTATCCAACTTGTATATTCTTCGGGTGATAATTCAGTTTTTTTTATTAATTCTGCTTTCTCAGATTCAAATGGAGAATTATTTTCTAAAACGGAATAAGAGATGTTTTCCTCTCTTTTACAAGAGGTAAATAAAATTAAAAGTGTGTATGCATATAGCTTTATCATTTATTTTCCTTGATATTTTATATTAATATAATCAATTACTTTTTTAGTAATATTTTCTGATTCTTTAGCATACATAATACTTCCATTTGCATTTCCAAATATGTATGTATAGTTATTTTCTTCTCCGTATTGTTTTATATATTGATTCATCTGCTCAATAATTTGATTATCATATGTTTCGGTTAATCTTAAAGCGTCTTCTTCATACTGTTTTCTTCTCAAGAAATACTCTTCTTTTATCTTATTGTATTTTTCAATTTCATTCTTAAAAGCATTCGATTGACTTGTTTTTTGAAGGGAAGACTCTAATACTGCTATTTCAAACTGTAGACTATCTAAAATCTTTTTTTTAAGATTTTCCGTATTTTTATATTTTGCCTCTAATTCTTTTTTCATCGAAAAGTTTTCAAAAACGGTTTTTATTTCAATGTATCCAAATTTTTGTTCATAATACTTAATAAATGCAATATATAATAAAACACTTAAACCAATAAAAATTAATAAGATGATACTTTGTTTATTCATATAAGTTTACCAAGCATTCGAAGTAATATAAAATTTTATGTAACTTTTTTCTCCTTTTCGATTTAATACTTCTAAAAAGTAATAGGCATTAGTCGATAAATTTAATCCTTGCAAATTAATATAATATCTGCCTAACTCATTAATTTTTGGAGATGTAGTATCTTCATCAACATTTACTAATGTAGCAGATTCAAAATCAGGAATAATTTCGGTTGTGTTACTTTGTATAATTTTGCAATTAACTAGATGGTCATCACTATACTCTTTTTGAAATGTAAAAAATAATTTTGATCCGGTTACAGTAAAAAATGAAGCATTCAAATCTTTGCTTAATCGCGCATATTTTATTTCGGGTTGAATTTTAGGCTTTTTCATTATAAACTCCCAAGCTTCGGTTTTATTGGTTACCATATTATTAGTTACTTTTTGGACTTGCCAAGCATATTTCCCTCCGGGTTTTAACGCTGGAGCATCCATAGGATATTGAACTTGGTGGGTTGTTAAGAAGTCTTTCATGTAGATAGGATTATTTATATTGATACCATCTTCTGCAGATTGACCTTCTTTTAACTCTACTAATATTAATTTGTAATATTCGCCTGAAGTTAATATATCAAAAGGCTCACTATGATTCCAATTTAATAATGGATTTTTTATTTCAATAGTATCTTTATCCATAGGATAGGTTAACACCAAGAAATTTGAAAAGTCAGACTGCTGGTCTTCACAGTAATAATCAATGGCTTCTGAATTTGAAATGGTTTTTATGGTACTACAAAATCTGTATATTCCCGAAGGCATTCTTTTTGTATTACGTACGTATTCGGCTTGTTTTGTAGGAGCATATTGTACTAATTGAAATGAAGGAGAATTGTTTGATATAATGTTTACTCCAGGAACTAATTGTATAGGGTTTGTTTTAACCGTTAGTACAGGCTCATGGTTTGCGTTATACACAATCGACTCAATAATAACACCAACCGTATTTGATTGACTGTTTAATACATTTATTTGCATGAGTGAGTTTGGTGTTATATTATAGGTTGTATATAATGCACTTACTACTGTTACCTGAGAAAAAACTTGGCTGTAATAACTTAGTATTAGCGCCAGTATAAAACGTATATGTGATATTTTCATTCTTTAAAAAAAATTAGTTAGTTTAACGGAAAACAAATAAGGAAAGTTTCGATA
Source organism: uncultured Flavobacteriales bacterium (assembly GCA_964512145.1). Taxonomy (GTDB): domain Bacteria; phylum Bacteroidota; class Bacteroidia; order Flavobacteriales_G; family JALEGO01; genus CAYOHR01. The sequence goes on from CAZEIM010000035.1 coordinate 11,617, forward strand.
ATTATCATTTTGTTGTATTGTATTGTAAAAATCACCCATAACTAGTTTTTCACCTGTTAATTCTAAGCTCGTAAATTTACCAATATTTTTAACACATCGCAAATTATATCCTATTGATTTTTCGAAATTATGCCCAAAAACACTATATTTTACTTGTGATGATATCATGGTTGTTTTACCGATATTTAAGTTTGTTCCAATAGATAGTAGATAAGTGTTTGTTGTTATAGAGTCGGGATATACATATTCAAACCATTGTCCTGTTAAAAATAGTCGAATGTTTTTTCCTAAACCAACATCATAGTTTAATTGAAGAGTTTGGTAATTATTATTTGTGGTATCTGAAACGATTAAAAAATGATTGTAAGCTAAAGTAATTACATGTGAAGTGTATTTTTTGATTTTACTGTAGGTTAATACTGCGTTACTAATGTGATTTTTATTGGTTATTACGCTTGAACTAGTTTCTATGGTATGTATTACCGGAAAGTAGCCTGTAATTAACGTTAAACTTTTTAAGAGTTTAATTTTTGATTGAGCTCCAATGGTTGTTAAATTGTTTTGATATTCGTACAATTTTAAAAGGTTATCTTGTTCGTTTCTATATCTTAAATTTATTTGTATTTTTTTCGTTACTTGATGTTCGGATAACACTTCATATCTAATATTATCTGAACGTAAAAAACCCGCTCCATAATTTTTGAAGTATGGATCAATCCAACGAATGCTAGAGGTTATTTTAGATTTAATTTTCGGCAAAAGTATACTGTGTTTGGCTAATGCAGCATTTGTTCGGTTGTTGGATAAAATATTTTTATATCCTTCTAATAAACTTATTTCAGAAAGCGCTGAATTATGTAGATATGATTTATCTAAAAATAATTCAATAAAATGATTTTTAGAAAATTGATATCGAATATCTAACTCAATTACATAATTTTTTTCTTTTGGTCCAAGTACGTAAGTTTCGGGAGGAGAATCAATATAACTACCGGTTTTTGCTATCCCTTGCAAAATACCTACGTGAAAGTGTGTGTTTTCTTTAGCCCCTGGCCCGGCTTTTATGGCTGTAATTCTTTGCCCTTGACCAACATTTCCAAAATCAAAAAAGTTGAATAAATTTCGAGTGTACTGTAAATGATTTTTAACTGGGTCAATAGAAAACATAACCGGACTTACCGTTACTCCATGACTTATGGAAAGGTATTGTTCTCCATCTATTTCACAATGTATTCCTTGTAAACTAATTCCATTTAAAAATAGCGGAGAAAGATTTGGGTTGGTTAATCCAAATTCAAATTTTCTGATTTTTTCTAGTAAAGAAGTAGCGTTAAACGAATTTTTTTTTGGATTATATTGACTTTGCTCTAAAGTAAGCTTGTTTTTTTGTTCTTCAATATTTTTTATTTTATCATTGATAGATGAAATTTGATTATTGATAGCAGAAATTTTTTGCTGTAATTCATTCTTTTTTTCAGCCAAAGAAATACTATCGTTCAAATTTGGCTTATTTATTTCTATTGAATCTGTAAAATTGGGTATCGGTAAATGAGCTGAGTCGGATAATAAATGATTTAAATGATTAATATTATTTACATCAAGTAAAGATTGTAAATAATATTTCTTTTCAAATAACTTTTCTTTTTCACCGTTTAATTGAATTTTTTTGATGTCAAATGAGTCTAATTTTTGAATATTAATGGCTCTTTTTTCTTTTAATAGATCTCTGTATTTTAAAATATCAAAGGATAATTTTACATAATTATTTAAACCGGATACACTTCCTAAGTTTGAATAATTGTAGCTAAAAACCCATGGTAATATTCCTGTTTGTAGTCTAATATCACCGTAACTTCTGTAAAAACCCGTTGGAATGTTTTCACTTGTAAGATAAGGGATAAAACCATAGTTGTATTCAGCGGTTATTTGTCCGTTAATTTTAAAAAATTGGTTTGTTAGTTTTTCTTGAGAAGTTTTAGTGGTGTCTGAGGACTTGGATATAGAATCTTGTTTTGCACTTTTCAGATTCTTTTTTTTTGAAAAAATATTTTTTTTTGTTTCTACTTTTGATTTGAAGGTATTCGTATCGATATAATCAATTTGTGTAAATCCAATAACTAATTGAATTAAAAAGAAATAAAAAAAAAATAAATATCTGTTCAAAAGAGGAAATTTTAATTCATTTGATACGTTTACAAATAATAATATGTTTCAAAAAAATCATATATATGTAAAATAAAAAATTTGAAACATTCATTATATAAGGCTAATATTACTCATTTGTCTGTAAATTTACTAATTTTACATAAATAATGCATGAATATGCTACTTAGAAAGGAGATTTTTACCGTATTTTTTATGTTAAATATTGGTTTTTTGTTTTCTCAAAATATCAATACCATAGATAAAAACGGATTAAAACAAGGAAAATGGATTGAGTTGGATGCAGAAGGAAACAAAAAATATGAAGGAGAATTTAAAAACAATTTACCTCAAGGGAAGTTTATATATTATTATCCAAACCAAAAAATAAAGTCGGTGGTTTACTATTCCAACAATGGATTAAATGCAAGTGCAACTTATTTTTATGAACAAGGAAACAAAAAAGCAGAAGGTAGATATGTTCATCAGAAAAAAGATAGTATGTGGATTTATTATAATGATTCAGAAGTAATTATTATGACAGAGCAATACAATGATGGAAATAAACATGGAGTATGTAAAGTTTTTTACAGTTCAGGAAAATTGGCTGAAATTGATTCATTTAAGCTTAATGTTAAACATGGAATGTGTATGAAGTTTTTTGAAAATGGTAATAAAAAAGTGGAATGTGAATACAAAGAGGATTATCCAGATGGTAGATACATTGAGTATTATTCGGATGGAAAATTTAAAGCTATTGGGAAGTATTTAAATGGCTTAAAATCAGGGAAATGGGATTATTATAATGAAGAGGGTGAAATACACTTTAAAGAATCTTATAATTTAGGGGATAGGGTAGAGCTATTTAAAGTAAATGGAGAGTTTGAAGAGTATTATAATAACCCCGAAGAGATCTTGAAGGAAAAAGTTAATTATAAAGCAGGTAAAAAACATGGACCATTCGTTGAATATTATGAAATTGGAGAATGGAAGTTAAAACCTGTAACGTATAATCAAGAGTTATTTTCAGATACAAAAGAGGAGATGGTAAAATATTTTGATGGGCAAAAAATTAAACGTAGGGGAAATTACTTGAATGATTTATTAGAAGGTGAAATTGAATATTTTGATGAACAGGGTGATTTGCAAAAAGTTGAAATATATAAAAATGGCATTAAAATTTCAGAACAATGAGTAAACATGGAAAAATACTTGTTGCCATGAGTGGAGGTATTGATAGTTCAGTAACAGCTATGTTATTGCATGATGAGGGATATGAGGTAGTAGGAATTACCATGAAGACATGGGATTATCAAAATTCAGGCGGTTCAAAAAAGGAAACAGGTTGTTGTAGTTTAGATTCAATTAATGATGCAAGAAATATGGCCGTTGAAAAAGGTTTTCATCATTTTATATTGGACATACGAGAAGAATTTGGGAACTTTATAATAGATAATTTTATTGAAGAATATTTGGCGGGAAGAACCCCCAATCCTTGTGTTTTGTGCAATACCCATATAAAATGGGAAGCCCTGTTAAAAAGAGCAGATCAGTTGGATTGTGAATTTATAGCTACCGGACACTATGCGCAAGTTAGAGAAGAAAATGGAAGGTATTTGGTTTCTAAGGGTTTAGATGAACATAAAGATCAATCTTATGTTTTGTGGGGCTTGTCTCAAAAGTCACTTTCTAGAAGTAAGTTTCCGGTAGGTAAATTTAAAAAATCTGATATTAGACAAATGGCTATGGAACAAGGGTTTTCAGAATTAGCCAAGAAATCCGAAAGTTATGAAATTTGCTTTGTTCCTGATAATGATTATCGAGGATTTTTAAAACGAAAAGTAAACGGATTGGAAGAGAAAGTACAGGGAGGTTTATTTGTAGACAAGTATGGAAATGTTTTAGGAAAACATGAGGGTTATCCCTTTTACACCATTGGTCAACGCAAAGGATTAAAAATAGCTCTTGGTGAACCCATGTTTGTTACTAAAATAAATTCCGATAAAAATGAAGTGGTATTAGGGACAAAAGAAGATTTAAAAGAACAAGAAATGTGGATTCGAAATTTTAACTTCATTAAATTTGATGGCTGGAAAGATTCCTTAGAATGTTTAACAAAAGTTAGATATAAGGATAAGGGAACTTTTTCACATGCAATCATTGAAGATTCAAACGTAAAAGTATCTTTTTTTGAACCGGTGTTAGGAATTGCACCCGGTCAATCTGCTGTTTTATACGATGGAAATGATGTTATTGGTGGAGGCTTTATCATGAAAAAATGAAAAAAAATGTTTTCATAACTCTTTGGATGACAGTATTATTTTTAATGATATTTTCATGTAAAAAAGATTCTGTAGTTTTTTATGATTTAGGTCAAAAATACTTCCCGATTTCATTACATGAATATTCAGTTTTTTTAGTTGATTGTACCGCATATAATGGATTCACGTTAGATACGACATTCCATACTAAATACGTAAAAATTCTATATAGTGATGTTTTTACCGATAACGAAGGGGATACTGTGTTTAAAACTTTATTTTATGAGAAAAGTAAAATAGAAGATTCTTGGCGATTAAATCAGTCTACTATAACTAAAGTTTTGCCGCAACGAATTGAATTTGTTGAGCAAAATACAACATACATTAAATTTATTTTTCCAGTAAAAAATAATAGTACTTGGAATGAAAATGCATTTAATACTTTGGATGATAATATTTTACAATATAAAAATGTACACAATGAATATAGTGATAATTTTAAGCTTTACGACTCTACAGTTACTGTTTTTTCAGATCCTATAGAAAATTTAATAACTATTAAAACCCGAGAAGAAATATACTCTAAAAACATTGGTTTGGTGAGCAAGTTAATAAAAGATATTGATATTCAGAATAGCAACGGATATATTATTCAATGGACTTTTTTAGAGAAAAATAAAGAATAAATGCGCAAAATCATAGTATACGTATCGTGTTTTATTGTATCCCAATCCCTATTTACTCAAACAACAACTAATATTTGGGTTTTTTTAAAGGATAAAAATACGTGTAAAAGTTCCATACAGATGAACAATGTTTTATCAGAAAAAGCGATTGAAAAAAGAAAAAAATATAATATACCTTTTGATGAAAGAGACATCCCTGTATGTAACGAATATATTCAAGAAATAATAAAATTAGGCGGTTTTAAGGTTCGCTCTGTTTCTAAGTGGTTAAATGCAGTGTCTTTAGAATGTACAGATACTGTTAATATTAAGAAGTTAGGTCAACTGAGTTGTGTAGAAAAACTTCAACTAATTAAAAATCACAATTTACCTCAAAAATCAACCATTGATAATCAAAAATTTAGTCAAATATACGACTCAAACGAAGCTTTGTATTATCCAGCAGAATATGGGGCTAGTTATGATCAGAATAATATGATACAAATACAAAGTTTGCATGACATGGGCTTTACCGGAGAGGGAATAACGATAGCAGTATTTGATGCCGGATTTTTAGGAGTTGATACTATTCGTTTTTTTAAGCCAATGTTTAATGAAGGCAGGGTGTTGTATTCGTTGAATTTAGTAGATAGTTTGAAGTCTGTTTATAACCATAGTGCTCATGGGACCAGTGTTTTGTCTTTGATGGCAGGATATACACCCGGACAATATATTGGAACTGCTCCAAAAGCAAACTATATGCTTTTTGTAACCGAAGATGTTACTAAGGAAGTAAGAAAAGAAGAAGAAAATTGGCTCCGTGCAATTGAAATAGCGGATAGTTTAGGGGTTGATATTATTAATTCATCTTTAGGATACAGCACTTTTGACGATACTTCAGATAATTACACGTATGAAAATATGGATGGTAATACAGCTTTAATTACTCGTGCTGCAGATATTGCTGCCAGTAAAGGAATATTGGTGGTTACTAGTGCCGGGAATGAAGGAAGTGGTTCGTGGAGGCACATTACGGCTCCAGCCGATGCAGATTCTGTTTTAACCGTTGGTTCTGTAGATGCATTAAGAAACTATTCCAGCTATAGTTCAGTAGGACCTACATTTGATGGACGATTAAAACCTAATGTTTCAGCTCAGGGACAAAAACCTTATTATATACAACAAAATGGTCAAATATCTAATGCAGGTAGCGGTACTTCGTTTGCTTCACCAATAATTGCCGGAGCATCTGCTTGTTTATGGCAAAGCGCAAAAAATGTTACTAATATGCAAGTGTTGGATGCTATTCAAAAATCAGCTCATCAATATATGTTCCCTGATCATTATATGGGATTTGGTATCCCAAATTTTAATAATGCATATTATTTTTTACATCCTACAGATACTTTGCCAATTTTAAACGATTGGTATTCGGTTTTTCCTAATCCTTTTCAATCAAATTTATACCTTCGATTTTTTTCAGTTTCGGAGCAAGAAATAAATATTTCATTATTAAATACATTTTTTCAAGAAGTTTACACGTATAATTGGATAGTATATAAAGGATTTAATGAATATACAATTCCTTTTGAGGACAATATTACTATAAATCAAGGAATGTATTTTTTAAGAATTAAGACGTTAAATCAGGAATATGTTAGTAAATTAATACGCACAGAAATAGAGTAGGGGGCTATAAAATTTTTACCTCTAATAATTTCTCATGATTTACATATCCTTCCAATATATCGCCTATTTCAATTTTCCCAACACCAGAAGGGGTTCCTGTAAAAATTAAATCACCGGTTTTTAATGTAAAATAAGATGAGACATACGAAATTATTTTATTCACGCTAAAAATCATATCCCTAGAATTTCCTTTTTGAACCGTTTCTCCATTTTTTAATAATGTAAAGTCAATATCTTGTATGTCATTTTTTAATGTAATAAATTTTCCTATGGTTGCAGAACCATCAAATCCTTTGGCAATTTCCCAGGGTAATCCTTTGCTTTTACATGCTTCTTGTATGTCTCGGGCTGTAAAATCAATGCCTAATGTAATTTGCTCATAATACTTATGTGCAAACTTTTCTGCAATATTTTTTCCCATTTTATGTATTTTTATTACCAACTCTGCTTCATAATGAATATTTTTAGAAAAATCGGGCATATAAAATGTTGCAGGATGATTTATTACAGCTGTATCGGGTTTTAAAAATATGACAGGTTTTTCAGGTATTTCGTTTTTTAATTCTTTTATATGATCGGAATAGTTTCTTCCTACACAAATAATCTTCATGGCGCTTTTTTAAACAAAATTAAAATAAAGCATTCTATAAAAAAATGAGCTGTTTTAATTATACCTATAATTTATTTTTTATACCTGTAATTTAATGTAAACATTGGTTTAGATATGTTTTTTACGTAAAATACTATATCTTCGCAAAGTAAATATGAAACCTTACAGGACCATTTATTTTTCTGTTATTTTATTCATTTTTTTGTGGGCTTGTAATGCCGATAAAAATCAGCATTACTGGGATGTATATTCAAATAGTATTCAATATAAAGATTATACAAATGCTACTGTTGCCTTACAAAATTTATTAGTTCTTAACCCAACGAATGAAAGTATATTAGATTCATTAGCTAATACATATTATCAAAACAAAGAATTTTTTTCTTGTTTAGAGGTATGTAAAGAAATTTTAGGAAAAAACTCTAATAATACTAAAGTCCATTTATTAGCCGGTGAATCAGCCCATGCTATAGGTAATTATGAATTAGCTTGGTTTTATTATCAACATTGGATAATAAAATATCCTCAAGATATTCCCGTTTTATATAATGCTTCTATTGATTTATATAATATTCAACAAGCCGATAGTGCTATTCAATTTCTAAAAAAAATAGTTTCATTTCCTCAAAGTAGAGAAAAAGGCTTAGCTTTTAATACAGATGGTCAAAATCAAATTATTTCGTATTATGCAGCGTCTTTAAATATATTAGGATTTATTCATATGCAACAAGGAGATTTTAAAAATGCCGAAATATACTTTAAAGAAGCTTTAAATGTTCAACCAGACTTTATACTTGCCAAAAATAACCTCGATTTTTTACATAAAAATTTTAAATAATATATATGAGCCTTTCTAAACTTTCCTTAGCATTAAACTTAGTTTTAGTAGTATTGATTGTAATTCTTTTTTCTAAAGTATCTAAGCTGGAAAAATTAAATCAATCACAACCAACCATTGCATCAAATGTTATTGATACTGCATTTAATACGTCACAAAAACATACCTTAGTTTATATTAATGTGGATAGCCTAGATGCCAATTATCAAATGGTTAAAGATATGAGGGATGAATTAGAAAAGGAACGACAAAAATCCAGAGCTTCACTTGAAACGAAGTATAAAGCGTTGGAAACCGAGTTTATTAAAGCGCAGGAGGAATCGAAATACTATACTCAAAAACAAGCGCAAGACAAACAGGCTGAGTTAATGGAAAAAGAGCAAAAATTGGTAAAAATGGAGCAGGATTTAACGGAGAAATTACAACAAAAAGAAATTGATAAAAATAAAGAATTACAACAGCTTGTTCATGATGCCTTGGATAAATTAAAGGAAAAACACCAATACAATTTTGTTTTTGGCTATACCGGCTGGGGAAATGTATTGTTTGCCCATGATTCCTTAGATATAACTAAGGATGTGTTACATCTTTTAAATACAGAATACGCTCAACAAAAATCTATTAAATAATAATAGTTATGAGTTTTGTTATTGCCGAGCAAAAAAAGAAGGAAAATATTATAGAATATATTTTGTACATGTGGCAAATAGAAGATATAATAAGATCTTGTCAATTTAATATTTATGATTTAGAAAAGAAGGTTATTAATATTGGCCCATATAGTAAATCAGAAAAAGTTGAGTTAAAAAATTGGTACATGGATTTAATGTACAGTATGGAAAGTGAAAATATACAAGAAAAGGGTCATTTGAGTGAGTTATTAGAAATTCAAGCAGAATTGGAACATATTCATATAAAATTAATTAAGGTTTTTCAGCTTGAGTCTTATCAAAAAGTATATGATAAAGTATTACCACTTATTCGAGAACTTAAAAAGAAGTCCAATGATTTATTGGTACAGGATGTAGAAACCTGTTTACAATTTATGTATGGTAGTTTGCTATTAAAACTTCAGCAAAAATCATTGAGTGTTGAAACCTTAGAAGCATTAAAAAACATTAGTTTTTTAATGTACACATTAGCCGATAAATATAATGATCAGAAAGAAGGTTTTTTGAACTTGTCTAATGCATTAAAAAATTAATATGATTCGATGTTTCCACTTTTTATTGTTTAACCTATTTTTTTCAACTTTATTTTCTCAAGAAGTCATTAAACAATATTATCAGGATTTTTGGGATAAAGATGAAAAAATTGTAAAGAGTAAAGGCATTTATTCCTATGGTTTTGAAGACAGTGTTTGGACTCGATGGTATAAAAACGGAAAAATACAAGAACAAACAACCTATGATATGGGTTTTTTAAATGGTAAATCTACCCATTGGTACGAAAATGGTCATAAAAAATATGAAGGTTATTTTGTAAATAACTTTCCGGATAGTTTGTATACTGAATGGTACGATAATGGAAACATTAAAGAGCAAGGCAATTTTTTAAGAGGCAAAAAACACGGAAAATGGAAGTATTTTTTTTATGATGGAAAAACGCATTGTGAAAAAATATATAACGGTGATGAGGTTCATATTTTATTTTCAAATAATATACAGGGTGAACAAACTTTAATTTCTGGTACGGGTATATATGTTGAATATTATGAAAATCAAACTCAAAAAGAGTATGTAGAATATCAAAATAATATTCGCAACGGAATAGCTAAAAAATGGTATGAAAATGGCCAACTTGAAGAGGAAGGTATGTTTAAAGGCAACTTGATGGATGGCCAGTGGAAGTATTATTATAGCAATGGGTTTGTAAAACGCATAGTTGGATATTCAGAAAGTATTAAACATGGGATTTTTTTAGAACTCACCTATTCTGGAGACACCTTGGTTCATGGAGATTATATATTTGGTAAAAAACATGGAGTTTGGAAATGGTATAAAAGCAAGAATATTCCAGATATTATTGGAACGTTTGATCAGGGAGTAATGCATGGTTACTGGCAGTATTACTATAGTTCAGGCCAATTGGAATCGGTTGGTAATTTTAAAAATAATGTACGAGATAGTGTTTGGAATTTTTGGTATCCAACTGGTGAATTATGGAAAAAAGGAACATATACTCAAGATATAAAAGAAGGATTATGGACAACTTGGTTTGAGTCGGGACAAAAATTACAAGAAGGAACATACAAAAATGGAAAAGAACATGGAAAATGGGTTAGTTGGTACGAGACCGGGAAAGTAAAAGACGAAGGAAGCTTTATGGACGGGATTATGGATGGAGAATGGCATGGTTGGTTTCCAAATGGGCAAAAAAATTACCAAGGATATTATTCTAAGAGTAAAAAAAGTAATGAATGGATATATTGGTATGATAATGGATTGGTTAGAGAAAAAGGAAAATACCAAGATGATGCAAAGAATGGCTTTTGGGAGTACTATACCCGAAAGGGAATAAAGGAGTCGGAAGGCACTTACCTTTCAGGTAAAAAAAACGGCACTTGGATATTTTATTATTTAACGGGACAAAAAGCTCGAGAAGATTCATATAAAGAAAATAAGTTGCATGGAAAATCCATATCCTTCAGACAAGGAGGTGCAGTAGAGGTTATTATTAATTACAGCGAGGGACTAAAACATGGAAAAACTATCGTATACGATAAAAATGGAAAGCTGGTTCAAAGTATGGATTTTAAAAAAGGGGAACGAGTTAAATAAACTGAATCATTCAAGTTATGAGGTATTGCCATTAAACTCAATTTTTATGGCACTTACTTGTGTTTGGAATATAATTATAATCTTATTTTAAATTAATAAAATATTCCTTTTTACCTATAGTAACTTTAGCTTCTTTATCGCAATTTTTATTACCAAAATCAATAGTTCTTTTTAATAAATCTTCGGGTTGTACCTCAATAATTCCTTGAGTTATTTCAGGCACATAATCACAGAATTGTAAATGCATAGGACTGGTAATTTTCGCATCGAATAATCGACCTTCGCTATTAACACCCAATGCTGTTCCTGTTATTTCATAGGCATCGTCAAAAATGCACGATATATTTAAAAAACAATTGGTGTCAGAAGGAAATATAGAAAATTGTGTATTACTACCTTCTATTTGTTTTCTTGTTCGAGTTGATTCCCATGTTACTGTTTCATTGCTTGGGTAGGTTATTTTTCCATTGGTTACTTTAATATTAAACGTAAAATTCCCCATATTTTCAGCCACATGAGTAGCCTCAACTTTATAGTCATTCACATAATAATTATCAAATGTAGTAGTAATTACACTTCCTGTTTCAAAATATCGTCCTGACAATTCACAAATTATTTTACCTCTTCTGTATTTACCATCTAACCCCTTACAATTTAAATTCCCAAAATTGATCGTCATGGTTATAGGAAAAATACTATCACTTGAACTAAAGGTAATACTAGCACATGAGTCATTTGTTACCTCAACAACATCTTGTGTTCTTAATAAGGATGGTTGTTGTAATACTGATTTTTGTACAATATTTTGAACATCCGAAAAAACATTATCTACAATCGTGTAATCAACTTCGGTTGTAGTTTGTCTATTTAATTTGGCTTTCCTACACCCTGAAAAAATAAGGATAGGCGCTAAAATAACAATCAACCATGATACAGCTATTTTTTTCATGAAAAAACAAAAATAGGAACTATTTTTTTGTTTATTTCTTTTTAGCTGTTTCTGCTTTTTTAGTTTTTGCAGGAGCTTTTGTAGTTGTTTCTTTTGCTGGCTTAACTTTTTCTGCTGTTTTAGCAGGAGCTTTTTTTTCTTTTACTTCTTTAACTACTTTTGGTTCAACGTTTTTTACTTTTGTTTTAGTGACTGTAGCAACCTTTTTTTTCTTTCTTTTTCTACTAATTCCGTAACTACCAGCAAAACGTTTACCTTTAGCCGTTTTAATATCTCCTTTTCCCATATAAATATAAGTTTAGCGCAAAAATATACATTAATTCCAATTAAATTATATACTCAATTTAAAAATTACAATGATTGATGTTTTTTAAGAAATTCTTTTTCAATAATGTTCGATGTTTTAACTGTTTTTCGACACCATTCAAGCATTATTTTAATTTTTTCTTCTTCGCTTAATTTCCATTTTTCTGTTTCGGTTAATAATTTTTCATGTAAATAAAAAAGAAGTATTCCAGCTGAAACAGATACATTAAAGCTTTCGGTAAATCCGTACATGGGAATATATAAAAATGTATCGGCATGTTTTTCAACTTCAGTTGTAATGCCATGTAATTCAGTGCCAAATACAAATGCTGTTTTTTGATGAATATTATATTTAGTAATTTTTTTAGCTTCTTTACTTAATTTTGTTGCCGCAATAGTATACCCCTGATTTTTTAAATTTTTAAAACAATTTTCTACGGCATTAGGTTCTTTATAAGTATGTAATGAAAGCCATTTTTCGGCACCTAAGGCAATATCTTCATTAATTTGATATGAATTTCGGTTTTCAATAATATGTACATTTTGTATCCCTAAGCAATCGCATGTTCTTAGTACTGCACTGGCATTGTGCGATTGATAAATATCTTCCAGTACTACCGTAAAATGCGTTGTTCTGTTTTGAATAATTTGATTAAACAAGTTTATTCGTTGTTCACTAATATACTTTTGAAGCTCGTTTAATAATAATTGGTCATTCTGCAACAACATATTATTTCTGCTTTTGTGACTGTAGGGTTAAGTTACATAATTTGTAGAGTAAACGAGCACCTACATTTCCGTCCCAATTTGTTTGTTCGTGCGATGCTACTTCATTTAAATCAAAGGCAACGATTCGTTTTTTATGTTGTATTAATTTTTTTAATAAATAAATGCTTTCATAAAACTCTAGTCCTCCCGCCACAGGTGTTCCGGTTCCGGGGCATAGTTTTGGGTCTAATCCGTCAATATCAAAGCTAATATATACTGCTTCGGTTTTTATTTGTTTTATTATTTCGTTACACAATGTATCCCATGTTTTACCGTTGTACATACTCTCTTTTAATTGTTGATCAAAAAATGTAATACTTTTTTTGTTTTTTTGAGTTTGTTGTACTTCTTCTTCGCAGTAATCTCTTATGCCAACATGCACTAAATTTTTTATATTCGCACAATTTTTTAGCGCATTGTACATAATAGATGCGTGTGAGTATTCAAAACCCTCATATGCTTTTCGCAAATCATAATGAGCATCAATATGCAAAATGGTAAATTCGGATACATTTTTTGAAACCGCTTCTATTAATCCCAAAGGCGTACTATGGTCGCCACCTAATACTACCGGAATAATTCCTTTTTTAAAGTAGTGGTTGGATTTTTCAAAAAGCCATTCTTTTAATTCATGGCAAGCGGTATTTATCTTTTTTAAATCTTTTTGCGTGTTTTGGTTTACTTGACCTGTTGTAAATGCTTCAATATATTTTTCGGCTAATTTGCGATAGGCTTTATTTTTTTTTATAATATTTTTGTCTAATTTTTCCATGGCAACACCCAGTTTCCATGCGTCAGGAACGTCTGCATCCAATAAATCTACTTGATAAGAAGCTTCTAATACTTTTTCAGGGCCTAATGAGGTACCTGAGTTAAATGAAACGGTTACTTCCCAAGGAATAGGAATAATGACTAAATGAGCATTTTTTGAGGAAAAGGGTAGTCCAAAAATATTATTATTTGAGGCAGGACTATTTGGGTCGAAATATTGAATATTCATAGTGTTTAAAATAAAAAAACCTTTCCCCGTTAGGAGAAAGGTTTTTTAAAAAAAGAATTAAATTACTTTTTTTGAACAGCTTCTGTTAAGTCAGAACCAGCTTTAAATCTTACAACATTTTTTGCTGGAATTTTAATAGCTTTTCCTGTTTGAGGATTTCTTCCTTCTCTAGCAGCTCTTTTAGTTACTGAGAAAGATCCAAAACCTACTAAAGCAAGTTTATCACCTTTTTTTAAGGCTTTAGAAGTTACTTTAGTAAAAGCATCTACTGCTTTTTTTGCATCAGCTTTTGTTAATTTTGCCTCAGATGCAATAGCATCAATTAATTCAGTTTTATTCATTTTTAAAGTTTTTATGTCCTTTCGGACGGTTAAACATGTGACAAATTTATACGTAGGTTTTACAAGTGCAAGAAAATAGGCAAGAAAAATCACACGATTGTTAATAAATACCTTAAATTGTTAATAACCTAGGGTAAAATAGCCTAGTATTGATGTTTAACATAGCTAATTTTATTAATAAGTTGTTTATTTTTTCTTCTGTAATTTTATATACCTACAGATTACCGATGGATTAAATTATTTTATTCTCTACTTTAATTTATCGATATTTGCTTGAAGTAGTTTATGAAATTAATAAAGAAAAAAATATATATATTAAGTTGTTTTTTGATGGTTTATGTATCCTATTCATTATCTCAAACCAATATTCCAATAACAATTCAAGGTAAGGTGTATGAAAAACATCAAAAAGTCGATTTTTTACGAGTAATAATTGTAAATCAACGTACAGGTATCGGTAAATTTGGAAATCAGGATGGGTCATTTGAAATACAAGTATTAAAAAACGATACAGTGGTGGTATCTGTTTTAGGATACCAAACTATAAAATTATGTTATGTGGATTCTTTATATGCTCCGGTATATAAAGTAAATATTCCTGTAGAGCCTATTGAAATAAATTTACCGGCTGTTTCGGTTTTTCCTAAAAGAGATTTAAAAAGAATTTATGAAGACATTAGTAAACTTGGATACAGTGAATCGGACTATAAAATAAGTGGCATTAATGCCTTAGAAAGCCCCATAACTTTTTTGTATCAATCGCTTAGCAAACGGGCTAAAAAAGAACGTTTAGCCATTGAATTACAAAACGAACAAAGAAGAAGGGACTTGTTAAAGGAGTTACTGGGTAAATATGCCGATGCTCAAATCATTGATTTAGATGAGCGTTCGTTTGATGTGTTTATTGACTACTGTAAAATATCCGATTTTTTGCTTCAAAATACTACGCAATATGAATTTATTCAAATAATTAGGCAAAAATATCAGGAGTTTAGCCGGTATGGGTATTAACGTTTTATTTGAAGAAAGGGAGCGTAGCTTGTGTAAGACAAAATAAAATTTTTGAAAAAAAATTATACCTTTAGTTTGCTTGAGTTATAGAAATCGATTGAGCAAAGTTTTTTTGCTATTTGCACATTTGGTTGGGCATGTCATCAAAAAAAATAAAATTAAAATAGATGAAGATGATCATGCTCTTTGCTTCCAATAAAGAAGGGTCCAATTCTACTACCAACAAAATAATAAAGTGGATATTTAGTAAATACTATTTGCCCATTAACAGCCATCTGATAAAGTGTTAAGATATTTCCTGTATTACTTTGCTCAAGTAAAAATAGATTTTCTTGTATAAGGTCTTTTTTCTTATTTATCTTTTTCGAATCACAAGTCAATACACAAAGTCTAACATCTCTAGCATGATTTATATATGTTTGGAGAGACAATTTAATCTCAATTTCACAAGTTTTTAGAAAGTAATATGCAGACGTAGTGCTACCCATAACCTTTAGACCATTTTGCACAAAATTTCGATCAAACCAAATATGAGTATTGCCTTGATCAGCAAATAGCCTTTGCTTAATTTCTTCTATTTTATGAATTTCATTGATTGATGAGATATGTTCAGGTTCACTGTCACATATATATTTTCCAAATAGGAGATTTATTAATCTTAAGTATCTCTCACGAACTTTGACTCTTAACAATTCTTTTTCATCTATATCGTGAATTATAATATTATATGGCAAAAGGCCCCAAGATTTAGTGTTATTTTTTGTTCCCCATTTAATTAGTAAAAGTGTATGCGTATTCGTAATCTTCTTTTTATAAACAATTTCTAATGTCTCCTTTTCATTTAAAGACAAAGCGTTGAATTCAATAAATTTAAGTAATAACTTTTCGTCAACTTTCGACAATTTCGGCATTCCTTATTTTATTATTTGAGCAGTTGAGGTGCTAAACGAAGTTACGAGTTGGATTTTAGAAAACCAAAGAAATTTGGTTTTTAAAATACAGAGTACTCGTAATACAATTTCTTTTAGCTATTGTTAGGGTACGTTTTCTCGATGTCACCCTGAGGTTTATACACTGTTGTGTTTAGTTAGTATGCAAATTACCACTTTCCATTAACTTTAAACCAAGTGGACTTAATGTGTTCGGAATATGTAATATAAAAGTCATTTACTTTTACTTTATTGTTTTTTAAGTTACTAGAATCATTAGGCTGAAAAAAACCGTTAAAATCTCCATTAAATTCATTTTGTGTAAGTAATATTCCATTGCTGTCTTTGCTAATAGTTACTATTTCAAGTTTCTCACAATAGTATTTCAATGAGTCTATATCCTCAACTTTGTATGTATTTAAGTTAGTAATTGACAAAATGGGAGAATTACGTATTGCATTTGCATATTGCTCATTAAATTCAGCATCGTTGCATGATACCAATAGTAAAGCAAAAATAAAAATTAAGGTGGTTTCGATTAATTTTCTCATATTACTGTAATGGGCTATATTTTTTCAAATATTCCATTTTGATTCAACCGTTTTATAGAATATTTAGATTCAGTTTCCAATGTATCTAGGTATTCAAATGATTCAATTGTTTGTTTCAATAAGTCTATTTTTTTTATTCTAGGGACATTGGGTATAGACCCTTCTAATAGAATAATAACATCTTCATTTTCCCAGAATGCGTTTTCAACGAAATGAGACTCGGAACAAAAATATAGTCGAATAATAGTATTTTCTCTTAAGTCTACTAAGTTAACCTCTTGATCTAAAGCAAAATCTGCGAAATTATTGGAGTCGAGTAAAATCTGGTAGCTATCAAAATCTATATACTTTGATTTATTTTCATTAAAGACTAAAAGAGGAAAAAATCGATTATCGAATCTACTGTCGAAACTACCAATAATATTTCCTTTCTGAAGTATTAATGTATCGACATGAAATAAAATAAAATTTGATATAGAGAAGGAAGGATCTAATGTCGTGTAATAATCAATCCAGGTCTTAAGAATACTATTCTCAGCATTCTTAATTTCGAAGTATTGTGTTTCTGAAGAATCTATGGAATAATAACTTTCGGTTTCTTTATAGTTTTTATTTGGTTCTTTGCAGCTAAAGAAAACCAAGTGAAATAAAAGGGTTATATGTGGTATGAATTTCAAATTAAACACAATGAGGTGCTAAACGAAGTTACGAGTTGGATTTTAGAAAACCAAAGAAATTTGGTT
>CAZEIM010000036.1:0-28163 GCA_964512145.1 uncultured Flavobacteriales bacterium
ATGTGGGGCTAAAACATATACATTTTTAAATTTATTTAACATACTTTATTTTATATGCTTTATTTCGAATGTAAGCAATAGCTTTTTCTCTTTTTTTTAAAATTGGTATTTCTAAATATTTTGTAGTAAAAAAAGCCAGTAAAAAAGATATTAGAATATAAATAAATAATCCGAAAATATTAATTCCAACATAATAATGTATAGCTAAAACAAATACAGTATGCCACAAGTATAAATTATAACTATATTTTGATATAACTTTAATAAATTTAAATTTATTAAAGTTATAATTAAATGTTAGATAAATTATTCCCGATAGAAAAATAGGTGTAATACTATGAAAAATAATTTTTTTAAAATATATGTTAGTTGTGTACTTATCAAGTATGATAGTGAAAAAAAATAAAATTAGTACAAAAAATAATATTTTATTATTTTTAAATTTACTATTAATTGGTAATATGTTTAGCAACATGCCATAACCTAAAGCATCAATTCTATTGTGAGTGGCATGATAAGTTTCTTTACTGTTGGTTAAAAAAAATGATACATTTTTAAACATAAATCCACTAATAATCATAATTATAATTAATAAAAATAACATCTTATTATTAACTCCAAATATTTTTAATAAAAAAAATAAAATTAAAGGTGTTGCTAAATAAAAATGTTCTTCAATACACAAAGACCAAACATGGTCAAAATTCCAATAATGTGGATCACCTTTATAGTTTCGAAAGAACAATAAATATCTTAAAAGATACTTAAATGGGATATAACCATCTATATTAGTGTTTTTATAAACAATAAACGCAACAATATTACCAAAAATAATAAAAAAATAATAGGATGGTAATATTTTAAATGAGCGCTTAAGCACGAAGTTTAAAATTGAAATATTACCCTTTAAATAATCTTTAATTAATATTCCCCCTACTAAATATCCTGAAATTACAAAAAACAAGTCTACTCCTAAATATCCATATGGTAACAAACCGTTGTAATGAAAAAATAAAACTGAAACTACAGCAATTCCTCTGTAAAAATCAATAGATTCTATTCTTTGAGATTTTGAAACCATTTAATATATTATCAATCAGGTAAATATTGCCAAATAGTTACTGGAAATTCACTCTCAAAAATTATTATTTTTTTAAATTTTTCTTCTATAAACTCTTGTGTTTTAGCGTCTTCATAAAAATCACCATTTCTTCCCGCCATATTTTCAAATGTTGTTATCGCATATACATTTACATTAACTTTATTAATTATTGAATCTAATTGTGTTTTATTTTTCAATGGAATAATTTGTTCATTATAATATTTTATTTCATTCTTTCCCACAGAATTTGAAACAATAATATATTCATTTTTTTCTCGCGCTTTAATATAAGTAACCGCGCTTTTATAATCTTGAATGGGCATATATGTTTTATTAATCGCACTGATATTTAAATAAAATATTATCAAAATTGAAGTTAAGGAAAAAAACACAAAACTCTTTTTTTCAATAGTCCAGTTTATTAAATATGCGATTAAAATTACTTTAATGGGTAATAATGGAATTAAATAGCGTGGAAAAAAACTAGAACCACTTGGTAATAGCATAATCATAAAGAATAACAAGAAATTTGTATACACTAAGAAAAGAACTCCAATACTCTTCTTAGTGTATACAAAAATTATAGTCAAACAAATAAATACAATAATTGCTAATAATTTATTATCAGTATAAGCCAATAAGTTAGTGCTTGAAGATAAAACATATAAAATATGTTCTGACCAATTAAACTCTGTATGTAAATCACTAGAATTTAATATATTCATAAAAATTACTGGTAATTGGGGTAAATATAATAAGAATGAAATTATAACAGATATTATAATGGAATTGATTAATATCTTAACGTTTTTGTAATAAAATTTTTTATTTTTATTGTAACTAAATAACATAAAAA
The DNA here is from genome assembly GCA_964512145.1 of uncultured Flavobacteriales bacterium. Classification (GTDB taxonomy): domain Bacteria; phylum Bacteroidota; class Bacteroidia; order Flavobacteriales_G; family JALEGO01; genus CAYOHR01. The sequence goes on from CAZEIM010000036.1 coordinate 1,959, forward strand.
ACAATATTATATTTTGAGCTGCAATGAAGTATAGGGAGTATAAGTGTGTGTATAACAAGCACGTGTTAGCCAAAAAAAGTATAACTGAAAATCTTTTTTCGTTATCAAATAAAATTTTGTGGAATGCATATATAGATATGGTCGTAAAAAATACTACCATATTATATCCTCTCATCTGAAATGAATAATATATATGATATGTGTGAAAGCATAAAATAATGGATGAAATAATTGCCAAGCTCCTTTTGTTGAAAATTTTTAAAACAACATAGTAAATCAGTGGAATATTTAAGATTGAAAAAATTAAAATTGGTAACCTAAGTGTTATTTCATTAACCCCAAATATTTTTGTAAAAAACACCACAATTATTTGCATTAAAGGATGAGATCCGGTAGAGGTTTTAGGAAATATAGTACTTATAACGCCATCTTTTATAAAAGATTGATAAACTCCAATTTCATCTTGCCATAAACTTTGTCTTATGTTAATAAATCTTAAAAATATAGCTGTAGTAATCAATGCGATAAGAATTATCATATCCATTTTATTAATCAAAATCTGTTGTCTTTCTTCTAGAGTCTCAGGATTATGAATAATCTTTTTTAACGCTGAATTTAATGTTTTTAAATATATTAAGATAAAAAAAGCTGATAAAATCAATATTTGTCCAAGTTTGACTAAACCATAATATATTTTTTTTTCAGTACCTTTAGTTCCATATGTAGATTTAAGTATTTCAGAAATACGATTTATTAAATATTCATAAAATGAATTTGGAAATTGAAAAACTAATGATACCCCAATTAATATTAATATAATTAAATATAGCTTAAATGTTTTTTTTAGAAAAAAATTTAATACTTTATTACTTTCAAAAAAGTTATGAATTCTGTTTTTTAGCATATATAATTACTGATCCTGCAATTTCTTTCAAAACAGGAACTTTTTCAATGGTTTTTCCAATACCATTAATAAAATTAATCATAAGTTTAGGGGTAAATGGATGTAAAAAGTCATAAGGAAAAATTTCTACATCCCGATAGTTAAGTTTTTTTAATAGCTTAGAGAAACTCCAGCGAACAATAGCTGTTTCATCCGGTGAATCTCCTAACCATCTCTTAATAAACGGAATGTTTTTTTGAATTAAAATTTGAGGATTTAACATATTAGGTTCTGCAAAAACAATTTTACCTCCTGGCTTTAATACTCTGTAAATTTCTTTTAATGACTTCTCCATTTCTAAATGATGTAAAATAGAACTCCCAAACACAACATCAAAAAAATTATCGCTAAAATTTAATTTATGAGCATCTGCCAATTGAAAAGTAGTGTTGGGAATGTTTTTTTTTCTTGCAATGGATAATAAATCATCCGAAATATCTGTTGCAATTATTTTAGCCCCGGTTTTTGATATCTTTTCTGTAAATAATCCTGTTCCACATCCAATTTCAAGAACTAGCTGTTCTTGCGTCATTTTAGAACGTTCAATAAAAAAATTTGCTCTTCTCTCCGCTCTAATTTTTCCTGCATCACTTCCCCAGCCCCAAATATCTTCTGCTGATTGCTTTATTTTTTGACCATGTTTTATTTCATTCTCAATTCTTGTGCTATTCATATTCTTAGGCAAAAACTTTTTGAGCATCAATAATCTCTTGAATGATTTTTGGCAAGGTAACTGTTATATCCCAGGAAGGATAATGAGTTTTAAATTTTTTTAAATCACTAATGTAACAAATATGATCTCCTATTCTATTTTCTTCTGAAATAGTGTAATTAACTCTATTACCACTTAAATCATATATTAAATCAATACACTCTAATATTGAAGCACTGTTACCTCTACCTCCTCCTAAGTTGTATACCTCTCCAGGCCTTGGGTTTAAAATATAACTTTCAAATGCTTTTATTACATCTAAACTATGAATTTGATCCCTAACTTGTTTCCCTTTATAACCAAAAATTGTGTATGGCTTGTTGTGTATTGCTACTTTAACTAAATATGATAAAAATCCATGAAGTTCCACTCCACTATGACTAGGGCCTGTTAAACATCCGCCTCTAAAACTTACGGTGGGCATTCCAAAATATCGGCCGTATTCCTGTGTAACAATGTCAGCAGCGGCTTTTGAAGCTCCAAACAAACTATGTTTTGTTTGGTCTATCCTACATTGTTCATTTATTCCTTCATAAAATTTAGGGTCTTTATAATCCCATCTTTTTTCTAATTCTACTAAATCAAGTTCGTTAGGTGCATCACCATAAACTTTATTTGTACTCATATATATGAATGGTGAGTTAAAAGTAAATCTTCGGCTAGCTTCAAGTAAGTTTAAAGTTCCTACTGCATTAGTATCAAAATCATCGAAGGGAATTTTTGCAGCCAAATCATGTGATGGCTGGGCGGCACAATGTATTGTTACATCTGGACGGTAACGTTCATAAAGCTTTAAAATAGCAGATCTATCTCTAATATCTATAGATTCATGAATAAAATCAAAAGACTCTTTTTTTAACAGATTTAAATTCCAAATTGTGTCTCCTCCTTCACCAAAAAATTCTTTTCTAAGATTATTGTCAACACCTATTATGGTTTCTCCCTTATTACCAAAATACCTAACGGCCTCAGAGCCAATTAATCCACTGCTTCCTGTTACTAATATTTTCATAAATTTTTATAAGAACTCAAAAGTAATATTTTAATCGCAATATTTTAATAAATTTGTGAGTCAACGTAATATTTTCTAATGATACATCATCCATATATTCAAGAATTAAAAAAACAAATTCAGGATAAAAATAACCATATAAGTTCCAAGAGAAGAAGATGGGTAAATAATAACCCTTACTACTATAAACAAATTACTAATGCTTTAAATTATATTGTTAAAGAAGGCGAAAGCGTTTTACATGTTAGATGTTCTACTGGAGATATTTTAAATTCATTATCCTGTAAATTGAAAGTTGGAGTTGATGATAGCGAAAAACAAATAAAAGTAGCACAGGAAACGTTCCCAAATTGTACATTTATCTATTCTGATATTGAAAAAATTGATATAAATCAAACCTTTGATTATGTTATTATTAGTTCACTTGAGGATATTGTAGATATTAAAGCGGTATTAGAAAACATTAAAAAAAATACTACCCGAAAAACACGTATAATTTTACTCTATTATAATTTTTTTTGGAATCCATTAGTTAAGTTGGCTGAAAAAACAGGACTAAAAGTACCTCAAAACTTACATAATTGGATTTCTGCAAATGATTTACACAACTTTATTAAAATTACCGGATTAACCCATGTTATAGATAAAAAAATTATTCTCTTTCCTTTTAATATCCCTATTTTTTCTTATATTCTGAACAAGGGCTTTTCTAGATTGCCTTTTTTTCGAAATTTTAATCTTATAAATATTAGTATTGCTAGATTAAATTTTAAACCTGAAAATAATCAAGAAAATAAAATTTCAATTATTATCCCTTGTAAAAATGAAGCCGGTAATATAGAGGATGCCGTATTAAGAATTCCCAGTATGGGCTCACATGTTGAAATATTATTTGGAGACGATAAGTCAACCGATGGCACAGCCGAGAAAGTAAATGAGATGATTAAAAAATACCCCCATAAAGATATTAAACTGTATCAAGGTCCGGGAATAAGTAAAGCAGAAAATGTTTGGAAAGGATTTGATTTAGCTCAAGGGAATATCTTAATGATTTTAGACGCTGACTTAACGGTTTTGCCAGAAGAATTACCTTATTTTTATGATGTTCTAGTAAATGGCTATGGAGAGTTTATTAACGGTAGTCGTTTAGTTTATCCTATGCATAATAATGCTATGCGTTTGTTTAATATCATAGGAAATAAATTTTTTAGTATAGCTTTTACATACATATTAAACACTTCAATTAAAGACACATTATGCGGAACAAAAGTAATGTGGAGAGAAGATTTTGAAAGGATAAAAAAACTTAGAAATTCTTGGGGTATTATTGATAAGTGGGGTGATTATGAGCTCATTTTTGGAGCTTCAAAACTACATCTTTCTATTATTGATTTGCCCGTTCATTACTATGAAAGAGTATATGGAGAAACAAAAATGAAAGGAAGAATTAAACAAGGCTGGACTATGCTAAAAATGACTTGGGCTGCACTTAAAAAAATAAAGTTTAATTAATAATCTTAATATGAAAAAATATTTAATCTTAATTATTCCTTATATTTCTTATGTGTATTGTCAACAATCTCCTAAAGATATTAATGGCTTAAAACTTTGGTTTGTCGCTGATAGCATATTTTCTAGTGATGGTATTTTTATTGATTCATTAAAAGATTTAGCAGGTAATAACAATGCATTTCAATATGATAATAATTTTTTACCAATTACCAAAAATACTATTTTAAACAATCATAAAAGTATTTTATTTGATGGTATTGATGATTATTTAATTTTTGATACAATTAATGATATTCGAACTGTTTTCTGGGTTATTAAAGAAGATTCTTTTGCTACTAACGATTTTAGACCTTTATTAGGGCACATTGAAAAATATGATTTCTACAGGACTAGTAAAGCATTTTGGGATATTACACATACAAATCAATTTGTATTAGATGGTGAAACAAGATTAAACAGTAATATTATCAATGGGTTAATTGTAGATGTACCAAACCAATATAGTATAGTTTCAGTTAAAACAGCAGGTAATGTTTCTGCAAATTTTTTAAGTAAAGATAGAATACCATTTAACAGAGTTTGGCATGGAGAGATAGTTGAATTAATAATATATAATAATCAATTAGATAATTTTGAGATTTTAAATATTGAAAATTACTTATCAAATAAATATGCACCCCCTATAAATTTGAATGATACCTTTACAGTTTGTGAATTACCTTTTAATATAAGGATGGGTAAGGATTATTATAATTCGTATAAATGGAATACTGGTGATACGACTGATAGCCTAATAATTTATTCTCCTGGCACTTATACTGTTACAGTAACAAATATTTTTGGGAGACATAGTGTTGATAGTATTACTATTACAATCGACACATCTGATTATACAGTAGATTTAGCAAGTGATACAACTATATGTTACGGAAATAAGCTTTTATTGATGGCAGGAAATTCACATTTATTATACAATTGGTCAACAGGAGATACCTCACACATTATTGAAGTGAATGCTCCAAATATATACAAAGTAACCGTAACCGATTGTAATTTAAATGTATCAATTGATAGCATATTTCTACAAGTGCAACCTTTACCTTATTTTGAGTTTAATGATACCCTATTTTGCTTTAATAACAAACCTCTTTCTTTATCCCCGAGTTTTAATTCGCCTGAAAATTATCAATATTTATGGTCAACTGGTTCTACAGATTCTGTTTTACAAGTTTCACAATCTGATACATACATTTTACATGTTCAAGATAGTGTATTGTGCTCTTTTTCTGATACGGTTGTTGTTTTGGTGGATAGCTTTCCATCTAAACACTTTCTCCCCTCCGACACCTCCCTGTGTAGTGGTAATACCCTAGGTATTTATGCCGGAAATTACACCATTCAACAATACAGCTGGAGTACCGGAAGTACCGATAGTGCCATAGTATTAAATACCTCCGGCCCATATTGGGTTGAAGCCATTAACTCTAATGGATGTATAAACCGCGATACCGTTCAGGTAAACATAGTAGGTGATGCTCCCACTACACAATTTGTTAGTAACGGATATTGTGCCGAGCAAACCATAACTTTCACCGATAATTCAATACCTCCCCTAGGCAATATGATTACTCAGTGGGCATGGGATTTTGGCGATGGAAATACCAGCAATGCTCAAAACCCCGTGCATACTTACTCTAATTCAGGAAATTATACAGTACTTCTAACAGCAACAACCGATGTAGGGTGCTCCAAAACATATTCTCAACAAATATCGGTACAAGAAACTCCTAGTGCCTCTTTTACTAGTTTAACTCAAGGGTGTACGGGTATACCTGTAACATTTACCAGCACGTCTTCTACCAACACAGGATTTATTAACTACCTTAAGTGGGATTTTAATATAAACCCCGAAGATACGCTTATTTCTTCTTCGGCCAATTGGACTTACTCCTCACCAGGTTCTTTTCAAGTAAGCCTGGTAGCCGTAAATAATTTTGGATGTTCTGATACGATTCATAAAAACATAGAAATTTTAAATTCCCCCACCGCTTTTTTCTTGGCCCCGGAAACCTGTGCAGAAAGCTCCTTACAATTCTCCGATAATTCAATAGGTGCTATTAACCAATGGAACTGGAATTTTGGCAACGGAAACACATCTACTTTACCCAATCCTCAAAATTCGTATTCAAGTGCAGGCACATATTTAGTAAATTTACTGGTAACGGATGTATACGGATGTAGTCATAGCTATACACAAAATATAATTGTACATCCACTGCCTATGGTACAATACATTTCACCTAATCTTTGCTTACAAACTCAAACACAATTTACCGACAACAGTACTTCTGCTAATGGAAATATAGTATCTTACGAATGGGATGTTACCCTTAATGGTATTCAAAACTCGTATGCCAGTAAAGAAATAATCATAACCCCCACTACTCTTAGTCCTGTTTTGGTTCAGCTTAAAGTAACAGATATTTTGGGATGTTATAATACCTTAACGGATACGGTGCCAGTATATTCTCTACCTACGGCCGATTTCAATTTTACCCCTCTGTTCGGAAATCCACCTCTTTCTGTTTCTTTTTACAACGAGTCGGTTGATTATCAAACACAGCAATGGTCCTCAAAGGGCCTATTACTTAGTAGCTTCGAAAATCCAATCCTCAATTTTACGGATACCGGTAAAACCCCTATTCAGTTAACCATACTTAATGCATATGGTTGTGCCGACAGCTTGGTAAAATATATTCAAGTTGGAAATCTTTTGTATGACCTAGAAGTGTATAAAATAGATTTTGATTGGCAAAAGGAAAAAAATATGCTATTTATACATACTTATATAAAAAATAAAGGAAATATTCCCGTTTATGAAACACGTTTGTATTTACAAATATACGATGAATCTACGTTAAGCGAACCATTGGTTTTTGAACATGGTCTTTTCCCCTCTGATACATTTATGTATACATTTCAATCTTCTGTATCCCTAAAAAACAATACATTGCCCGACAATATATGCGTTATCGCTGAATTGCCAGATGTACAGGAAAAAAACATATTAAACAACACCCTTTGCAAGGGCTTTAACGAAACCTTTTTTATTTCAAAAGTTTATCCTAATCCGGCTTCAAACTTATGTTACATCGAATTGTTTGGTATAATGAAAGAAAGTGTACAATTTACGCTTTGGAACGATCGCGGTCAATTGGTTTATTCTTCATCCGAGCCTATCGATGCAGGGCTAAATATTATTCCATTAGATGTTTCGTACATCAATGATGGTTGGTATATTTTAAAAATGGAACATCAGGGTACTGTAAATACACAAAAGCTTGAAATTATAAGAGGCTATTAGTTTTCAGGCGTATACATCCTACATAATAATGCTGGGTATAAATACTATACGATACGCTTATATAAATTACGAGTAAAAAGATTATATAATTTAGCTATATTTGATGGTATATAAAACACCTAAACATGACACATGTTTAAAATTAAGTCATACATAATAGTTATTGCAAGCCTTTTATCCTTATCTCTGCAATCAAACCAGTATGCTTTTATTGAAAATAAAGGTCAATGGGAATCTTTTATAAAATTTCGGGTTAATTTACCCAATGGAGTGTTGTTTTTAGAAGAATCATCTTTTACATATTTATTTTACGACTATTCTGAGCTCACCAAGTGTCATGCTAAAATTTGCGATATAAACCCCGAAGATATCATTCTTAAAAAACATGCGTACAGGGTTTCTTTTGTTAATTCCTCGAACTTGGTAGACATATTAGCTTTTAACAAAGCCCATCAATACTATAATTATTATTTAGGATCAGACCCTGCTAAATGGAAATCGGAAGTGCCAGCATATCATAAAGTTCTGTATCAAAATATTTATCCAAAAATTGATTTAGAAATATATACCCAAAACCAACAATTAAAATACGACTTTATAATACATCCCGGAGGTGACCCAAACATGATAAAAATGCTGTACGAAGGAATTGAAAAAATATCCTTACACGATGGCGCGTTAAATATTAAAACAAGTATACAACAAACGATTGAAGAAAAACCCTACACATTTCAGCAAACCGAAGCTAAAAATGAAGTAATCCCTTCTTCGTTTATCGTGCAGGGCAATACGGTTGGATTTAAGTTAGGTACATACAACAAACATAAACCGCTTATTATCGATCCTACCTTAATTTTTGCAAGCTATTCTGGATCTACCTCCGATAATTTTGGAATGACTGCCACATACGATTTTGACGGAAATTTCTACACAGGAGGAACGGCTTTTAGCAATGGATATCCTACAACCTTAGGAGCTTTTCAAACTACTTTTTCGGGAGCAACTGGATCAGGAATTACCGATGTAGTAGTAAGTAAAATCTCATCCGATGGAACTACATTTATGTATTCTACATATATAGGAGGCAGTGGAACGGAGTTGCCAAATAGTATGGTGGTGAATAACAACAACGAACTATTTATTTATGGCTCCACCTCATCAACAAACTTTCCAACTACAGTTGGGGTTTTTGATAATACCTTTAATGGCGGAAATTCCGTGAATTTTGTGTCGAATGGGGCGAATTTTATAGGCGGAACGGATATTTTTGTGGCCAAATTTAATATCAATGGTTCGTCATTACTTGGCAGCACATATGTTGGAGGTAATGCAAATGATGGAATTAATTACAATGCTTCTAATCCAGCCTTATACGACTCTTTATTGTTTAATTACGGAGATCAATGTAGAGGAGAGATTATATTAGATAATTCAGGAAATTGTTATGTTACATCATCTACACGGTCGAGTGACTTTCCGGTAATAAATAGTTTTGGAACGTCTTTTAATGGCAGGCAAGATGCGGTAGCTTTTAAATTAAATTCAGATTTAACTTCTATGATTTGGAGTACATACTTAGGAGGAACCGAAAAAGATGCAGGGTATTCTATAAAAGTTGACGAATTAGGAAATACATTTGTTTGTGGAGGCACGGCATCTAACAACTTTCCAACAACGGCAGGGGTTTTAAACACAACATACCAGGGAGGTAAAGCCGATGGTTTTATTTCAAAAATATCCCCCGATGGATCTACTTTACTAAGCTCAACCTATATCGGAACAAATGTTTACGACCAAAACTTTTTTATAGAAATTGACTCGTATAATGAGGTGTATATTTTAGGTCAATCTCAAGGAAATATCCCGGTAGTTAATGCTACTTATTTTAATACAAACAGCAAACAATTTATTCAAAAAATAAATAATGCTTTAAACTCCCTGTTTTACTCAACCATTTTTGGAAACGGAAACGGGCAGGTAAATTTATCTCCCTCAGCATTTCTGGTTGATCAATGTCAAAATGTATATATATCTGGATGGGGAGGGAATATACTGGTAACTACGAACCCTATGAACAATATGCCTACTACCCCGGGTGCATTATACCCTACTTCGCCCAATGGGTATGATTTTTATTTAGCTGTTTTTGAAAGAAACATAAATTCACTATTATATGCAACATATTATGGGGGGCCAGTAAGCCAAGAGCATGTTGATGGGGGAACCAGTCGTTTTGATAAACGAGGTGTAGTATATCAATCGGTTTGCACGGGGTGTGGTTCAAACGATGATTTTCCTACAACTCCGGGAGTGATATCTAATACAAATAATAGCTTTAATTGTAATAATGGTGTATTGAAATATGATTTTGAGGCCATTATTAAATCAGATTTTACCTCATCGGATACACAAGCTTGTGCCCCCATTTCTATTTTTATAAGCAATGAAAGTACAGGAGCTACCAATTATTATTGGGATTATGGAAATGGCACCAGTTCGACCTCGGCAAACGATACTATGATTACTTATCATGATACCGGTGTATACATCATTACATTAATTGCCATGGATTCGATATGCCAAATTGCTGATACCATTCAAAAAACCATTACGCTTTTTCCTAATATTACGTATTTTCCAATTTCGGATACTATACTATGTTTGGAAGACACTTTACACTATATAGTGAACACCTATGGTAGCGCTAATGAATATATTTGGTCGAGCAACCCGTTTTTTACAGATACAATCAATAATAGTATAACAGATAGCACCTTTTCGGTATATGTTTCTGGGAATCAGGTTTTTTATATTTCTGCTTCAAACGGAACCTGTAAATATACAGATACCGTTCAAGTTCAGGTAAATAATTTTACGCTTAATGTTAGTTCAACCCCTGCCAATTGTGGTGTTTGTAATGGAGAAGCTATGGTAAATGTGTTGGGAGATACCACAGGATATACCTACCTATGGAACGACCCAAATACTCAAACAAGTAATGTGGCTAGCGGACTGTGTGTAAATAATTACACGGTAACGGTTACTGACAGTATTGGGTGTGCTAAAACACTTCTGGTTAGCATATCAGACACAGCTAATTTATTAGTTTCTTTTTCAGATACGATTTATAATACGTGTCATGGAAACTGTATAGCTTCTATGACCGTGAATCCAATAGGAGGAACCCCTCCGTATACTTTTGAGTGGAACGACCCAAACTCTCAAACCGACAGTACAGCCATAAATCTATGCGCTGGTGTGTATCAGGTTACCATTACAGACACTTTTGGATGTAAAACCATACAAACAGTTACTATTCCCGAACCTCAACCTTTACAAATACTTTCTGCAGATATACATCACGTAACGTGTTACGGATTGTGTAACGGAAGCATTAGTATAAATGTAATTGGAGGCACCCCTACTTATTCGTTTCAATGGGACGATCCTAATACTCAAACTTCTCAAAATTTGGCAAACGTTTGCGCAGGCCAATATCATGTTACAATAACCGATACAAATGGCTGCGGTATCGACTCTGTATTTACGGTTCTACAACCCGAGTCTTTGCTTGTTAATATTACAGCATCTATTACCATTTGTTTTAATGAATGTAATGGGTATATTACAGCAGAAGTAACCGGAGGTACAAATCCGTATGAATTTCAATGGAATACGAGCGAGCCATTTGTTATGAATGATGAAATATTTAGCTTATGTCCGGGCTTATACCCTATTACGATTCGAGATAGTAATTTATGTGAAGTGAAAGATACTATTACCATATCAACCAACAATTTTAGTGCTTTCCCTGTTAATTTAACAGCCACTCCCGATACTATTATGCAATATCAAACATCACAGCTATCGGCAAATCCCGAAAATTCAGGAATATATATTTGGTCTCCTGCAAATACATTAAACAACGCCACTCTTTTAAATCCAATAGCCAGTCCATTACAAACAACTACCTATACATTTACCGTATTTAGTACTGAAAACCCCGAGTGTAAATTCGATTCAACCATTACGATATATGTTGTTGATTATATTTGTGGTGATCCCAGTATTTATATTCCGAATGCCTTTACCCCAAATAAAGATGGAAACAATGATATACTTAGGGTGAGAGGCAATAATTTATTAGACCTATATTTTGCTGTTTTTAATAGGTGGGGAGAAAAAGTATTTGAAACTACCGATAATACCAAAGGATGGGATGGTATTTACAATAATCGGGAGAGCGATCCGGGAGTTTTTGATTATTATTTACAAGCAACGTGTCCAAACCAAGAAAAAATATTTATTAAAGGAAATGTAACCCTTATTAGATGAGGAATTTACTAATATATATCGGAGTATTTTTTTATACAATGTGTACAGGATTGTTTTCTCAAGATATTCACTTTTCCATGTTTGATATCTCTCCCATGTCCATAAATCCAGCAGCAACCGGAAATTTTGAAGGGGATTATCGTTTTACAGGAATTCATAGAAATCAATGGAAGTCCGTTACGGTTCCATTTGTAACTACAGCGGTATCATTTGATATGCGCTCACCTAGTAAAAAATACAAAAATTTTCATCCCGGTATTTTTATAATGACTGATAAGGCAGGTGATTCGGAGTTTTCAACCACAAAAATTAACCCAAGTTTAGCATATAGCACGTATATTTCAAAAGATTCAGCTCAAACGTTGTTTATTGGCATTCAATCGGGCCTTACTCAGCGATCTATAAATTACAATCGATTACGGTTCGATAACCAGTATAATGGAATAGGATATGATAAAAACATTTCATCCGGAGAAACATTTTCATCCAATAGCCGATGGTATAGCGATGTAAACATGAGTGTTCAATGGAATTATAGTCCTCAAAAAAAGTATGCATGGCAAGCCTCTGTTTCGTTAATAAATATTCATAAACCTAAACAGTCTTTCGATGACGTTTTTGGTGTTACATTAGATAGAAGATTGGTTACACAATTTTATGGAGAATATAATTTATCCAAGGAGTTAAGCCTTTTACCAGGAGCATTGCACATGGCACAAGGAAAATATCATGAAATTATTTTGGGGAGTAATGTAAAATTAAAAACTCCAATAAACAGATTTCAAGTTTCTGCACTCTATGCCGGAGCATGGATAAGAACTGGAGATGCGTATTTTTTTACCATTGGTGCCGATTATAAATCGGTACATGCACGAATAAGTTATGATATTAATTTTTCAGACTTAACTCCTGCAAGCAACAGGCGCGGAGGATTTGAACTGGGAATAGTTTATATTTATAAAAAGCTGTTGCCCTCAAACATAAAATATAAACGCTGTCCTGATTTTATTTAAGCATGCACTTTCTGTATATAAAGCTTGTAGCAAAATAGTAATAGCTCCTATATTTGCAAAAAAAATATATGGCTAAAGATTTTCCTTCTCGAGCGCAAAATTATTCCGAATGGTATAATGAAATTGTTAAAAGAGCTGATTTAGCAGAAAACTCCGATGTACGAGGATGTATGGTAATAAAACCGTATGGCTATGCTATTTGGGAAAAAATGCAGCAACAACTCGATAAAATGTTTAAAGAAACAGGACATGTAAATGCCTATTTTCCCCTTTTTGTGCCTAAACATTTATTTGAAGCAGAAGAAAAAAATGCCGAAGGATTTGCAAAAGAGTGTGCTGTAGTTACCCATTATCGATTAAAAAACGATCCGGATAATCCAGGTAAATTAATGGTAGATCCTAATGCTAAACTAGAAGAAGAGTTGGTTGTTAGACCTACTTCAGAGGCTATTATTTGGAAAACCTATAAAAATTGGATTCAATCGTACCGTGATTTACCAATTTTAATTAATCAATGGGCGAATGTTGTGCGTTGGGAAATGAGAACTCGTTTATTTTTAAGAACCGCTGAGTTTTTGTGGCAAGAAGGACATACAGCACATGCTACTAAAAAAGAAGCCATTGAAGAAGCAGAAAAAATGCTCGGTGTATATTCAGAGTTTGCAGAAAAATGGATGGCTATTTCGGTAGTAGAAGGATATAAAACCCCCAATGAACGATTTGCAGGTGCAGAGGAAACCTATTGCATAGAAGCTTTAATGCAAGATGGTAAAGCGTTACAAGCAGGAACTTCTCACTTTTTGGGTCAAAATTTTGCTAAAGCTTTTGATGTTACCTTTGCAAATAAAGAAGGAAAAAACGAACATGTTTGGGCAACATCGTGGGGGGTTTCTACAAGATTAATGGGTGCTTTAATTATGTCGCATTCAGATGATCAAGGATTAGTATTGCCTCCAAAATTAGCCCCTATTCAGGTAGTCATTGTTCCCATATACAAAGGAGAAGATCAGTTATTACAGATCTCTGAAAAGGCAAACTCAATTAAAAAAGAATTAATGGCCAAAGGCATTAGTGTTAAGTATGATAACCGAGATACACATAAGCCGGGCTGGAAATTTGCTGAATATGAATTTAAAGGAGTTCCGATACGTATTGCTATAGGACCTCGCGATTTAGAAAATCATACAGCCGAAGTATCGAGAAGAGATACCCTTACCAAAGAAATTGTTCATTTTGATCAATTATCCGAATATATAGATACTACGCTTACAAAAATTCAAGCCAATTTACTGGAAAGAAATAAATCGTTTAGAATTGAAAACTCCATAGAAGTAAATTCATACGATGAATTTAAAAAAATATTGGATGAAAAGGGGGGATTTTTATATGCACATTGGGATGGAACCCCTGAAACTGAAGAAAAAATTAAAGAAGAAACAAAAGCTACAATACGTTGTATACCTTTACATTCGAACGAAGATCCTGGAAAATGTATTTATAGCGGAAAACCATCAAAGCAGCGGGTTATTTTTGCCCGAGCGTATTAATTTGAAGGTATCAATAAACAAAAGTAACATTGTATTGTTAAATAATTAAATTTTATATAGTATGTATCCTACAGAATTAGTATTGCCCATGAAAAGGGATTTAACATCGGTTGGTTTTAAAGAATTACTTACCCCACAAGAAGTAGACAAACAAATTAATCAAACAGAAGGAACTACCTTGGTAGTTATTAACTCAGTATGCGGTTGCGCTGCCGGAAATGCGAGGCCTGCAGTTAAAAAAGCAGTTCAACATGCTAAAAAACCAAATCATATTACTACCGTTTTTGCCGGATACGATATAGAAGCTGTGGCTCAAGCTAGAAAATATATGCTTCCTTATCCGCCATCTTCTCCGTGTATTGCTTTATTTAAAAACGGCAAACTAGTTCATTTTATTGAGCGTCATAATATTGAGGGCAAATCGGCCGATAGTATAGCAGAAAACTTAATGTTTGCTTTTGACGAACATTGTTAGTACTAAATCATCTTGTGCTAAATTTACAATAATGAACTTAGCACAAGATTTTATACATTTTGTTTAGTTTTGATTATCCTAGATATTTTAATAGTAATATCTAATAAAACCATTTTTACACTTACATTTCTCGATATATGGAATAACGCTTTTTCTAATTCTTCTTCAAAATAGGGTAAATTAATGGTGTGTATAAACGGAGAGAATTTTTTATAGAGCGCTAATTCTTGTTTATTTAAGGTAATTAATGCATCTAATTGTTGATTAATTTTTATACATTGCCCAGCAACATATATAGAGTACTCTAAAAATGATTTAATATAATCTTTAGGGTTTTTAGAAAAATTTTCTATCCAGTCTGAAAGTACTAATATATTGTCATTTTTAGTAATTTCATAACACCAACGCATCCATTGTATAAAAAGTTTATCAAATTCGGCTTCTTGAGTATTATTTAAAAGCAATTTAAGTGCTTTATTAAAATTTCCATCGCTAATTTTTGCAATAAATTCTAAATCCTGAGAAGGTACATCATGGTTTAAAGTCGCTAATTTTTGAGTGATTTGATTCATGGATAGCGGCTTTAATTTCACCATTTGTAGCCTCGATAAAATGGTGCTTAATATGTTTTCAATATCGTCTGATACTACTAAAAATATAGTGTTATTAGGCGGTTCTTCTAATATTTTTAATAAGGTTGGAGCTGCTGCATGGTAAAGTTTTTCTATTAACCATATAACCATTATTTTATACTTAGACTCATAAGGCTTTAAACTAAGTTTATCAATAATTGCAAAGCAATCTTCTTTATTAATAATAGCCTGTTTGTTTTCAATATCTATGGCAGAAACCCAGTCTAAATATTCTAAATAAGGGTTTAATAACACCTGTTCTCTAAATTCTTTAATATAATCATCACTTACCGGAGGGTCTTTTTCTTTTTCCTTTTTGTATACCGGAAAAATAAAATGCATATCGGGATGAATCATTTTTTGAACTTTAACACATGCCGAGCATTCTCCACATGAGTCTTGTTCACTAGGATTTAGGCATAAAATATATTGAGCATACGCTAGAGCCAGCGGTAAATTGCCGGATCCTGATTTTCCAAAAAACAATTGAGCGTGACTTATTTTACCTTCTTGCGCTTTTTGTATAATTCGCTGTTTTAATTCATTCTGACCTATGACATCTCGTAAAAACATATATTTTTGTAAAACTAGGTAAAAATAACAATGTCTGATATAACACACAAATCTAAGTCAAACACTTCATCTTTTTTTCCTATAGTAATAAGTATATCATTAGTGCTTTTGCTATTAGGAATTATGGGTTGGGTATTAATAAACACTAAAATTATTTCCGATTATGTTAAAGAAAATATTTCAGTGTCGGTATTTATAAAATCGTCTGCCAAAGAAACGGATGTTATAAAATTTAAAAAAACACTAGAAACTACAGAATATGTAAAAAAAACAGAATATGTAGATAATGAAAAAGCCGCTAAAATATTAAAAGAAGATTTAGGGGAGGATTTTATTAGCTTTTTAGGATATAACCCACTCAACGCATCTGTGGATGTTTATTTAAATTCTGCTTATGCTAACCCGGATAGTGTGCAGTGGATTATTAAAAAAATTTCTTCCAATGATATTGTAAAAGAAGTTTATTACCAAAAAGATTTATTGGTATTGGTGCATGAAAACGTAAATAAAATAAGTCTTTTATTATCTAGTTTTGGTTTTTTGCTCTTTATTATTGCCATAGTATTAATTAATAATAGTATTCGGTTAGATGTTTTCTCAAAACGGCTCATTATTCGAACCATGCAATTGGTTGGAGCAACCCCATGGTTTATTAGCAGG
Organism: uncultured Flavobacteriales bacterium; assembly: GCA_964512145.1. Taxonomy (GTDB): domain Bacteria; phylum Bacteroidota; class Bacteroidia; order Flavobacteriales_G; family JALEGO01; genus CAYOHR01. The sequence continues at coordinate 18,737 of CAZEIM010000036.1, forward strand.
CCGTTTGTATTTAAAGCGATACTACAAGGCATTTTAGGTGGATTATTTTCTGTTATTATGTTATTTTCTCTTTTATTTTATTTAAAAGATGAGTTTCCGGAAATATTTTTTACCTGGAATCCTACATTATTTATTCTATATTCATTAGGTATTATATCTACGGGAGTTATGTTGGTTGTTTCTACATCGTATTTTGCCGTAAGAAAATACATATTCATAAACCCGGATAAATTATTTTAAAAAACGAGGTATTTACATCTGTAAAAATTCACCTATATTTGCTAATTATGAGTACAACTAAAGAAAATAACGTATTTGCATTACCTAAAAGCAATTTTAAAATTATTGTGGCAGGTATTGCTTTAGTTCTTTTAGGATTTATTTTAATGTCAGGAGGCGCTGCAAAAGATCCCAATACATTTAATTACGAAGAAATATTTAGTCCTGTAAGAATTACGATAGCTCCCATCGTGTGTTTATTAGGATATATAATTGTTGCAATAGGCATATTAAGAAACCCATCAGAGTCTTCAAAATAATAGTATGAGCCTTATTGAAGCCATTATTTTGGCTATTGTGCAGGGTATTACAGAGTTTTTGCCTGTAAGTAGTAGTGGGCATTTAGAGTTATCAAAAGCATTGTTAAATGATCAAAGTACTGGTAAAGACAGTCTGTTGTTTATTGTAGTACTACATGTAGGCACCGTATTAAGCACGATTGTAGTGTTTAAAAATGATATAGCACAAATTATTAAAGGTTTATTCACAAAACATTGGAATGAAGAAAAAGTGTTTTCTTCAAAAATAGTTTTGTCTATGATTCCTGCGGCTATTATTGGTGTGTTGTTTGAAGATTCGATTGACTTATTATTTAACGAAAATATTTTGCTGGTGGGCATTTGCCTTATATTTACTGCGGGTTTGTTGTATTTATCTGAAAAAATTAAACCCCTTACTAAACCTTTAAGCTATTCCTCGGCATTTATCGTAGGTTTAGCGCAAGCAGTAGCTATTTTACCAGGGATTTCAAGATCGGGTTCTACCATAGCCACATCATTATTACTGGGAATAGAAAAAAGTAAGGCCGCCAGATTCTCTTTTTTAATGGTTATTCCTTTAATATTAGGAAAATTGGCTAAAAATGTGTTATCTGGGAATATCATGGAATACGATGGTGGTATTGGAGTTTTAATGGCAGGGTTTATCGTATCATTTTTAGTAGGATTTATAGCTTGCAAATGGATGATTAGTATTGTAAAAAGAAGTAAATTAATATACTTTGCGATATATTGTTTTTTAGTGGGATTAATAGCTATATTTACCCATGTTAGCGGATAAAAAAACATCCTTTACTCTTGAACAAATTATTTCAGGAAGTACAATTCTTATCAATAAACCTTACGGTTGGACATCTTTTGATGTAGTGAATAAATTACGCTATCAATTAAAAAGAAAAGCCGGGCTTAAAAACTTAAAAGTTGGACATACGGGCACTTTAGACCCCTTAGCAACCGGGTTACTTATGATTTGTGTTGGCAAACATACCAAACAAATTCCAGGAATGATGGGTTTAGACAAAACCTATTCAGGTACTTTTTTTGTGGGAGCCACTACGCCTTCTTACGACTCAGAAACAGCTGTGGATATGCATTATCCCATAGAACATATTACAAAGCATGAAATAAATTTAGCCAAAAATCAACTCACCGGAAAAATAATGCAAGTACCTCCTATTTTTTCAGCTAAAAAAATTGGGGGTAATAAGGCGTATGATTTTGCCCGAAAAGGGCAAGACATAGTTATGCCCGCTGTAGAGGTACAAGTCTATGAATTTAGTGTATGCACCATAAAATTACCTGAAATTACATTTATAATTTCTTGTTCAAAAGGCACCTATATTCGAAGCATTGCCCGAGATTTTGGCATAGCTTTAAAAAGCGGGGCGTATTTACAAGCATTACACCGCGAAAAAATTGGGGATTTTTCTATTTCAGATGCTTTTGAAATTGAAGAGTTTTTACAAAAGATAAACTAATTTGCTCGGACGCATAATGTGTATTAATTTTGTATTAAAATCTTATGTTTAAGCATATTATATTTCTTACTTGTATCATCATAGCACAAACAACGCATATTTTTTCACAAGATAATGATGAATTTGTGTATATTGGGCACGGGCCTTATACAAAAGAAAATAAGTACAAATTAAAACAAAAAGGTTCTACTCAGTATCAATTTTTATTTGGGTATCTAAAATCACATCAAGATAGTATACAGCTTAAAATAGGATTAAGTTTTGGATTACAGTTTAGTATTAATTCAAAAAATGAAAATAACTCTACAACACATATTAAGGTAAAGTGGGTATTACCTGATAAAATGAAAGCTGAAGGTCAACTGGGTGAAAGTAATGTGATATTATACGATGTGGCTGTAACTAACAACGAGCCAAGCATTATTGGTTTAACATTAACCGGAGAAGAAGATTTAATACCCGGAAATTGGGTTTTATATATTACTTACGGTCCAGATAAAGAGTATGTTCAAAATTTTTATTTGTACAAATAAGAATTTACTCATTTTGTAAATTTATACGATTTCCCTTTAACTATATACCTATAATTTTTACTTTCGGTTAAATATTCTTCCTTAAAAAACTTATGTATATTTGCCTCAATGAAAAACATTCATGTAACATCTACCGAAGATTCTCCTTCTATAGTTTTTGATGTTGAGCAAAAAATATTTCAAATTACAGGAAGATCAGTGCCCGAAAATGTTGTGGCATTTTACCAGCCCATTAAAGATTGGTTTGTTGAATATATAGAGAACCCTGCATTTCCAGTAACATTAGAATTAAAATTTAGTTATTTTAATACCTCATCCTCAAAATTAATACTGGATATATTAATTTTATTAGATAAAGCCTATAAAAAAAACGCTCCGGTAAAAGTACACTGGTATTACGAAAAAGATGATGTAGACCTATTCTCGGCAGGAAAAGGATACGCAGAGTTAGTACAAATTCCTTTTGAATTTATTTCTTACGTAGAAGAAGATTAACAATTCATTCGTATTTTGTCTTTTTTAAACTCGCAGTTCCCTCCTATTATTAAAGGTAAATTGTGTTGAAGGTGTCCGGCAGAAAATGTGCGTAAAACGGGAATATTATATTCTTGTATGCTTTCTACAATAATTTCCGTTACCGTTTTGCCAAACGGTGCCGTTGTATCTTTAATTCCCGTAAACCCTCCTATAATTAATCCATTTAGTTTACTTAAATATCCCGATCTTTTTAAGCTGTATAACATCCGATCTATGTGATATTTATATTCGGCAATATCTTCTATAAAAAGTATTTTATTTAAACTATTCGGCAAACTTTTCGATCCCATTAAGCTGTATATTAAACTTAAATTTCCTCCAATAATGGGGGCTTGTATGTTTGAATACTGCAAATATTCATGTTGCAATACAGAATACTCTATACTTCCAAATTCTAAAATTTTAAATAATGAGTCTAAACTTTCGGGTGTAGCTGTATTAAAACTATTAGGCATAACCCCATGAATAGAAGGAATTTTATATTTTGCATATATATGATTTAACAATACCGTTATATCACTAAACCCTACTATCCATTTAGGATTTTTTGTAAACCTATTAAACGAGATATGATCTATTAAATGCACACTTCCATAACCACCTCTGGCGCAAAATACAGCTCGTATGTTGTTGTCGTTTAATGCCCACTGTAAGTCTTGTAAACGTTCTTCTTTTGAACCGGAAAAGTAATTGTTTTGGTTGGAAAAAAACTTGCCTAACACCACCGAATAGCCTTTGTTTTCAATATATTTTTTAGCCCATAAAACATTATCCATTTTTACTGCACCGGCAGGAGCAACTATAGCAACTGTATCGCCTTTTTTAAGTAAATCAGGTATCATAAATCAGTAGGTTGTTTTATCTTTGCAAGCTAAATAAAAAACTCCAAATTTCTATGCTAAATTATAAAAGATATACCGTTACAGCCGCTTTACCATATGCTAATGGCCCTTTACATATTGGACATATTGCCGGTGCATATCTTCCGGCTGATATCTTTGTAAGGTATTTAAGAGCTCAAAATAAGGATGTATTATTTTTATGCGGATCAGACGAACATGGAGCTGCCATAACCATAAAAGCAATACAAGAAAAAACTAGCCCTCAAGCTATTATCGATAAATACCACCATATTAATAAAAAGGTATTTGAAGATTTTGGAATTTCTTTTGACGTATATCACAGAACATCGGATCCTCTACATCATGAAACTGCTCAGGATTTTTTTAAAAAATTACAGCAAAACGATACATTTATTGTTGAAAAATCCGAACAGTATTTCGATGAAGAACATCAGCAATTTTTAGCCGATCGATACATTACCGGAACCTGTCCACATTGTAAGTTCGAAAAAGCATATGGAGACCAATGTGAGAGTTGCGGCCGAACATTAAATCCTAAAGATTTAATTCATCCCACTTCAACGCTTAGCGGTAAAAAACCTGTTTTAAAAGAAACTCAGCATTGGTATTTTCCATTAAATGAATATGAAAATTTTTTACAACAGTGGATTGTTGAGGGTAAAAAAGATCAGTGGAAAGCAAACGTTTACGGTCAATGTAAATCATGGATTGATTCCGGACTGCAACCAAGGGCTATGACAAGAGATTTAAACTGGGGAGTAAAAGTACCTTTACCCAATGCCGAAGGAAAAGTATTATATGTATGGTTAGATGCCCCCATTGGATATATTAGTGCTACTAAACATTGGGCTAAAAACAACAACAAATCATGGGAAGAATATTGGAAAAGCCAAGATACCGCACTCATTCATTTTATTGGTAAAGATAATATTGTGTTTCACTGTATTATATTTCCTTCGTTGCTCAAAGCACATGGCGAATACATTTTACCCGAAAACGTACCTGCCAACGAATTTTTAAATTTAGAAGGAAGCAAAATATCCACGTCAAGAAATCATGCTGTTTGGCTTCACGAATACTTACAAGATTTTCCGAATAAGCAAGATGAATTGAGGTATGTTTTATGTTCCATTGCTCCCGAAGCAAAAGACAGCGAATTTATCTGGGTTGACTTTCAAAGCAGGGTAAATAATGAGCTAGTAGCAATACTGGGAAATTTTGTAAACCGAACATTTGTGCTTATTGAAAAATATTATGAAGGAGTCATTCCAAAAAATTCAAACCCACTAAGCGAACATACAATAGAATTAACCAAGGAAATAGAAATATTAGAGCAAAAAATAGAACGGAACATTACAAAATATAAATTTAGAGATGCCCTTTTTGAGCTTATGAATATTGCTCGACTAGGCAACAAATATTTGGCTGATCATGAGCCTTGGAAGTTAATAAAAACGGATCCTGAACAGGTAAAAAACATTTTATCATTCTCGGCTTATATTGTTCAAAAAATTGCTGTTATTTCTGAACCGTTTTTACCGAATACTGCTAAAAAACTTAAAAATGCCTTGCAATTACCGATTACAGCTAGTTTGTTAGAATATAAAAATACTAGCATCGAACAAGTAAAAATTACAAATCCCGGATTGTTATTTGAAAAAATTGAAGATGAAACGATTCAAAAACAATTAAAAAAATTAGAAAAACCATTTGTAGAAGAAGCCTTACAGGTAAAAACAAAACCTAATATAAGCTTTGATGATTTTACTAAATTAGATATACGAGTAGGTTTAATTATTGATGCAGAAAAAATTGAAAAGGCCGATAAATTATTAAAATTAACCATTGATACCGGATTAGATAAAAGAACGGTTGTATCAGGTATTGCACAACATTATTCTCCCGAACAAATTGTAGGAAAAAAAGTAAGTGTATTGCTAAACTTAGAGCCCAGGAAAATAAGGGGCGTTGAATCGCACGGAATGATTTTAATGGCCGAAGACGAAGGCAAGCTATGCTTTATTTTGCCTTCAGAAAATGTTAAGCCAGGAAGCGAAATTCGTTAAATAATGATAGATCTATTTTTCTGACTATGCATAGACTCTTTAATTAAAGGATTTTTGAGCTTTTCCGATGCCTTTTTTAGTGTTTCATCTATTTTTGCAAAGCAAACACGTATGAACTTTTTTTGAGGCGAATAGGCATAATAAAATGGAGATAAAGGGATGGTAGAAATGTTATATTCTTTTACTAATTCTTCCGTAAACGCTATGTCATCGAGGTTAGATATAGCATCGTACGATAATAACTGAAAATAGGTTCCTTCGGTGGGAGTATAGGTAAATGCACTATTTTTAATTTGTTCTAAAAAGGCATTTCTCTTTTGCTCATACATGGCTGAAATACTATGGTATTGATCGTATGTGCTCATATATTCTGCAAAGGCCAATTGAACAGGATGGTTACCACTAAAAACATTAAATTGATGTACTTTTCTGAATTCTTCCGTTAAGGAAGGAGAAGCTAAAACATACCCGGTTTTCCAACCGGTAACATGGAATGTTTTTCCAAAGGAATAAACCGATATGGTTTTATTGCGAAGTTCAGGATGGGTAAATGTGGGCACAAATACATTTCTATCAAATACTATATGCTCATATACTTCATCGCTTAATAAAAATAGTTGTGGAAATGGTTTAATAATATCCGCTAATGTTTCAATATCTTCTTTAGAAAACACTTTTCCGCATGGGTTATGAGGGTTGTTAAATATGATTAAACGAGTACGTGTGTTTATTTTTTCTTTTAGCATATCCCAAGGTATGTTAAAATTATTTTCTTCCATTAATGGTATTTCTATTACGGTAGCTTGATTAAGCAAAATAGACGGCACATAGCTATCGTATGCCGGAGTAAATACAATTACTTCATCGCCCGGGTGAACAAATGCACAAATAGCCGAAAAAATAGCTTGCGTTGCTCCCGATGTAATCGTAATTTCATTGGCCGGATTAAAATATGTACCATAAAGTTTTTCTGTTTTTTTGGAAATTTCGTTTCGGAGTGGTAAAGCTCCGGGCATAGGAGCGTATTGATTATATCCTTTTTTTGAATAAGAAAACACCAATTCGGGAAGTAGGGGGTCAATTTCAAAATCAGGAAATCCTTGAGCTACATTTATAGCATTATACTCTTGAGCCAGAGCAGTCATTTTACTAAATATACTGGTTCCAGTGTTGGGTAATTTACTCATCATATGCTTGTGTTATTTATTAAATCCATCCGGCCTCATTCCATCAATCATTCCGGGAGCAAAAACAGGCGGACATTCATCTTTTGCTTCTCGCAGCCACATAAATCGAACCGAAAAAATAATAGGTTGATACCAACTATTAAAATATGGATGTACAGACCAAGGTGTGTTAAATAAAAGTCCTATTAAGGGCGTTTCTACCGAAGGAATAATCATAAATTTTTTACTGGCCAATAATCCAACCGAAAATTTATAATGTATGTTCACCTCTATATTTCCATTAGGTACAGTTTCTGAAATTCCGGAAGAAGGAGAATATTGTTGAGAAAATCTATAATCAGCATTAACACCTAATGAGTTTTGGATAAACCATGGATTAGATAGTTCTATCACATTATGTAGGTTAAAAAACCCAAGAATGTACTGGTCTTTAAATGATCCTTGTCCATGCGTTAATTCACTTTCAAAATGTTCTTTTCCTCGCAAGCTTTTATATGCCACCCCAAAATCCATATATCTGAAAAGACCCGGATATTTAAATAATTTATACATACCGGCATCTAAGTATAAACCTAAAGATCCTTTTGCATTAAAAGTATAGGTTTGATTTTGTAAGGTTTTATCGTGCGAACCCGGTTTTGGAAACATATACGTTAAACCGGGGGATATAAACCACCCCCATGGTTTGTATTTAGTTACTTCCGGAAAAAAAGAATTTCCTTTTCGGTAATAATTATTAAAGTTTTGAGCAATACCATTTTGTAATGCAAAAAAATATAAGTAAAGTATTATTATTCCTCTCATAAATATAAAAGTATTAATTATAAATAAATTTTAATATATACATTTAAAAAAACACTCTTTGGGAATAAAAAACTCTTATACATTAAGAGGTGTTATTTTGAGTAGTAAGGACAGCATTAGAATTCGTGACAAAACAAAAAATATTTTTACTAGATTTTATCACATATATTTGATATGTTAAATCAATGGTTTTATAAAGGGGGGGGGGTTATGATTAAAACCCATCTAATTTTACATCATTGAAAAATAATAGTAATTATTATATATTTTGAAATACAAAAATTTAGAAGTTAAAAACATGGCAGATATAAACAATTTTAGAATTTTATACTAAGTAAAGTGTTAAATTATACAACCCTAAATAAAATTTTGTAGATTTATTGAAAATAAAAGTATTACTTTTATACAATCGTTGTACAATATTTAGTCGAAGCACCTTCATAATTACACTTAAATAATGCATTTTTTTCAGATTACATGTATAATAGCATTATTGTTTAGTCAATCGCTTTTTTCTCAAGTAAATTATAGTGGTTTTTGGATTAGTCAAAATGTAGATTATGAGTATTTGCAAAATAATCGAAAATTAAAAGATTCCATAGCAAACAGTTATTCGGAAAGATCTCTGTCTTCATATGAAATACTCTCAAAATCATGCGTAGCCCTAAAAGACCCTACAACACATGATTTTTTTGATAATTGGTATGATTTTTTTGTTTTAGAATTTAATAATAATGAATTATTTATTCATCCTTTAAGATCTACAAATGTAATTAAGTTATTAAAATCTAATAAATACCCGAATGCATTTACAAATGATTCAATTATCCTTAAATCAAAAATAGATCCAAACTCTCGCCTTTTTCCAAAAAAACAAGAACAAGGTATTCATGTAGAAATAGATTTAATTAGTGATTCTGTAATGACTTTAAAGTCTGGAGATGCAGGTGATAACAGGAAATTTATTGAATTAAAGAAACTAAAAAAAGGCATTTTTACTATTTCCGATATTGAAAAACTTAAGAAAATAATTATTTTTAACAAATGGGAATGGATTGAGGATAAACAAAAAACAGCTGATGTATATTTTAAAAATAATTTATTATGTGATCATTCTTTTTATCAACAATCTACTGTACCTTGGAATATTATTTTACTAAATGGAAACATTATTATGACTGTTCAAGAATATGCTGAGGCAGGATCCTTGACTATATTAATTGATAATTTTAGCACACAAGAAATTGTAGCTAGATTTAAAAGTAATATGTTTATGGTAAAATATGAAGATGAAGATGAATTTATTCCTAGAAATGTGATATTGAAAAGAGTGAACTAAACATTGTACAATCGAGTAGACGGCCCTAACCATTGATATATTAGGGTGCGCCTCTCACACCAC
>CAZEIM010000037.1:0-27046 GCA_964512145.1 uncultured Flavobacteriales bacterium
GAGATTCGGTGTATGCGTTAAAATTAAAGCAGTTTTGAGCATGAACAAAATATTGAGTTGTCCCAAAAAATATTAGTAAAATTAGTTTTTTCATGATTTAAATTGTTAGAGTTAATTAAATTTTATGTATTTTAGAAGTATATAATATTCCTTTATTATTAAGTATTTGTAAAAAGTAAATGCCTTTAGGCAAATGTTGGTTTATTAACCAAGTATATTCCGTACTTCCGGATACATCTAAAGTTTGTACTAACGAACCTTGAATATCAAATAATTTTATTTGTTGCATTACGGTATTTGATGTTATCTTTATATATTCAAAAGCAGGATTTGGATAAACTTCTATATTTTTATTTTCGTATTCATATATACTCGTAGTATTATTTTCATAAAGATCTAATACTTCTTCGTCAGTTAATGCATGACCGTATAAACGTATATCATCAACATTACCTTTGTAAAAATTAGAAAGGTATTGGCAGTTTGCATAAGGGGGACTAAATGGAGTACTATTGCCAATAGCGTACACACCCGCTCCTTTTTTAGTATTCCATGATTTTGCAAGGGTTCCTTTTAAGACCCCATTTACGTATATTTTAGCATCCGAACCGTTATATGTTGTTACAATATGAACCCAAGAATTTAAAGGCGCATTGTATGGGATGTTAAAATCATCTCCATAACCAAACGAATATATTTTTAAACCACAAACCCCACCACTACAACTTCTCGCTAACATAATTCCATGTCCACTTCCCCAAGGGTTACAACCACCATAGCCAAATAATACCCCTGCATTAGAAATATTCGAAGCATCCATTTGTAACCAAATGCTAATAGATCGAGGCTCATCTCCAAGGGGAAAATTGGTGGATAATCCTTCTAACCAAGCGTTGTCTTGTATAGATAATGCTGAATTTGCATTTCCATGTCGATCGGTAACAAAAGTACATCCGTTATTTATGGCATGAACTCCATTTCCAGAAAAATCTTCGGTACTACTATTATCGAACGTTAAATTACATAGTAATTGTGATTTAACTCGAATAGGATTAAGGGTTAAAGCAATACCAAGCGTTATGGTATACAAAGTAAACGTTCTTTTCATACAGAATGTTTTTATAGTTATTAATAAGTTAGTCGAAGTAAGTTTAGTTGCCTTATTTAAAAAAATTAAAGGAAAAATAACATTGGGTGGTTTTTTAACTTTTAAATTATGTACTTTTGACGATTAATTTTTAATCATGGATCGCAATCAAACCATAGGATTTTTATTGATAGGCGCATTGTTTGTAGGGTATTTTTTGTATAATAAACCCAGTGCCGAAGAAATACAAAAACAAAAGCAAGAACAATTAGCAAAAGAAGAAAAACAAGAAAATGTAACCGTACAAAACTCCATTTCTAAAAATATACCTCAAGAAAATATAACAGAAACAACTACAGAGGTTATCACAGACTCTATATTACAGGAAAAATTAGGGATATTTTCCATGGCATTTTCAGATAGCACTGAGTTTTCTACCATAGAAACCGATGATTTACTTTTAACTTTCAGCTCAAAAGGCGCTATGTTGCATTCAGCTATATTAAAAAATTACAAAACATACGACCAAAAACCATTAGAGCTTTTAAATCCTGAGCAAACAAGCATGAATATTCAGTATTTTTATGCAGGCAAGCAAATAAATACCAAAGAATTACAATTTCAAAAATACGCTTCGTCTTCACAAAGTATAACATACCGCTTAAATACAGCTATTCCCGAAAAATATATCGATTTTATATATGAATTTGATAAGGAAACACCGTTTGTTATAAATTTTAAAATTTCAGCCCATAATTTTCAAGATTTAATACAGCAAAGTGGGGAAGAGGTATCGCTTGACTTTAGTCTGACCGCTTTATCTAAAGAAAAAAATTTAGAAAACGAAAAAAATACTTCTACCATATATTACAAGTATAAGGATGAAGACAGAGATTATATTTCAGAAAGAGATTATTCAAAGGTCGATTTAATAGCAAAAGCCGAGTGGATTGCTTTTAAACAACAATTTTTTTCAACTGCATTAATAAGTAAAGAAGGGTTTAGTAAAACCAATGGATTTATTGAAACGAAAGAAGATAATAGCTCGCCATTAAATATTAAAAATATGCGTGCAAGAGTATCTTTACCGCTTCCAAATACTCCCATTTCTTCCTGTGAAATGAAAATATATATGGGACCAAATCATTATAAAACTCTAAAAAGTTTAGATCATGGAATGGAAAAAATTATTGATTTAGGATGGGGTATTTTTGGATGGGTAAATCAATTTTTGGTAATACCGGTATTCAATTTTTTTGATGGTTTTCATTGGAGTTATGGAGTGATTATTTTAATGCTTACGTTGGTTTTTAAAATTTTACTTTTCCCGGTAACCTATAAAAACTATGTTTCAAGTGCCAAAATGAAGGTTTTAAAACCCGAAGTCGATTCTATTAACGAACGGTTTAAAGAAAAAGATCCTCTCCAAAAACAGCAGGCCATGATGGATTTGTATAGAAAAACCGGAGTAAACCCTCTGGCAGGATGTATTCCCCTATTAATACAAATGCCAATATTATTTGCGTTATTCAGGTTTTTCCCAGCATCTATTGAGCTTAGGCAGGAGAAATTTTTATGGGCCGAAGATTTATCTACATACGATTCTATTTTAGATTTATCATTTAATATCCCATTTTACGGTAGTCACGTAAGTTTATTCGCTATCTTGATGGCCATATCTACATTTTTATACTCTAAAATGAACATGCAGGTAACCACCATGAGTGGTCCGCAAGCACAACAAATGAAAATTATGACCTATTTTATGCCGTTCATGTTATTGTTCTTTTTTAACTCTACTGCAGCAGGTTTAAGTTACTATTACTTTGCAGCTAATATGATATCTATCGCTCAACAATGGGTTATAAAAAAATATTTTATTGACGAGAAAGCGATACATGCTAAAATTGAGGCGAATAAAATTAAAATTGCTAAAAATCCAAAGAAAAAATCTTCTTGGCAGCAAAGACTTGAAGAGATGGCAAAACAAAAAGGTTACCAAAAAAAGTAAATCTTTAATATACCATGTCAAATTTACTTTCAAATGAATTATTAGCATTTGAGAGTTATTTAATGCTTGAAAAAAGTCTTTCAGAAAATACTATTCAGGCATACAGCAGGGATGTTAAGAAATTTTCAGATTTTTTAATGCTTTATAATCAATCAGATATTAATCAATATACCCTACTTAGTTTTTTAGAATGGCTTCAAGAATATGGAATTTCTGAAAACACACAAGCAAGGATAATTTCAGGATTAAATACATTTTTTAAATATTTACTCAGTATTCATAAAATCACTGAAAATCCAATTGATAAAATTGAAGCACCCAAAAATACCCGAAAACTACCCGATGTATTAGGAGTAACTGAAATTGATGAAATGATAGCAAGTATTGATCACTCATCTCCCGAAGGAATTAGAAACCATTCGATACTAGAAACATTATTTAGTTGCGGGTTACGCGTTTCTGAGTTAACGCATCTTACATTTCAAGATTTATTTTTTGAAGAACAATTTTTAAGAGTAATAGGTAAAGGAAATAAAGAACGATGGGTTCCTATTTCGCAAACAGCTATAAAATATTTAAACGTATACCTATCAAATGTTAGAAATAGTCAACTCCCCAAAAAAGGTAATGAGCAATATGTATATTTAAACAGAAGGGGAGCAAAATTAACAAGAGAAATGATTTTTACCATAGTTAAACAATTAGCCCAAAAAGCAAATATTAAAAAAAATGTTAGTCCACATACTTTTAGGCACTCATTTGCTACTCATTTGTTGGAAGGAGGAGCAGATTTAAGAGTAATTCAGCAAATGCTAGGACATGAGTCTATTATTACTACCGAAATTTATACGCATATGGATAGTAAATATTTACAACAAATCGTTCAACAATTCCATCCTCGTAACGAAATGGATTCATTATTCGATAATAAAAATGTATGATATTGCAATAATAGGGCAAGGTATAGCCGGAAGTTTTATGGCTTATCATTGCATAAAGCATCACATCCCTTTTGTAGTGATTGATGATTTCAAAGAAAATTCTTCTTCAAGAGTAGCTGCAGGCTTATTTAATCCTATTTCATTTAAGCGGATATCTAAAGTTCAACGTGCTGATGAATACTTTACATTTTTGCATACATTTTATCCCGAATTAGAGCAATATGCTGGTGAAAAGTTTTTTTTTCCAGTTGGCTTAAGAAAGTTTTTTAGCAGTGAGTTTGAACAGAATGAGTGGATATATAAATCAGACGCATTAAAGGAATATATTATTCTCGATCATAATCATACATATCCAAATACCGGAATGGTTGCAAAGTCGGGATATGTAAATACTCGTAATATGTTAAATGCAGTTAAAAATATTTTAATACAAAAAGGTGTTCTTTTGCAACATTCTTTAAAACATGAAAATATTTCGATAGATACATTTGGTTTTAGAATTAATTTGGGTAATTCGGAAATAAAGACTAAAAAAATTATTTTTTGCGAAGGATATCAAGTGATTAATAATCCGTTTTTTAAAGATTTTATTAAAATGGCTCCAACAAAAGGAGAGTTAATAGATGTATATGCAGAATTACCTAAAATAATCGATTGTGTGTTGCATAAAAATGGCTTTATAGTTCCTATGGGAAATAACTTGTATAAAGTTGGCACAACTTACGACCGAAACGATTTAAGTGATGAACCTTCACTTCAGGGAAAGCAAATATTAATGGATGTTTTTGAAGGGTTTGATTTTGATGTTTCTTACAAAATTATACATCATGAAGCTTCGGTTAGGCCAACTACCATGAATAGGCTGCCTGTTTGTTTGGAACATCCATCCATTAAAAATATGCACATGATTAATGGATTAGGCTCCAGAGGTGTTTCAATAGCTCCATTACTTATTCATGAGTATTTTAAAAAATCGTTTTTCTGAGTTTTAGTGCTGTAGAATCATTCTTGTTTTTTTTGATAGTTTATTTTTCAGTAACTTTGTATACCTATTTTTTTAATTTCTACGGATTATGAAACAGATTATCTTTTTAATGGTATTACTATATTTTGCTATAAAAGTTCATGCTCAGTTTACTCCAAACCAGGGACAAGTTTCAGATATGCACGGCAATGCACATCCAGAGGTTCAGTTTACTTTCGAGAACGAAAACTCCAGAATGTTTTTTTTAAAGGATAAGATCATATATTCATTTCATGAACTGTATTCTGAGCCTAATGAAAAAAGTGATTCCGCTTTAAAACTGGGCGATATAATAAAAGCAAAAGAACTCTCTATGAAGTTAAAAGTTCATAGGCTTGATTTGGAGTTTGTAAATTCAAACATTAACAACACTAATATTTTATTTGATGAAGCCTCTATAAACAAGCATTATCAAAACTTTTATTTAGCTCATTGCCCTAGAGGAATCAAAAATGTTGAGTCATACAATAAAGTGATTTACGAAAATATATATCCTAATATCGATCTTATTTTTAAGTATGAAAATAAAGGCTTAAAGTACGATATAGTATTAAAACCAGGAGCAAATATTGAAGATATTAAACTTCGATATAATGGGGCAAAAAAGTTAACAATTCTAGAAAATACATATATTCAAATAGAGCATGAATTTGGAAATATTTCGGAGATTATTCCATTTTCTTTTTATCAAGAAGATGGATCTGAAGAAAAAGTTATGTTTAAAAAAATAGACTCTTTAACATTTGGATTTTATGCTTTAGAAAAAATTAATGATTTTAAAACCTTGGTAATTGATCCAACATTAAATTGGTCAACATATTTTGAAAGAACTACCTTAGGAGGTACTGTGGGAATAAGAGGAAATACTGAAGTTGATCCAACGGGAAATTTATTCTATCAAGTAAATACATATTATGCCGATTTACCATTGGTGAACCCAGGAGGTACTGTTTATTTTGATCCAAGTTTTAATGTTACGGGCTTTGGTTTAGATATTTATTTTGCAAAGTTTAATACTAACAGGGAGTTAGTTTGGTCAACCTATTTAGGGGGTAGTGGTGGCCAAAACAGTTATTATGACCATGGAATTGCTTTTGATAACAATATTTTTTATTTAACGGGTACCACCAATAGCAATGATTTTCCTTTAATCAATCAAGGAGGTGGAGCATATTATAAAACCTATAGTGGAACTGGTAGCCGAGGGTTCTTGTCTAAATTTAACATCACTACAGGGCAAATGATACACTCAACATATTTAAATGCATATTCTTATATCAATATGGCTACCGATAATAATGGAAATATAGCCATTGTGTCTTCTAATTATACATTTACCGTAGTACCCGATGTAGTTAACAGAATCGGAGCTTTTAATCAATCAAGCTTTACTGGAACAGAAACAGAAATGTTTATATATATGTTTGATCAAAACTTAAATCAAATTTGGGGGACTTATTTTGGTGGTACAGGTTATTCGGATCCTATGGGAATAAAGTTCGATAAAAATAACGATTTATATATTTTTGCTCGATCTGATAATGCAAATGCTATTCCTTTAGTTGATCCAGGGGGAGGGGCTTATTTTAGCAATACAATTGCCGATAAATACGACTATACAATTTCAAAATTTAATAGTTCAGGAACGTTAGTGTGGAGCACTTTATATGGAGGCATGGGACTAGAAGGACTTTCTTTTTCAAATATTGAAGTAAACAGTAATAATGATTTAATTTTAACATCCCAAACATCAAGTACAGATATACCTACATATAATCCTGGAGGAGGAGCTTACTTTAAATCTGCTCCTGCCGGCTTAATAAATGGATGGGGTGGATCAGGTGAAAGCTCAGGGTTTATGTTGGTGTTTGATGAAAATGGTGTGATAAAGTTGGCTACCTATGTAGGAATGGATAATGAATCAAATTATATCCAAGATCAGGCGACCGGAACGTGTGAGAAACATTATTTAACGTTAACAACTAAAACGTTTCCTACCACCCCTCTTGCTGGGGCATATAATGCAAATAATGCAGATCCTACACAGATAAATTCACTATTTATTGAGTTTAATAATGATTTTTCGGTTAACTGGGCAAGCTATTTACATAATGATAGTATTTATATTGAACGTTTGGCTTCAGATACTACACTAGGAAGATTATACTATACCGGAATTGTTAGAGCTCGTGATTTAATTATTCAAAATCCTGGATCTTCTGCCTATATCGATAGTACGGTAAATTCAAGTCCATCTACTTGGGTGTATGTTCTTGGGGACTTTAATATTGGTGTCGGATCTTCTGCTAATATTATTTCTTCATCTCCTTATGCTGTATGCTCTGGAGATACTGCTATATTAATCGGAAGTGGCTCAGGATCGTCTTTAAATTGGTACGATGCACCTGTTGGAGGCAATCTTATTGGTACAGGAGATACTCTTGTAATACCAAATATTACAATAAATACTTGGGTGTATTTAGAGGCAGTAGGAGGAGTATGTTCTAGTTCAATCAGAGACTCACTGTTAATAACTATTCAACCTGCACCAAGTAATCCGGTTACTGTAAATGATACTATTTGCTTAGGAAACTGGGGGCAGTTACAAGCTAATAGTCCAGGAGCAACTGTTTACTATTGGTACTCACAGCCAACTGGAGGGTCACTCGTAAATATAGGACAAACGTTTACTACAAATCCTGATTCTACCGTTACATATTATGTTGAAGCTCAAATTGGATTAAGTTGTAAAAGCGGTAGAACACCTGTTACAATGATTGTTAATCCTAATCCGGAATTGGATGTACAAGATACCATAATTTGCTATAACGATAGTGTGTTATTATTCGCAAACTCAAGTAACCCAGTAATATTTAATTGGTATGCTAATGCTGTTGGTGGAGTTCCGATTCATATCGGAAATCCCTTTCTAGTTTCTCCTACATTAACCACAAATTATTATGTACAGATAACCGATAGTTTTGGATGTAAAAGCTATAGAGATACAGTAACCGTTTATGTCAATCCCGAACTATTTATTTCAGTTCTTCAAAATGCACCTTCTTGTTTTGGCGCTTCCGATGGGTATATTGAGTTATCTGTTTCAGGAGGAACACCTATTTACACGTATGAGTGGAGCAATTCAAGCATTAACGTAACAAATAATCAAGATAGTTTATTTGCAGGTGTTTATGTTATTACTATTTACGACTCACTTTTATGTAATAAAACTATTAATGTTAGCTTAACACAACCTAATGTTTTAGAAGCATCTATTAATGTTATAAACGTTTCATGTTTTGCTGATAGTAATGGATTAGCTATAATTAATCCAACAGGAGGAACAACACCATATTCTATTTTATGGGATGCTAACGCAAATAGTCAAACTACAGACACAGCATATAATTTAATAGCCGGAACATATCTGGTAACGTTAACCGATGTAAATGGATGTGATACAGTTTATTCAATTACAGTTAACCAGCCTGCAGAAATTTTAATCAACAAAAATAATACAGATACTATTTGCTATTCGGCTAACAATGGAGTCGCATTAATTACACCATATTTTGGAACATCACCATATACATACCAATGGGATAGTAATGCAAATAATCAAACAGATTCGGTTGCCAATAATTTAAGTGCAGGAACTTATTATTTCACGGTAACCGATGCCAATGGATGTTTAAAAATCGATAGCATTCAAATTTATCAATATGATGAAATTAATTTTAATATAGGGGCAAGCAACAACAATTGTGGTAAAAATGAGTATGCATATGTAAATGTTTTAAATGTAACTGGATTGCATACTTATTTATGGAACGATCCTTTAAGTCAAACGAATGACACGGCATATAATTTAACTCCTGGTATTTACAATGTAACAGTATCCGATATTTTTGGTTGTTCAAAATTTGCATCTATTGAAATTAAAGATACTAACTCGGTCGAAACATCTATATTTGCCGATACCACCAAAGGTTTTAATCCATTACTGGTTTCTTTTTCTCAAATTAGTACTGATAACGTTACAAATTATTTATATGAGTTTCCTTCAGATTCTTTTTCTACCATCATTAACCCTACCTATCAATTTAGTGAGTATGGAAATTATTGGGTTTATTTAACGGTGAGTAATGCGTATTGTAGTGCAATAGATTCAATATATATTATGGTTGATGCAAGCTCAAGTATTATTGTTCCTAATGTTTTTACGCCAAATAACGATGGAAATAATGACAAGTTTATCATTCAAACTACCGGAATGAATGAGCTTTTTGTTGAAATTTTTGATCGATGGGGATTAAAAATTTATGAATGGAATAATTTTAGTTTCTCAGGTTGGGATGGTAGGACCAAATCTGGACAAATAGCACCCGATGGAACATATTACTATTTAATGAATGCAACAGGGTTTGACGGCAAATCATACAACCTATCCGGGCACTTTACTTTGTTAAGGTAGCGTTAAATTTTACATATTAAATATTCGTTTTTAGCAACCTTATTAAAAAATATACGTTGAAGTGATAAGTATAAAATTATATAATGGTTTTAAATTTATTACGAAACTTATTTTTTTTATTTTTTGTTATTTCTCTTAATAACAAAATTTTATCTCAATGTAATGCGAGTATTGGAACGTATAATGTAAGCACAAGATTTAATTCTGGTCCTAGTAAGTCTATTAACTATAATCAAGCCCCCAACCATTTTGTGTTGTGTTTAAACGATCATTTACAAATTAATTCAAACAATAATTTCACATTACCCCCTAGTGGCTGTGGTGGAATAGGAGGATGCACACCAACATTTTCATACATGGTATTTAAAGGCACAGGTCCTACTGTAGCTAATCCCGATAACGACCCAAATTACTTAAATACTTTAATCCCAAATGCTAATTTAACACCTGTAACGTCTGCCGGAATATGTAAAAATAATAATGGAGCAAGTTCATCTACCATACATGCCATTACGGGGCAACCGGATAATAAATTTTGTTTTTTACCCGCAACTGCCGATAATAATATTATCAATTTAATCGATAACAATAATGATGGTTGCTTTGAAACTGGAGCACCCATTTATGTTACATTTTTAAATCCAATCACGTTTAATGTTGATCAAAAATGTGATGGTACGGTTGAGGTTACCATTAATGGAGGATATCCTCAGTTTTTTGCAGGTTCATATACTATTGTTAACACCGGATCAGGGTCTATTAGCCCCTCAGTTGTTAATGCTCATGGTGGAAAATTCACTATATCTGGTTTAAATACCGGACAAATATTTTCGTTTAATGTAACCGATGTAAATGGTTGTCCTGCTAGTTATGCTAGTACTGCACAGGGTTATTTAGGGCCTCCAAATGCCGATTTTGCTTCAGTAGGTCCTTTTTGCGATAACAGCCCGGCAGTCAACTTAAATCCTGTAATTAGTGGTGGAGTTTTTAGTGGTTCCGGTATTGTTGGAAATCAGTTTAATCCTGTTAATGCCGGTTGTGGGGTACATAATATTACGTACGAGGTAAATAATGGTAATTGTGCTGCAAGTGTTACTAAAACAGTAAAAGTATACTGTCCTTCTATTGATAGTATACAAGTTTCTCCCATTTCATGCTTTGGCGATTGTGATGGAACCATTAAAGTTTTTGATAATCTTTCCGATCAGGTAAGTATAAACGGTGGATTATCTTGGCAACCTATTAATACCGTGTACACGGGTTTGTGTAGTGGTCCTATTCAAATTAAAGTAAAAGATTTATTAGGATGTGGAATTGATGATTCTACGTATACGTTAAATGCTCCTTTAGAAATAACGTTAAACGCAGTTATTCAAGATGTAAAATGCAAAGATCAATCAGATGGTGAAATACATTTAAATGTTAGTGGAGGAAACGGAAATTATCAATACTCTTGGTCTCATAATCCTTTATTAAATGCTGCTTCTGCAGTAAATTTATCTCATGGTAATTATTCGGTAACCGTAACCGATGCAAAAGGTTGTCAAAAAACAGGGAATTTTATATTAACCAATCCTTCTCAAATACTTTCTTTACTTGCAGATATATCGGATGTTCAGTGTAAAGGTGATGCTAATGGAAATATTGATGTAATGGTGTCAGGTGGTGTAAGTCCATATATTTATAATTGGAGTATTAATGCCAATACCGGAAATCAGTCAACAGCGAATAATTTATCTGCTAATACGTATTATCTTACCGTTACAGATAATCGTTTATGCGAACTTGACACCTTTTTTAATATTTTGGAGCCTTTACAGTTATTAGAGGTTAGTCAGGTAAATATTCAAGATGCATTATGTCATGGACAACATAATGGATCGGCAGAGGTAACAATTTCAGGAGGTAATCAACCGTATGCATATTTGTGGGATGATCAAAACCAACAAACTACCGCTTTAGCAAATGGCCTATCAGCATCTAATTATACAGTCATTATCGAAGATGCTAATCATTGTATAATTGATACTACCATTACAATAGAAGAGCCTCTTCCGTTAAATGCAAATTACATTTTTGCTCATGTAGCTTGTTACGGAGAGAACTCAGGTTTAATAAAAATAAATGCATCGGGAGGAGTTTCTCCTTATCAATATTCTTGGGGTGGAGGTATTGTTGGTAATACTTCCGATTTAGCAGAAAATTTATCGCCCGGTATGTATCATTGCACAATCACAGATGCTAATGGTTGCACAAATGTATTAAGCAATATTTCTATATCTTCTCCTAGTGCTCCGTTAACACTTAATCCTAATCATGACGAAACCACATGTATAGGTGGTTCGGATGGAAAAGCATCGGTGAATGCACAAGGTGGCTGGCAACCGTATTCATTTGAATGGGATGCGAATACCGGAAATCAAACAACCGATACTGCGTATGGTCTTTCAGTAGGAACTTATTTTGTTACAGTAAAAGATTATTGGGGTTGTATAAAAGACACCTTTGTATATGTTAGTGAACCACAAAAAATTACGATTTCTATAGAAACAGATAGTGTATCCTGTTATAACGGAAGCGATGGAATAGCACAGGTAATTCCTGGAAATGGAGTTTCTCCTTATACATTTTTATGGGATGTTAATGCTAATAACCAAGTTTCTGATATTGCAAACAATTTATCTGCCGGAACTTATTATGTAACCGTTTCTGAAGCAAATGGTTGCGAACATGATACTATGGTTACTATTAAAGAACCGTTAAAAATCACGGCAAATATACAAGTAATACAACCGGTTTGTCCAGCAAATAATGGATCAGCCACTATTTTACCAGTTGGGGGAAATGGCATATTTAACTATCAATGGGATGTAAATACAGGAAATCAAATAACACAAACGGCTATAAATTTATCAGGACAAACCTACCAAGTAACTATTACAGATCAAAAAAATTGTGTGTTAGACACGTTTGTTAATATTACAGAAATAGTTCAACTAAGATTAAATCCTACTATTATAAACGCGAGCTGTTTTGCTCTAAATAATGGTGAAATACTATTAAATCCTTCTCATGGAAATGCTCCATTTAATTATGTTTGGAGTGCAAATGTTTCATTTTTTAATAATAACCACGCAGAACATTTATTAGCAGATAACTATAGTGTTACGGTAACCGATGTGGATGGGTGTGTAAAAGACAGCTTAATCATAATAACTGAACCGGCAGAATTGACTAGTGCAATCTCTAATATTACAAATGCCACCTGTGCTGATTCTTGTGATGGATCTGCTTTAATTACACCTTCTGGAGGAACATTACCTTATCAATATTTATGGCAAAATGGAATGGCTATAAATATAAATGATGAGTTATGTAAAGGTTATAATTATGTAACTATTACTGATGCTCATGGATGTATAAAAAAAGACTCAGTACTTATTACCGAACCTGCTAAAATTCAAATCGATATAGTATCCGCTGATCCTACTTGCTACAATACTATAAATGGTACTATTATCGCAAATGTTCAGGGGGGAGTTCCGGGGTATTTATATTCTTGGAATACAGGAGCTATTACTCCAAATTTAAATAATTTAGATTCTGGAAAATACATCTTAACGGTAACGGATCTAAATGGTTGTAAAATGATCGATGAGGCTAATTTATCTAAACCTGATAGTATAAGATTAACGTTAACAAGTAATCCATCCGTTTGCCATAATCCTACCGGTGATGCTACCGTTAGTTTGGTTACCGGAGGTAGTTCCCCATACCAGTTTTATTGGGATGTAAATGCTGGATATCAAAATAATGTAACAGCCACTAATTTAATAGATGGATGTTATACAGTTACAGTCACCGATGCTTTGTTGTGTAGTGCCTCTAAAGAGGTGTGCGTTTGGCTAATTGAGGGGCCCGGTATCGACAATATTATTACTAAACCGGTTACTTGTTTTGGATATTCAGATGGAGAAGCTACCTTGCAAGTTTCTCAAGGGACCTTGCCTTTAGCGTATACTTGGTCTATTCCTGCACCCAATCAAAATACTCTTCAAAACATTCCTTTTGGAACGTATTATGTAACGGTTACCGATGCAAACAACTGTGCCGATCAGGCTACCATAAATATTACTTCTCCAGATGAATTAACGGTTAGTGTTTCCGCTTTAAATTCAATACAGTGTTTAGATAGTATTAACGAATTCACGGCAACTGCTAGTGGTGGAAATCTCGGTGCGTATACCTATTTCTGGAATAATGGACAAATAACGGATGTATTGCAAATTCCAGTTTCTGATAACGATATTATTTTTGCTTATGTACAAGATGCTTTAGGATGTACTTCAAAAAACGATACCGCCAAATTTAGCTTTTACGCTCCAACAAATGTTCATATTATTGGCAATAATAAGGTATGTGATCAAAGTGATGTGTTGCTTGAGGCAGAGGTACTAGGGGGTAAAAACTCCGATTTTGTATATGAATGGAGTGATGGTCAATCTTCCTCGGTTATTCAAGCTGTGTTAAATACATATCCACAAAACACTACTTATCAACTGATAGCAAGCGCTGGTTGTGAAAACGATACCGTTGATTTTATGATTGAATATTATATTAATCCTAAAATTGAAATATCTGCCAATGAATACAAAGGTTGTCCGCCATTTATAGCAGAGTTAAATAATTTAACCTTAGAAACAGCTTCGTGTTCTTGGAAAATGGGCGATTGGCCCGAATTTTCAGGCTCTTGTAATCCTTTGTTTGAAATTACCGAAGGAGGATGTTACGATGTTTCTGTTGAAATTCAAACGATACACGGCTGTATCATTGATAGCGTAATTCCTTGTTTTATTGAAGTATATGAAAAACCGCTTGCAGATTTTGAATACACTCCTGAAACAATAACAACCCTAGATCCTGAAGTAACTTTTAGTCAAACAGCAAGTTTCGATAGTGTTTCTATTATACAATGGGTTTGGAATATTCAAGAATTTAATGAAATAATAGAGGGTGAAGAAGTGCAATATTTATTCCCTGAAAATGATCAAGAATACACAGTTCAACTACAGGTAGTTAATGAAAAAGGTTGTATAGATAGTATTGAGAAAAAAATTAAAATATTACCGGTGTTTAACATATTTGTGCCAAATACATTTACACCTAATATTGATGGGTTAAATGATAGCTTTTCGCCTATTATTAATGGACTGGGGGATGAGTATTTATTTCAAATTTTTAACAGAAATGGACAGCTGATTTTTGAAACAACCGATTACGAAAATAAATGGGATGGAACCTATAAAGGATTTATGTCATCTAACAAAACAGTACCTCAAGATACATATATTTGGAAAGTGCTGTTAAGAGATAAAAATAGTCGTAAACTTCAAAGTTATAATGGCCACGTAAATGTGTTGCCTAAAAACAATTAATTGCTTTGATTCACCTTGTTGTCACCGGAGTTGTCATCTCCTTTGCTTGCATCTTTAAACTCTTTAATCCCTTTTCCTAAACCACGCATTAATTCAGGGATTTTTTTACCCCCAAATAACAATAGTAAAGCTACGATAATCAAAATGATTTCCGGACCACCCAACGACCATAATAATACAAGATTCATGACTTATTTTATTTGTATCAAAAGTATAACATTTTTTCACAACATATATCAGTAAATTATTTTTTAACCTACCTTATTATAGTTAATTTTGATTCGATTACAATGGTTTAATTGTTTTCATGAACCATGAAAGAAAAAAATGTACGTTATATTATTTTATCTTTTTCATTTTTACTATTATCTATAGTGTTTATTCAGGTGTATTGGATTAAAAACGCTATAGCGTTAAAACAAGAGAATTTATATACTCAAATTAATAAAGCCCTCGATCAGGTAATTGATGAGCTAGAAAAAATTGAAACACTTGAAAATTTAAAAACACATGAAACAGCTCGATTTTTATTTTTTCAAAATGATAGCACTCAAAAAGTACCTACCGATTTAAATGACTCTACCATTCAGTTTTTTACAATTTCTGAAATAAAAAAATCGACTCCCAAATCTTCTTTTCCGGCTATAACCATTACATCTACAACCAAAAGCGGAAAAAATATCATGAACGAAGAAAAACATATTACAGTACAACAAAACTCGGATATCGATGAATACATAAATTTTAAAAACAATAATTTTCAAATTACCGAAGATTCGCTTTTTACTTCTGAAGTTAAAGATGAGAAGCAAATCCTCGAAAAAATAGGCAATAAAACAGCATTTGTAGGTGATATTGTAAGAAGATTGATGGAGGTAAATGTTGCCGAAAAGGTTGAAAACAGAATTTCGCAGCATATGCTCGACTCACTTTTAATACTTGCGTTTAAACAGTACCAAATAAAAGGAAAATTTGAATACTGTGTTATGAATAGTCAAGAACAAGCTGTTCTTAAATCTCAAAACGCCCATAAATATATGAAGGAAATTAAACAAACAGAATTTTCTAAAAAGTTATATCCCAACGATATTCTGGTTTCAAATGCAACCCTTAATATTCACTTCAGAAACGCTCATTTTTTGGTGTTAAAAAACAGTTTAAGTATACTCCTACTCTCGGCTATTGTTATTTTAGCGATGATATATATTTTTTATAAAACAATTTCTACCATAATATATCAAAAGAAACTTTCCGAAATAAAAAATGATTTTATTAATAATATGACACACGAATTAAAAACACCTATCTCGACCATTCATCTTGCGTACCAAGCTATAACCGACCCGATTTTTTCTAAAAATGAACAATTATCCCAAAAGTACATCCAAATGATTGGAGATGAGTCTGTTAGGCTCGAAAAAATTGTGCAAAAAGTATTGCAACATGCCAGTTTGGAAAATGAAAACTATTCCCTGGAAATGGAGCGAATAAATATGCATACATTAATTATGGATGTATGTGAAAATATGCGTTTATTTATTGAGGAAAAACAAGGTAAACTGGATTTAGAATTAAACGCATTGAATTATTTTATTATGGGAGATAAAACGCATATAACAAACATCGTTTATAATTTATTGGATAATGCTATAAAATTTTCAAACGATACCGTATACATTAAAATTTCTACCGAAAGTACTTCCGATTATTTTGTGTTGCATTGTGCCGATAAAGGAATCGGTATTAAAAAAGAAGATCAACCCAGGGTATTTGAAAAATTATACCGGGTTCCAACCGGAAACATTCACAACGTAAAAGGATTTGGTTTGGGTTTAAGTTATGTTAAGCAAGTAGTTGAAAAACACCGGGGTTTAATAAAATTAGAAAGTCAGCCCGGAGTTGGAAGTAAATTTTCTATATTTTTACCGTATGAATAATAATTTACATGTATTAGTGGCAGAAGATGATACAAATTTGGGTATTATTTTGCACGAATATTTACAAGCAAAAGGTATTGAAAGCACTTTAACTCGCGATGGAAAGTCTGCATTTGATACATTTACTAAGGGAAACTTTGATTTGTGTATTTTAGATGTTATGATGCCGGTAATGGATGGTTTTACATTGGCTAAAAAAATAAAAAGCGTGAATGAAAAAACGCCTATCTTATTTCTTACCGCAAAAACCATGAAAGAAGATAAAATTGAGGGATTTAAAATAGGAGCAGACGACTATTTAACTAAACCATTTAGCATGGAAGAGTTGATTTATAGAATTCAAGCCATTATGAAAAGGGTTGGAAATGATTCTTCAAAAAATAAATTGGCACACGAGTACCAAGTTGGAAAATACATTTTTTACCCAGAGCAACAAAAGCTTATATTGAATGAAAAACCCCAAAAACTTACCTTTAAAGAAAGTGAACTATTAAAAATAATGTGTGAAAATAAAAATGAAATCATCGATAGGTCAGTAGCTTTAAAAAGAATCTGGGGAGACGATTCATACTACAACTCTCGAAGTATGGATGTTTATTTAACTAAACTCAGAAAATATTTAAAAGAAGATACTTCTATTGAAATTATTAGCATACACGGAAAGGGATTTAAAATGATGATACAACCTTAAAAAATAAAGGCTCTTATTCAGAGCCTTTGAGTGATCGCGGCACGATTCGAACGTGCGACCGACTGCTTAGAAGGCAGTTGCTCTATCCAACTGAGCTACGCGACCTTCGTTTTTTTGAGAATGCAAAGTAAATAAAAAATACGATAAAATAAAAGTTTTTATATTTCAATACCGTATTTTTTGTTCGTAAACTTTCCCGTACCTTAGTACCACAAAAAACAATCTATTCTCTATGCAACCGGATGTATTATTTTTGTGGTCAAATAATGCCCGTTTAGTTGAAAAAATTAAACAATCTCCCGAGGTGTTGCACTACGAGTGGTATGTGCATGAAATAAAGGATTTTCATGAATTTGAAGTAGAAAAGGATAAAAAGTCTGGATATTTTTTACTTACGGATTGTAGTACCTATATAAGCAACCCTCAACTACACAATACAAATGAACAAATTGCCGTAGTATTTGAAGAAAGTGATTTACCATTATCCCAAGATTTTATTAAAACACCGCTCAATCATATACACTTAATCCCTTTTAATTCTTTTTCATTTCAAAAATTATCTGTTTTTAAAAATCAATCTGAGTTAGAGACTCTTTCTGAAATTGAAGCCGTTCATCAGGTTTTAATAGTTGACGATGTATTATCAAATTTAGTATTATTAGAGCACTTCTTAAAAGATGATCATAAAGTGTTGCACAAAGCACAAAGTGTACAAGAGGCAATACCCATTATTTTTTTTAACGATATACACCTCATTGTTTTAGATATACAGTTGCCCGAAATTAATGGATATGAATTGGCAAAGTTTCTTAAACAAAATAAGTTTACACAACACATACCCATCATATTTTTAACCGCATTTAATAAAGAGCCTAACCAGGTTGTAAAAGGCTTAGAGTATGGAGCCATCGATTATTTATATAAACCCGTTGATAAGAATATACTTAAAACAAAGGTCAATTTATTACTTAAATTATTTTCGTATCAAGACTCACTTCAAAAAAACAATATTCTTTTAAATACCCAAAAAAATATTATTCATCAAAAAAACAATTTATTACAAGAAAGCATTGCTTATGCTGCTAAAATGCAGCAGTTATTAATTCCCGATATAAAATCATTACAACAGGTATTTCAAGAAGTAGAAATACTTTTTTTACCTAAAGATTCTGTAAGTGGTGATTTTTATTTGGTAAAAAAAATACACGATAAAATTGTTTGGGTTATTGGAGATTGTACCGGTCATGGTGTACCTGGAGCTATTTTAAGCTCAGCAGTAATTACCATATTAAACAACATATTCACAACATCCAATACATTACATGCAAAAAGCGTTTTATTAGAATTTTACAATACCTTACACACCATGTTTCATACGTCTGCACAAAATAGTCCATTAAACGATGCAGCCGATATTGGCATTTGTATTTTTGATACGAGCAATCAAACTTTAAATTATTGCGGATTTAATATCCCTTTATGGGTGTTGCATAATCAAGTGTTAGAAAAAATAGAACCCAACCGAGGTTTATTTTTTAATTCCGCTGAAAATTTGAACGAAACCACTAAACCCATACAAACCCAAGAAAGGTATTTTATGTTTACCGATGGTATATACGATCAGTTGAGCAGTAATGGCTTCGAAAAGTTTAAAAAAGTACATTTAGAACACATTTTAACAGAACACCATCAACAAAATTTAGCGGAGCTTTTTCAAGTGATACATACCCATTATACAACTTGGAAAGGAGATATGGAGCAAACCGATGATATTTGTTTGATGGGGGTAAGGGTGTAAATAATAAAAGATTTTTATACAATTGAAGTAAATAAGTTTTAGCTTATTCTGTAATTGCTTTTTTTAAAGTATTCGCTGAACTTCGCTCTGCTTCATTTCAATTTGTATATTTGATCAACTGATTTACAACATAATAAGAACTGTAAAGTACATGCAAAATTCTATTTCTTCAAATATTCCCGAGTCTGTGTTTTAACATGTTGTGAATGTATTTCCCCAATACATCCCATTCTATGTTTACTTCATCTCCTTCATTTAAGGTTTTAAACGTAGTGTGTTCGAATGTATACGGGATTATATGCACCGAAAAAAAACCTTGTCCAACATCTACTACCGTTAGGCTTACTCCATTAATACATACCGAACCTTTTGGTACCACTAAGGAATTAAACGTTTCAGGTAGTTCAAATACGTACTCCCAGCTTCCGTTTAGTGTTTGTGCTTTTAACAGTTTTACAGTACAATCTACATGTCCTTGTACCCAATGGCCATCTAATCGATCACCTATTTTTAGGCAGCGTTCTAAATTTACAAGATCTCCTGTTTTAAGGTGTTTTAAATTGGTTTTTCGCAAAGTTTCTTGTATGGCGGTAACTGTATGTGAGTGATGGTTTTTTTGTGTAACAGTAAGGCACACGCCCTGATGTGAAATACTTTGATCAATTTTAAGTTCTTGGCTAATTTCCGATGTAATGGTTATATGTACATTATCCAGTTCATTTTCAATTTTTTCAATGGTTCCTATGGTTTCAATAATACCGGTAAACATAGTTTAAAATCCGCTGGGTTTTATTTCTTCGGGCATTACATGAATGTATCCGTGTAAAGTAAATTTTTCAATACCTGTATATTGTATGGCTGATACTTCACATACATAATAGTACACCCCTGCAGAGCAACTTTTACCATTTTTCATATGCTTTCCATCCCATGTTATGTTAGGATTGCTTGAGTAAAAAACTTTTTCACCCCAGCGATTGTATATATTTAAATCTATTTCAGCAATATATCGATAAGGGAACGGCATAAATAAATCGTTTAACCCATCACTCCCGGGTGTAAATACATTGGGTAATGTATACTCGGGACAATTATCCACACACATGGTATCAGAAGGTGTGCTTTCGTTTAAAAATGTATCTAGTGCAGTAACATAATAACAACCGGCAATAGAGTAAGTATTATAATATGTATATGAGGTATCCGTTGAGTTTAATATGGAATCAAGTTTGGTATATGCGCTGTCCGGATGTGGAGAGTAATACATATGATATTTTACAACATCATCGGCACAACTTATATCCGGTTTATTCCATTGCAATATAACTTCATATTCTTTACAATTATCGGTTAAAACATCTAAAGAAGGAGCACATGGAGCTACGTTATCTTGAGCCGCATTGCAATGAATTTGAGAATAGTTAATTAATGGATTAAGTATACCATCTATAGAATATTTACCTACAGAAACCACATAATAACAGTATTCTTTTTGATTAACAAGTCCTGTATCTGTATATTGCTTTCCATAAACAGTATCTATTAAATTAAAAGCTCCCAAGTCATCTTTTTTGTATAGCCAGTATTTTTCATTTGTCCAGGGAACTTGTTCATTCCATTGTAATATCAATGCATTATCGGTAGGGGTTGAACTTAAAAAAACCGAAGAAGCCGGATCACTAACTCCGTATCTTTTGTCGGTATCGTAATAAATTTCAACGGAATAGTTATATTGATTGGTTTGAGTGTTTAATAAAGTATCTATAAAAGTTGTGTCGCTTTCATGTAAAAAATTATACAAGGCAGAAGTATACACTAAATCGGAAGGGGTGTTAAATCCGGTTGACCTTAATACTTTATATTGATAAGGTCCTGCAAAGGTTAAAGTATCTAACTCGGTAGGTTTTGCCCAGCGTATGGTATCTTTTCCGGTAGCGATGTCGGTTTTAGAAATACTAACATGCGTAATTAATGGTACATCTTGTTTTAGTTCAATACATACTTCATTAGAAGCTTGACTTTCTGCTCCGTTATTAAAACAATAGGTTACTATATAACAATATTTTTGGCCATGAACAATAGCGGTATTATTATCGATAAAAAGGTGATTGTTAATGTTTTCAATGTTTGATATTAGTTCATAGCCCGTATATACGGGCACACCGGTTTCGCATTTTAATGGAATATATCCCGAAGAATCTATTCTTCTGTATACATTGTAACAGGAGGCATTTGCACAGTCGGATATTTCCCAATCTATAGTAATTTCATTTCCTTGGGCAGAAATATCTGTAATTTGGGTAGGAGGAGCAATTATTTTTATGGGAAGTGTTTCGTAATCTACTAATTTAACGGTTGGATGATTATCTTCCGCTTTAAACGTTACTTGATACTCGTTTGGCCTTACATGTTCGCAATCGGTATCCCAGGTAAAAAAAGAGGCTACCGAGTCGGCCGCTGATGTGTTATTAAATTGAGCAGGTTTATACGATAAGCTTAGTGGTAAACCACTGGCTGATAGGGTGATGACCTGTCCAATATCCGGGTCGGTAGCAATAATCGTATCCTCAATTAAGGTGCCGGCTAATGCACAAATAGGTTCAATAGGTTTTATAACCGGAGGATTATTAGGACAAGGTGAAGCAACCAATATTTGCATGTCTCTAATTAGGGAACCGATAAGGTATCCATTTCGGTATTCTTCTATGAGGATTGCAAGGTTAAATTCGCCTTGGCAAATGGGGTAATCCCAAGTAATTAGACCATTATTAGGGTTAATCGTTAAGGTACCAAAGGTGCAAAATGGAGTAAGATGCGGAAATACAAATCCGGGTATGTCTAATCCACCTTGTCCTTTACAAGAAATTAAGGAGAAAACCAAACTGTCTCCATCCGGGTCTACAGCACCCGGACTGTGTTCATATGTTAATCCAATACATGCTACATCAATAGGAGGGTATTCTAAATAGGGAGAACAATTATTTCCTAAGCCCGGGAAAATAATCAATTTTGTTTCCAGGTAAAAAGGAACATCTACAGAGTTTGGTATATTTAAAACCCCCGCATTTCTGGTAGGATCAATTACGCTTATGATATAAGTACCCACCCCAGAATAGGTATGTGTAGTAGTATAAATATTTTTTTTAGTTTCAGTTCCCGGTATTGGTTCACCACAATTACTACATGATCCACATCCCGAAGGACAAGCACCTCCATTGCTTCGTGTAACGGTATCAATATCACCGTCACCAAAATTAATTTCTAACTGACACCTGTCGGCTGCACATGCGTTAATATTGGTGTACGTAGTAATAGTTATTTGATAAGTTAACCCCGAAACATGGCAATAGGTTATTTCACCGGCTCTATTATGTGTTGCAAATGAAATATTATATAGAAAGAATATAATTATCGCAAAACATATACCTAGTAAATTTTTCAAGAAGTAAAAATATATATAAATATACTAAAAATATTAATAATTTATCACTTGTTGCTCTAACATTTCAGGCAATTCTCTAAACTCGTATTGTTGGTTTCTCAATTTTGGAATAAAGCCTGCCTCTTTAATAGCTTGCTGAATTTCGTTGGATGTAAATCTATGCGGTGCACCGGCTGCTGAAACTACATTTTCTTCAATCATAATAGAACCAAAATCGTTCGCTCCCGAGTATAAACATACTTGAGCCACTTGTTTGCCTACTGTTAACCATGAAGCCTGTATGTTTATAATGTTGGGAAGCATAATTCGGCATAAGGCAATCATGCGTATATATTCATCGGCTGTTACAGAGTTATTAATACCTCTTAATTTTCTGAGCATAGTACCTTCGTCTTGAAATGGCCAAGGTATAAAAGCTAAAAATCCTTTAGCATCCTTTGGTTTTTCATGCTGTACTTCGCGCAACCAAACCAAATGCTCAAAACGTTCGTGTATTGTTTCAACATGTCCAAACATCATAGTGGCTGATGTGGTAATATTAAGTTGGTGCGCTGCTCTCATAACATCTAACCATTCTTTACCCCCACATTTTCCTTTAGATATAAGTCTGCGTACCCGATCGTTTAATATTTCAGCACCTGCCCCGGGTAATGAATCTAATCCGGCATTTTTTAAGGCTTCTAAAACATAGGTATGAGTTTTCTTTTCTAGCTTTGCAATATGCGCAATTTCTGGGGGACCTAACGCATGCAGTTTTAAGGTCGGATAAAGTTTTTTTAACTCTTTAAATAAATCTACATAAAAAGATAATCCTAGCTCTGGGTGATGTCCTCCTTGCAATAATAACTGATCTCCACCATATCTAAATGTTTCTTCAATTTTTTGTTTGTATTGATTTATGCTGGTAATATATGATTCGGGATGTCCAGGGACTCTAAAAAAATTACAAAATTTACAATTGGCTACGCAAACGTTCGTAGTATTTACATTTCTATCTATAATCCAAGTTACGATATTATCGTTTTTGTGTTTTTTTCGCATAGCATGTGCATACATGCTTAACAAGGAGGTTGGAGCATTTTTGTATAAATACACTCCTTCTTCTATCGATAAAAATTCTAAGTTTAAAGCTTTTTCAAGCAAAAATTCTACATTCATAATTATTTATTGTAACCAAAAGTGCTATGTATTTGTTTAATTACCACGAAAAATACTACTTTTATAACAAAAATATAATTTAAGTTACGATATCCTATGTTCCAATTACAAAAAAGCACCCAAAAAAATAAATCGGAAAATCAGATTTTTATATTTAATGATATTAACAAAGTTAATCATACCCTAACAAAACAAGAATTAAGCTATGTTCAAAAAGAATTAGATAAAAAACATACTTGGGTTGAAGTTAATAAATATGAATACTCTTTAATATTTGTTCAATGCTCTAATCAAAAAAAGCAAGCAGAGTATTTGTATTATGAATTATGCCGTAAGAGTGGTAAACAAGTATGTGATTTTTTAAATAAGCGAAAAATAAAGGAAGTTTACATTAAAACCCAAAATAGTTTAGAGCATGAAACGATGTTGTTTATGGAAGGCCTACTCTTAACTAATTATCAGTTTTTAAAGTATTTTTCTAAGAGCTCCGATAAAAAAAATACATTGCACAGTATTTCCGTTGAAAGTAAAAACATCACCAATAAGCAATTGGATGAATTAAAGTACACCACACAAGCTGTATATATTGCTCGTAACTTAGTGAACGAACCGGTAATACATTTAACGGCACAACAATTATCTAAAGAAATAGAAATACTGGGTAAAGAATCAGGCTTTTCAGTAGAGGTATTTAACAAGAAAAAAATTGAAAGTCTAAAAATGGGAGGACTACTTTCTGTAAATATGGGAAGTGTGGAGCCACCAACATTTTCAATTTTAGAATGGAAACCGGCTAAAGCAAAAAATAAAAAGCCTTTAGTATTGGTTGGAAAAGGAGTGGTGTATGATACCGGTGGGCTTAGTTTAAAGCCAACTAAAGGTTCTATGGATGAGATGAAGTGTGATATGGCTGGAGCTGCAAGTGTTGCGGCAGTGATGTATGCAATCGCAAAGAATAAATTACCCGTGCATGTAATAGGTTTAATTCCGGCTACTGATAATAGACCTGGAGGAAATGCATATACTCCCGGAGATGTTATTACCATGTATAATGGAAAAACGGTAGAGGTTTTAAATACAGATGCTGAGGGAAGATTGATATTGGCAGATGCCTTAGCTTACGGACAAAAATATAAACCCGAACTGGTTATTGATTATGCAACATTAACAGGTGCTGCACAAATGGCTGTTGGAAGTGTTGCAGCGGTATGTATGGGAGTAGATGCCGATGAAGATATTAAAAACCTTGAAAAATCAGGTGAACAAGTGTATGAAAGATTGGTGAATTTTCCAATGTGGGATGAGTATGGTGAAATGATTAAATCGGATATTGCCGATATAAAAAATGTAGGTGGACCCTATGCTGGAGCAATTACTGCCGGTAAATTTTTAGAAGTTTTTATGAAAGACAAAAACGATAAACAGGTATGCCCTTGGATACATATAGATATTGCTGGACCTGCATTTTTAAGTTCTTCTGATGCGTATAAGCCTAAGGGAGGCACGGGCTATGGAGTTCGTTTAACATATGAATTTATAAAGAAAAAATATGGCTTATGAGTGCTAAAAATTTAATGCGAGTTGGTATTACTTGTGGAGATTTAAATGGTATTGGGCTAGAAGTTGTGTTAAAAAGTTTGTCGGATAAACGTTTATTCGAAAATTCTTTTGTTCCCATATTATATGGTTCGGCAAAAACGGTAGGATTTCATAAAAAAGCTTTTGGTTTGCAAGATTTACATTTTAATATTATTAAATCTTTCGATCAATTGCAGGATAATATTCCTAATTTAATTAACTGTTGGGAAGATGAGGTTAAAATTACTTTTGGTCAAGCGGATAATACAATTGGAAAATATGCTTTTTTATCCCTTAAAAAAGCTGTAGAAGATTTGGCGGCTAATAAAATTGATGTATTGGTTACAGCACCCATTAATAAACATACTATACAATCTCAAGATTTTAATTTTCCAGGACATACAGAGTATTTAGCTCATTATGCTAATGAAGAAAACTATTTAATGTTAATGGTAAGTGAAACCCTTCGAATTGCTACAGCTACGACTCACATCCCTTTAAAAGAAGTGGCGACTAAACTATCTCAGGAAAAGATTTATTTAGGAATAGATTTATTGAATAAGACCTTAATGCAAGATTTTGCGGTTGCAAAACCTAAAATTGCTGTATTAGGATTAAATCCACACGCAGGAGACAAAGGATTAATAGGTAAAGAAGATCAGGAAATAATTATTCCGGCTATACAAAGAGCTAAAAACCAAGGCATTTTAGCTATGGGGCCATATGGAGCAGATGGTTTTTTTGGTTCGGGATTATACAAGAATTTTGATGCAGTACTTAGTATGTATCATGATCAGGGATTAATTCCTTTTAAAACATTAAGTTTTGATATGGGAGTTAATTACACGGCAGGGCTTCCTATCGTAAGAACTTCGCCTGCACATGGTGTGGCTTATGAAATAGCCGGACAAAATATGGCAAATGAAAATTCGTTCAGACAAGCGGTGTATTTAGCATGTGATGTATACAAAACTAGAAAGTTTCATAAAAATATTACAGCTAATCCATTAAAATCATCTATCATGGATGCTGAGGAAATATGATAATTTCACATTATGGGTATTATTTTTTCAACCAATAAAAATTTTTCTTTTCAAGAAGAAGACGATAATGAACATACTCCGGATCCATCCAATCAAGTACTAAACGTAACGATTGAAAAAAAGGGTAGGGGAGGTAAAACAGTGGTAATTGTTTCCGGGTTTATTGGAAAGCAAGAAGATTTAAAGGAGCTATCTAAATATCTTAAAACCCAATGTGGAGTAGGTGGAGCTGAAAAAAATGGGGAAATAATTATTCAAGGCGATGTTCGCGAAAAAGTAATGCAATTACTCCAAAAAAAAGGATATAAAACAAAACGGGTTGGGGCGTGAAATTTACTTTATTACAATAATTTTTTAAAAAAAATCGTTATTATAAATAAAATTATGAACGCTAAAATCATTTTTATTGTATTAATTACGATGGTTA
>CAZEIM010000038.1:0-24246 GCA_964512145.1 uncultured Flavobacteriales bacterium
CTTTTTTTATCCATTTTTACACTTTTTAGTGTAAACCTATTTTAGGACAAGACATGCCTTTTTGCACCCTCAGGGTGACATCGAGTAAAACGTGCCTTAACATATAGCTAAAAGAAATTGGATTACGAGTACTCTGTATTTTAAAAAATTCAACATTACATGTTGCTTTTTTAAAATCCAACTCGTAACTTCGTTTAGCACCACATTACCTGCAACCCGTAGCGACATTACTAACTTGGCACTGACTTCAAGAAATAAACTTTAACAAATGCTATTTAGACAAATAATTTTGACGATTTTTCTTTTGACATTATCTGCTCAACTGAATTTATTTGGGCAGACACTTGACAGAATTTTTTCAACAAGCGAGTTGCAAGCTGACTTCAAAGTTTTAAGAAGTAGATATGAAAGGAAGCTTGCTAACCTCTACCTTTATACATCAAAACAAAGACTAGACAAACTATTTGATAGCTTGTATCTCAACATTAAACCAATGACAGAATTAGAATTTTATAGTTACGTCACTCCTCTTTCTTCTGTTATCAAAGACGGGCATTCAAACTTATTCATAAGCGAACAAGCAACAGAAAAATACAATCAGCATTCAAAGTTTTTCCCATTCAACATTTATTGGACAGACCATAAAATGTTTATCACAAAAAATCTATCTACTGACACTACTATCCAAATCGGCACTGAGATTTTATCAATTAATGGAGTAAGTTCAAAAGAAGTAATGACCTATTTACTTACCCGACAAGTTAGAGATGGAAACAATGAAAGTTATGCCTTTTGGATACTCAATAATTATTTCAGAGCGTATTACAGCTTTCATTTTGGACATCCTGACAACTATTCTTTAACTATTAAGAATGCTAATAACCTTGAAAGGAAAGTAATTGTACCCGCTCTCTTACGGCAAACAATTTCATCAAACGATTCATCAAGATATTTGAAACAAACAGATGATGATACTTATTTTCATATTAACAGCACAACAAACTCAGCTATCTTCACCATTAAAACTTGGGACAATAAAAAGCTGAAGAAAGAAATTGACTTTGTGTTTTCGCAACTAGAACAAAAAAATATTGACAATTTGATTTTAGATTTAAGAGACAATCAAGGTGGTGACTTCTCACCCGCAATTTATCTTCTTTCCTATTTGCTAAACCACCCTATTCAATATTTCGCAGAAGTAAAATCTGTAAAAGGAAATAACGACACTTCTCAAGTATTGAAGAGTAGGAACGATAAAATTTTGAGAACATATCAACCAAAGAAGAATCCATATAAAGGAAATGTCTTTGTGCTTATAAACGGAGGGTGTTTCTCCAACACAAGTTCCTTTTGCTCACGACTTGAATTATACAAACGAGCAGTTTTCATTGGCGAGGAAACGGGCGGAAACAAAGTTGTATTTTGTGGTGTGTTTGGACTTAAAGGCAGGATTGTTTTACCAAACACAAAAATCATTTGCGATAACTCAAATTATAGATTAACGGTTACTCACATTAATGAAAATACAGGACACGGAGTATTGCCAAACCATTCAGTTACACCAACTATTGATGATATAATACAAAACAAAGATGTAGTTCTTAACGCTGCTTTTAATTTAATAGAACGTAAACAATGAATAATCACTTCTACAAAATTCTACACGTTACATTTATAAAACTATATTCACAATTTTATTGGGCACTACAATTACCTTTTTAGGATTTTTTCCTTCTAACCATTTAGTGCATTGCTCATGAGCTAATATAGATTGTTCAATTTCTTGAGATGATAATGAAAGGGATAAATGTACTTTAAATCGAACTTTTCCGTTGAACGACACCGGATATTCATATTCACTTTCTGTAACATGTTTTTCATTAAACGTTGGCCATGTTGCTAAAAAAATAGAATCTTTATTACCACACAAATGCCACAACTCTTCACATATATGGGGCGCAAAAGGTGAAAGAATAATTAAAAATTGTTCTAAAACATCCCGATTACAGCATTTTTGTTCTGTAAATTCATTTACTGCAATCATACACGTGCTAATGGGTGTATTAAATGAATATCGCTCTAAATCTTCGGTAATTTTTTTAATGGTTTTATGCAGTGTTTTTAGGCTTTCTTTAGTGGGAGAATCTTGACTCACATAAAATATTCCATCGGTATAAAACAGCCTCCATAATTTTTTTAAAAATCCATATACTCCTGTTATTCCCTTGGTGTCCCAAGGTTTAGATTGCTCTAACGGACCTAAAAACATTTCATAACAACGCAACGTATCGGCACCGTATTTATCAATTAATTCATCCGGTGTTTGAACGTTATGTTTTGATTTACTCATTTTTTCAACCTCAAATCCGCAAATATATTTGCCGTTTTCAAGAATAAATTCGGCATTGGTAAATTCGGGTCTCCATTTTTTAAATGCTTCTATATTTAAAACATCTCCATCTACTATGTTAATATCAACATGCAAAGACGTAGTTTCGTGCTCATTTTTTAAACCATCCGAAACAAATGTATTGGTCCCTTTTATTCGGTATACAAAATTTGATCTTCCTAATATCATGCCCTGATTAATAAGCTTTTTAGCCGGTTCATCCAAAGGAATGTATCCTAAATCATACAAAAATTTAGTCCAAAAACGCACATAGAGTAAATGCCCGGTGGCATGCTCAGCTCCTCCTATATAAACATCTACTTGTTTCCAATATTCAAAATAATTTTTTGCTGATTTTATATTAAAAGATGTATTTCCCGGGGCCATATATCTTAAAAAATACCAAGAACTACCTGCCCAGCCGGGCATGGTTGTTTTTTCAAATTCATATTTTTGTTGATATTTCCAGTTATTGGCTCTTGCTAAAGGAGGTTCACTACTTTCTGTGGGTAAGTAGGAGTCTATTTCAGGTAATGTTATGGGTAAATCTTGCTCTAAAACCGGATATGGAATATCATTTTTATAATATACCGGAATAGGTTCACCCCAATATCGTTGCCTACCAAACACTGCATCTCGTAGTTTATAATTCACTTTTTTGTTCCCCAATTTATTATTTTGAATATATTCAATAGCTTTTGAAATAGCTTGTTTAACCGATAAACCATTTAAAAAATCTGATTGAATGAGTGTTCCTGTTTTTTCATCAAATGATGAAGTTGAAAAATCATGTGCTGAATTAGGTTGTATAACTTGTTTAACAGGTAGTTGAAAGGTTTTAGCAAAAGCAAAGTCTCGGGAGTCATGAGCCGGAACTGCCATTACAGCCCCTGTTCCATAACCTACCAACACATAATCAGATATCCAAACAGGTATTTTTTCTGAAGTAAAAGGGTGCACTACATATGCTCCGGTAAACACCCCGCTAACACTTTTTACATCAGACATACGTTCGCGCTCACTTCTTTTTTTGGTTTCTTCTATATACTTTTCAACCTGTTTTTTATTTTCATTGGGGGTAATTTTTAATACCAAGTCATGCTCGGGAGCAAGCGTGATGTATGTTGCTCCAAAAATAGTGTCTGGACGAGTAGTAAATACTTCTATAACACTGAAGCTATTGGCAACTGTAAAAAATATGCTACATCCTTCTGATTTTCCTATCCAGTTTTTTTGTGCCTCCATTAAACTTTCGCTCCATTGCAGTTTTTCTAAATCTTGAAGCAATCGTTCTGCATATGCTGTAATTCGTAAACTCCACTGTTTCATGCGTTTTCTCTCAACAGGATGTCCTCCTCGCTCACTTACTCCATCTTTTACCTCATCGTTAGCAAGTACAGTACCTAATGCGGGACACCAATTTACAAATGCCTCCCCTAAATATGCTAACCTAAAGTGCATTAATATTTCCTGCTTTTTTTGCTCATCGAATTCAGCCCATTCTTGTGACGTAAAAGACGGGATTGTTTTTTCAATATTTCCGGTTAGTTGAGGGTTAATATCATGTTGAAGCCCCTGTGTTTCAAAAATATGTATTAAATTTTGTATGGAATCCGCTTTGTTTAAGGAAGGATTATACCAACTATTGTATAATTGTATAAATATCCATTGTGTCCATTGATAATATTCAGGATCAGAAGTTTTAATTTCTCTGGTCCAGTCGTACGAAAAACCAATGTTATTTAGTTGTTTTTTATACCGATTTATATTTTGTTCAGTAGTAATTCGGGGATGTTGTCCGGTTTGTATGGCATATTGCTCAGCAGGTAACCCAAAAGAATCAAAACCCATAGGATGTAAAACGTTAAAACCCTGAAGCATTTTATATCGGGCTAGTATGTCGCTAGCTATATACCCCAAAGGGTGACCCACATGTAATCCTGCCCCGGAAGGATAAGGAAACATATCTAACACATAAAATGGTGGTTTATTTTGGGATTCGTTAACCTGGTTTATGTTATGATCTGCCCAGTATTTTTGCCATCTTTTTTCAATTTCTGCAGCTGAATACTCCATGAGTTTTTTTTGCAAAAGTAGATAAAGAGAGTAATTTAATAAAATTAAGAGGAATAAATTTAATAAATAACTATTCGGTTATACTTAAATATATTAGAAAATAATGTTTTCAGTGAATGTGATAAGTGCTTTATTCAACAAAACTTAATTTCAACATATTGGTTTGTCCTTTATCACTTATGGGCATACTGGCTACATTTACAATTAAGTCGCCATCGTTTACAAATCCTTTTTTTCTTAAAATAAACTTAATATCTGCAATAGTATGATCGGTACTTACAAATTTATCGTAGTAAATACCATATACACCCCATATTAAGCTTAATGTGTTAAGTATTTTAATATTGCTGGTGCAGGCAATAACTACCGATTTTGGTCTAAAACTAGATATTTTAATAGCAGAATAGCCAGAAAAAGTCATGGCAACAATTGCGCTTGCTTTTACTTGCTTAGCTAAATAACAGGCGTTGGCACAAATAGCATCAGACACCAATCTGTTTTTTTGACTAGTCAAACTATGGTCTAAATGATATATTCTTTGATGTTTTTCAGATTCGGTAATAATATCTCGCATGGTCTGAATAACTTTTACAGGATATTTACCAACCGAAGTTTCGCCACTTAACATTACAGCATCGGCACCATCAATTACAGCATTTGCCACATCATTTACCTCGGCACGGGTTGGGGTAACATTTTGAATCATGGTCTCCATCATTTGAGTAGCAATAATGACAGGCTTAGCAGCTTTTACAGAAAGTTCCACAATTTTTTTCTGAATTAAAGGAACTTCATGAAGTGGGATTTCAACTCCCAAATCGCCCCTAGCTACCATAATTCCGTCCGACTCTCTAATAATATCCTCAAGTTCTAATAAAGCCTCTGGTTTTTCAATTTTTGCAATAACCAATGCGCTACTTCCGGCTTCTTGTATTAAATGTTTTAGTTCAATAACATCTGAAGCAGATCTTACAAAAGACAATGCGATCCATTGCACATTATTTTTTAATAAAAACTCTAGATCTTTTTTATCATTTTCTGTTAAACTGGGTAATGAAATTTTGGTCATGGGTAAATTAACCCCTTTGTTT
Organism: uncultured Flavobacteriales bacterium; assembly: GCA_964512145.1. Lineage (GTDB taxonomy): Bacteria > Bacteroidota > Bacteroidia > Flavobacteriales_G > JALEGO01 > CAYOHR01. The sequence goes on from CAZEIM010000038.1 coordinate 5,557, forward strand.
GATGAAAGAATTCCATCATACAAAACCTTACAGGTTACCGTGTCTTTTTTATTGGTTTCTAATACCTCAAACTGAAGTTTTCCATCGTCAATAAGTACTTTGTCTCCTACAGATACATCATGAGCAAAACGAGTATATTTAATAGGAACCCGCTCTGAATTTCCAATAAATGTATCGGTACTAAATACAATTTTTTGATGTTGCTTTATTTCTACCGCGTGATTTTCCATTTTGCCAATTCTTAATTTAGGACCCCCTAAATCTCCTAATATAGCCACATGTGTTCCTAATTCTTCGTTTACCGAACGTATTTTATCAATTACCTCTTGGTGTTCCTCGTGTTTGCTATGCGAAAAGTTTAAACGAAATACATTTACCCCTGACAAGATCATTTCTTTTAAGACCTCTTTAGATGAGCAAGCAGGGCCTATAGTAGCTACTATTTTTGTTCTGTTAAAAATCATACAAAATATTTAGGTAAATATACTAATCTATTTACTACATATGGTTTATCTTACCAAAGTTTTATCCATAATTTAATATCAAAAAATGTATTTGCGCTTAATACGTTTTTTAATTCAATCAAGTTACATCATTTTTTAGGAATGCATATTAGATATATTTTTAAACTACGTTAAAAGAATATATTTTTACATGAACATTTCTAAAATTTTTAGTATATTCAAATATTATAGTTTGTTATGAAGCTAAAAAAATGGCTGTTAGTATTTAGTATTATATTTCCTTTATCTGTTTTTTCGCAAGAAAAAGGGGTTGGTGAAACAAATCACAACAAAGAGTTAAAGATCTTCAAAAAACAAAACAACGACAAGAAAAAGAAGAAAAAGAAGCCTTAGAGAAATTAAAAAAACATCAATACGATATACAAACAAAAGAGACCAAAAAAAGAATGAAAAAATCAAAAAAAACTGCCAATAGAAACAATTCGGGCAGAAAAAAGGGAATAAAAAACTGGTTTAAACCCAAAAGATAATACGTATGATAAAAGCAGTAATTGTAGATGATGAAAGCAAAGCGCGGGAGAATTTAAAATTTATTATTGAAGACAATTTTCCGAATATTGAAATAGTAAAATTGTGTGGAACCATTCAAGAGGCAGTAGATACCATTGAGTTTGAAAAACCCGATTTAGTATTTTTAGATATTATGATGAAAGGAGAAAGTGGGTTTGATTTGTTTGATAAATTATCTAATATAACTTTTGATGTTATTTTTATTACTGCGTACGATGAATACGCTATGAAAGCCTTAAAACTAAATGCGGTGGATTATTTACTAAAACCTATTGATGTAGAAGATTTATCTAAAGCAATAGAAAAAGTGAGTAATAAAAAGCAAAAATCGTCTGATAAAGGAAAAGATTTGGCTGATTTATTAAACGTTTTAAAGCCCAACAAAAAAATTAATAAAATTGCTTTACCTACTCAAGAGGGCTTGTATTTTGTTTCGGTAGATGATATTATTAGATGTGAATCTGACGAAAATTACACCTTGTTTTACTTAAAAAGTGGGGAAAAAAAGCTGGTTAGCAAAACCATTAAGTTTTTTGAAGATATGCTCCAAAGCTATAATTTTTTTAGATGTCATAGGTCTAGTTTAGTTAATTTATCGTACATAAAAGAATACATTCGGGGAGATGGCGGATACATTATAATGCAAGATGGGTCAGAGGTTATGGTAGCTCGAAGAAAAAAAGAAGAGTTTATGAAATTATTTTCTTCCGATCATTAAATACAAGCGTTAGGGCTATAACATGAATAAAAAGCAGAAAGCAGAAATTATTCAGCACGTTTTAGAAAAACTTTATCCCGAAACCCCCATTCCTTTACATCATAAAGATCCGTTTACCTTGCTAATTGCTGTATTGCTTTCGGCACAATGTACCGATGCTAGAGTAAATTTGATAACTCCCGCTTTATTTGCTAAAGCCGATAACCCTTTTGAAATGGCTAAACTAAGTGTGCAAGAAATATTAGATATTATAAAGCCCTGCGGATTAGGTCCTGCAAAATCTAAAGCCATCCATGAGTTATCGAAAATATTAATAAATAAATATCAAGGTAAAGTCCCAAATACTTTTGAAGATTTAGAAGCACTGCCCGGAGTTGGACATAAAACAGCTTCGGTAGTTATGGCACAAGCTTTTAATATCCCTGCCTTTCCGGTTGATACACATATACACAGATTGTGTACTCGATGGGGGATAACAAACGGCAAAAGTGTTACGCAAACCGAAAAAGATTGCAAAAAATTATTTCCTAAAGAAAAATGGAACAAGCTCCATTTACAAATTATTTATTACGGTAGGGAGTATTGCCCGGCAAGAGGTCATGATATTGATACATGTATCATTTGTAAGCAAGTATCCTTAAAACAGCCTTAAATTAATTAAGAATAATTCATATTTTAAAAACCCATAATGGTTGGCAATAGATAGTTTATATTCATATTTATCTATTTTTTAATGTTGAAAATCAGTTGTTTATGTTGTTTTCTGCAGATAAAATTAAAAATACCTAGTTTTTGGTATTGTTTAGAATTAGTCTAAATAGTTTCTTTGTCCTTATATAAAATTATATTCTAATGATGAACTATAAAATAATAGGTTTCGCTTTTGTAATATATACCGGAACTACCATTTTGTTTTCGCAAAATGTCGATTCTATAAATGTAACACAACTTAACGAAATTGAGATAAATGGTACTCTATCTAAAAATAAAGTTGATAGACTCCCCGAAATACAGGGAACTGTAATTTACTCGGGTAAAAAAAATGAAGTAATTAAATTAAGTTCCTACGATGCAGATCTATCGATTAATAACCCTAGACAAATATTTGGTAAAGTACCCGGAGTAAGTGTTTGGGAAAACGATGGCTCAGGAATACAAATGGGAGTCGCTACACGTGGATTAAGCCCCAATAGATCTTGGGAGTTTAATGTTCGGCAAAATGGCTACGATATATCATCGGAAGTATTTGGATATCCTGAAGCGTATTTTACACCACCTATGGAGGCCATTAGTACAATAGAAGTTGTTAGAGGGGCTGCATCTTTACAGTATGGTCCTCAGTTTGGCGGATTGCTTAATTATGTAGTTAAAAAAGGGAGTACAAACAAACCCTTCGAGTTTGAAACTAAACAAACAATGGGATCTTACGGATTATTTAATTCTTACAATGCGGTTGGAGGTACATATAATAAAATATCCTACTACGGGTATTTTCACCATAGAAATGCACAAGGATGGCGGGATAACAGTAAATACAGCATAAATACCGGATATGCATCTATACAGTATGCTGCAACCGATAAATTAAACATAGGACTAGAATACACCCGAATGAATTATGAAAGTCAACAAGCAGGGGGGCTTACCGATTCTTTATTTAATATAAACCCAAGGCAATCATTTCGTTCTCGTAACTGGTTTGGTGCCCCTTGGAATGTTGCTTCCATAAATATGGATTATGAATTTAACCAAACCACAAAACTGAGTATAAAAATATTTGGCACTTTGGCCGAAAGAAATAGTGTAGGTTTTATGAAAGCAATAAATATTACCGATACTTTTAATACCCTTTTAAATTCTTATAATCCAAGGCAAGTAGACCGTGATTTTTATCAAAACATAGGAAGTGAAGTTCGATTTTTGAAATCGTATAGTTTTATTAATAAAAAAAGCACCTTGGCAACTGGTGTAAGGGTTTATAGAGGAAATACGAAACGTAAACAAGTAGGTATTGGTACAACCGGAGATGATTTAGATTTATCTATTTCAGCGCTATCAAACGGAAAAGAGTGGGGCAGATCTTTAGATTTATTAACTCAAAATTATGCCCTTTTTGCTGAAAATATTTTTAAGATTGGAGATCGATTAAGTGTTACTCCCGGTATACGGTACGAAATTATTCAATCGAGTGTTCATGGCTATATTAATGCCAGTGCAACCGGAAATATAGAGTTAGAACAAGATCGAAACATATTGTTGATAGGATTGGGTTCTGAATATCAAACCAGCTCATCAACCAATATTTATGCTAATTTTAGTCAAGCATATCGCCCTGTTTTATTTTCTGAACTTACCCCTTCAGCAACTACAGATGTTATTGACCCAAATTTAAAAGATGCTAATGGGTATAATGCCGATTTTGGGTATAGAGGTAAAATAAAAAATTTCGCCAACTTTGATTTAGGCGGATTTTATGTGTATTACGACCAAAGAATTGGAACTATAACACAAAACGGATTGCCATATAGAACAAACATTGGTGCCTCGGTGAGTAAAGGTTTTGAAGGATTTGCAGAGTTTGATCCAATAAAAATGTTTACAGATCATTCTAAGATAGGCTATTTTAGTGTATTTGTATCATACGCGTATGTAGATGCCGTATATACTAAATGGAATAACCCTGCTATTGTTGACGATCCTGTTAAGACTATCGTAAATAAAAGAGTAGAAAATGCTCCAGAACATATCGCAAGATATGGTGCAACATACATTCTAAAAAACTTCTCTGCTACATTTCAGTTCAATCAGGTTTCAGAAGTATATACAGATGCTGCCAACACCGAAACTCCAAATTCAACAGGAACAATAGGCATTATTCCTGCATATTCTGTAATGGATGTTTCTTGTACGTATCATTTTTTATCAAAATATAATGTTAAAGCAGGGATAAATAATTTGTCAGATGAAAAATATGCTACTCGAAGAGCTGGAGGTTATCCTGGACCCGGGTTAATGCCAGCAAATGGCAGAACGTTTTATGTAAGTATAGCAGCCAGGTTTTAACTATATTCAGAGTTGATATTACCCAACAAGAACTTGAAAAAACTCTATCTATAATCATTAAGGCTTGCTGCATAAATAATACTGAATAAATACAGCTTTTTATAGTTTGAGTTGCTAAAATATACCATAAGCACTTTAATGATACAGGTAATTTAAATATCTTTGTAAAAATTTTATGTATGGCTACTACTGCAGACTTTAGAACCGGCCTTTGCTTAGAGCACAATGGCCAATTATGGACATTAATTGATTTTTTAAGATTCCAAACCGGCCGAGGTTCGGCAAACGTTCGAACAAAACTAAAAAACCTTGAAACAGGTAAGGTAATTGAGCACACTTTTTCTTCGGGTGAAAAAATTAATCCCATTCGAATTGAAAGAAGGAAATACCAGTTTTTGTACAGAGAAGACAAAACATACCATTTTATGAATACGGAAACATTTGACCAAATTCAAATTCAAGAAGAGTTGGTGAATGCTCCCGAATTTTTAAGAGATGGTGATGAAGTAGATATCGTTTTTCATGCAGAAGAAGAAAGACCTCTAATTTGCGAATTAAACCCTTCGGTAATACTAGAAGTAACATATACCGAGCCCGGAATAAAAGGAGATACTGCCACTAATACCTTAAAACCTGCTACTGTAGAAACAGGAGCAGAAGTGCGAGTGCCATTATTCGTGAATTTGGGAGATAAAATTAAAGTAGATACCAGAACCGGAACATATATAGAAAGAGCATAACATGAGGTTTATAACCCCTGTATCTGCAGAAGAAATTGCCAGAATTACGGGTTCAAAATTATTGGTTTTTGAAAATACCACTCAAGTATCGGGTATAAATGAAATACACATGGTAGAGGAGGGTGATATAGTATTTGTTGATCACCCAAAATACTATGATAAGGCATTGCGGTCAAAAGCCAGTTTTGTAATTATGGATCAAGAACCAAATGATAATTTTGGGAAAACACTTTTTATTCACCCTAAGCCATTTGAAGCATTTAATCAAATAATTTCTATTTACAAACCTTTTCAGGCTACAAACTACCTCCAAAATCCTCAAGCCATTATAGGCAAAAACACAATCATTCAACCCAATGTGTTTATTGGTCCTAATGTATCTATTGGAGATAACTGTGTTATTCATCCAAATGTTGTTTTATATGGAGATATTTCCATTGGAAATCATGTTATTATTCATGCCAATACCGTAATAGGATCCGATGCGTTTTATTATAATAAAAAGACTGGGGTATATCAAAAATTTTTATCTTGTGGTAATGTCATTATCCACGATCGGGTTGAAATAGGAGCCTCCTGCACGATTGACAGAGGGGTTACCGGAAGTACCATAATTGGTGAAGGCACTAAGTTAGATAATCAAGTACATATTGGCCATGACACTGAAATTGGAAAAAATTGTTTATTTGCAGCACAGGTTGGTATAGCCGGAGTGTGTAAAATTAAAGATGGTGTTACATTATGGGGGCAAGTTGGTGTTTCGAGTAAAATTACCATAGAAGAAAATGCTACAGTATTAGCCCAGTCTGGTGTTTCAAAGTCATTAAAAGCAAATACTAGCTATTTTGGATCTCCAGCCGGAGAAAACAGTACAAAATTAAGAGAGTTAGCTGTTGTTCGAGGTTTAGTAAAAAACAATAAAAAATAATCTTTCCCGATTGAATAAAGAAGAAAAAGACCTAGAAAAATCCCGATTGAAAGATCTTAAACTTTCCATGTTATTGGAAATTACAAAAGGGATAAACAATAATATATCATCGAGCTCTTTGTTTGAAATTTTCGAATCGGTTTTGCAAAAACCTTTAAATATTGGCCGGGCTATTTTATTTCATAAAACCTCAGAAGATTGGGTTTGTCAAATGAAATTTGGGGTAGATCGGAATGTGTTGGATAAAATTAATATTTCAAAAGATTTACTGCCCATTCAAGAAATAAAAGTAGTTGAATCTCCTGTAAAAGAAGCCGGAATTAGTTTTTTTGATGTTGTTATTCCTATATACCATAAACAGGAGCCTTTAGCCTTTTTATTATTAGGAGACATCAATGAAGATGCGATGAATATTAGCCCAATTATTAAGCATTTACCATTTATTCAAACGCTGTCGAATATTATTTTAGTTTCGGTTGAAAATAAAAGATTGTATAAAGAAAACCTACATAGAGAACGATTAAAAAGAGAACTTGAACTTGCTTCGGAAATGCAATCGATGTTATTTCCTACCGAATTGCCCGAAAATAATTTTTTAGATTTAGAAGCCCGTTATAAACCACATTTTGACGTTGGTGGTGATTATTACGATTTTATTGAAATAAATAAAAATGAAGTGGTTTTTTGTGTTGCCGATGTAAGTGGAAAAGGTGTTTCAGCTGCATTATTAATGGCCAATTTTCAGGCCAATTTACGCGCATTGGTAAAATATGTTTCATCGCTCGAAATTGTAATTATTGAATTAAATAATCGTGTTTTAGAAACCGCCAAAGGAGAAAAATTTGTAACCTTATTTTTAGCTAAGTATTATAAAAAAGAGCGTGTATTAGAGTATATAAACGCAGCACACTACCCTCCTATTCTATTTTCGAACAATACCATAAAACATTTAGATATTGGATGTACCGGTATTGGTATGTTAGATGAATTACCAGCAATTGATAAAGGTAAAATACCTATTTCAAAAGGCGATATTTTAGTATGTTATACGGATGGCATTGTTGATTTAGAAAATGAAATGGGTCAAGAGTTTGATATAAAAGCTATTGAATCGATTATTCAACATGATCAGTACAATAAAACATCGGCTGAAATTAATAAAGAAATACTCCGATTATTAGAACAACACAAAGGGAACATGCCTTATGTTGATGATATAGCCTTACTTACCTGTAAGTTTATTTGATTTTTGTTGAATGTCCACTATTACAATGCCCGAAATAAATATCCAAAACAATACAGAAGCCTTATCGGTATCTAAGTAATTGTTTAAAAACCCATGTAAAACATAGGTTAAAAAGCCTAACAATATTACTAAAATTAGCTTTTTTTCTTCTACACTTTGAGAATTTTGATACACCTTAACTCCATACAGCAAGGCTCCAAACATAATACATGTAATGAAAATAATACCCAAAACACCCGACTCGGCTAATGGTCCCAAATATTCACTATGCGCATTTCCTCCATCCGCAAAATTAGTACTAATGATGGTTAAATTAGTTGAACTTTGAAAAGGTGCATATTTAAACATATATGTACCCGGACCCCAACCAAAAATTGGTTTTTCTAAAAACATTTTATAAGCACTGCTCCATCGGTTTATTCTTTCTAAATTAGATGCATCTGAGGCAATATTAGAAATAGATTTCACATGCTCTACGATGTCGGCTGATGAATCTTGTTTATTTTTTTCCAACCGCATCATAATATGAGTCCAATTGAATGCCACTATAAAAGAAGCAACCAACACTCCTAAAAACAAATATCTCCAGTTTATTTTTAACACCAATATCACATATAATACTAAAGCTCCAATTAAACTTATCCATGCAGCGCGTGTATAACTTAAAACAAGGCCTACCATAAACAATAAAAAAACCATGAAAATAAATACATAATGATTCATATTTTTTCTTTTTTTAAATGTTACTAAAAACACAAAAGGAGTTAACATAGCAATAATAGCCCCATATGAAGTATGATCTTTAAAAAAGGGTTGCATGACCCAGTGTGCTGCTTTTTCATTAAAACCCAATAAAGCATGTCGGGTAATGGTATATAATATTACCCCAAACATGGTCACAAAATAACACCATAATATTGTTTGCATGGTTTTAATGGGATTTTTTTGCAAAAGAATCAATCCAAAAAAGTAAAATCCCATAACATACCAAAATCGCACTAAAAAATACTTAACAGAAACAATTACCATACTGCTGGTAAAAGATGTAATGAACATCCATGCTAGATGAAGTAATATTAGTACAGACAAAGGGTGCTTTATATATTGTAATGGATAGTTTTTTTCATAAAAAAACTTAAAAAACAATACGATTAACGATAGTACTATCATGGGTTCTGTAGGAAAATACAAACCCACATTAAAGTCTGTAAATTTTTCTAATCCAATAGATACAGGGGTTAGTAAAAATATGATATAATAAAATACTTGATGGTTTTTAAAAAATGTATATATTACAAATATTACTAAAGGAATTAGAAGTACCCAAAAAAACTCAACATAAATGGCTACTAATACCAGCAATAAATATAATCCTAATCCAATGAGGGTAATATTTTTAAGCCCAAGCGTTTTCAACCGAAATTTATCGTGCAGTTCTGTTTTCTTGCCAAATCAAAAATATTAAACCCAATAACAATGCCGAAAGAGTAGAGGCAATTACTATTAAAGATCGAACCGGGTAGCTCTTTTTCTCGGCAGGAAATGCGTAGTTAACTACAAATTTTTGGGGGAAATCTCTTTCTGCGTCAACTCTTGCTTCTTCTAAAGACTGTAATAACTTTACCAATCGCTCTCTTTCCAGTAATATTTGTTCACGCATAGCGACCTGTACTGCGCCATATTTTGCTAAGGTGTCTAATTTTGACTGAAGTAGTTTTTCTGCGTCTTTTTTACCGGCATTAATCGCAATTGCCAATTGTTCACTATATTTTTCAACCTGAACTTCAAATTCTAATACCCCTAATTTTCTGTAATACTGTAAAGAGTCTTCCATCCCTTTAATACGGCTTTCCAGTTTTGAAAATTCCGACTCCAACACTTTTACGGCCTCAATGGCTCTTTGTTTTTGTATGCTGTTTTTTACCGAATCGATGTATGCTGCAATATCATTAGCCAACATAGCTGCAGTATCTGGATGTTTATCTAAAACATCTATTTGTATCGATTGGTACTCAGTTCGTTTATAAGACACATTGTCTTCAAATTCTTGAGCTAGTTTTGTATATTTATACTTATCATTTTGGTCAATTTCGTAATGTTTAAACAAATTATATTTGTTGTTTAGTCGGGTTAAAATAACATCCGAATATAATATTTGAAGCATTTTTTCAGCATCTTCTTCTTCTCCAAATTTTAATAAATCTTGTTTATTTCCCATATTATTGGAAAATATAGTTTTAGATAAAGACGTTGAGGAGGCCGGAAATAAAACGACTGTTGATTTAAATTTGGGTTCAATTAAAAAAGATACTATAGCAGAAAGAACCGCAACGGTTATTCCTATGACAAAAAGTTGTAGCTTTTTTTTGAAAATAAACTTTAATAGATTGGTAGTATCAAAATACTCTTGAATATTGCTTTGTTGGAAATTCATGCTAATTTTTTGAAGCGCAAATATACGCGAAGTTTTTTTATTCATATACAATACTTTTTAAGGCAAATATTTTTTAACTAAAAATTAGACATGGCTATTTTGTGAACTTAATAATTGAACTAATAAATACTTCTATTTTCATAAAAAAATTAAACCATAATTTTTTGGCTGTATCTTTTTGTATTCAAATCTCAAATATTTATGAGTGATGCTACATATTAAAAACGATTTTTTTGATTGATATATTCCTAAACATACTGTAATATTGCACAAATGCCAGAAAACAATAAAAAAATAATCACCTACAACGTAAATGGTGTTCGAGCTGCACTTAGTAAGGGGTTTGGAACTTGGTTACAAGCTGTAAATGCCGATATTATCTGTTTACAAGAAATAAAAGCGGGAATAGATCAAATTGACATCCCCTTTTTTAAACATATAGGGTATCATTCGTATTGGTATCCCGCTCAAAAGAAAGGATATAGCGGAGTAGCCATACTTTCGAAAGAAAAACCATTGCATGTGGAATATGGATGTGGCATTGAATCGTATGATGCAGAAGGCAGGATTATTCGAGCAGATTTTTCAGGATTTTCGGTATTTAGTGCTTATTTTCCATCTGGGACAACCGGAGAGGAAAGACAGCAATTTAAATATATGTTTTTAGATGATTTATATGAGTATTTTCACTCCGTGAAAAAACAAATTCCTAAATTAATTATTTCGGGCGACTATAATATTTGCCATACACCCAAAGATATACATAACCCAATTTCAAATGCCAATTCATCTGGTTTTTTACCAGAAGAAAGAGCTTGGGTTACCAAGTTTTTAGAAAGTGGTTTTGTAGATGTTTTTAGGCATTTTAATCAAGAACCTCATCATTATACTTGGTGGTCATATCGCGCTAATGCTCGACAAAAAAACTTGGGATGGCGCATCGATTACCATTTAGCCAGTGCAGAAATGAAAGATCAATTGCGAAAATGCGTTATATTGCCAGAGGCAAAACATTCTGATCATTGTCCTGTGCTAGCAGAAATAGAGTTATAACTCTTTGAAGTTTTAATGAAGACTATTAATGAACACTGCGTTTTTGAAGTATTTCATTTGGAATTACATAGTTGTTTTGAACGTTAATTTCTTTAGATTCGTATAAGTAAATTACTTCCTGAATAAGTGCATTTAATGAGTATTTTCCAAATAAGGTATGTCCGCCCTCGTAACATTGAGCTGAATATTCTTCGGGGGTTACTATATATCCTGCAAAAGCATTTGAATATGGGGTAATAATAACATTAGATATACCATGAGTTTTACTGCGTTTAAACATTTCATTTTTTAATCTCATTCCTGCGGTAATAGATAATTCGACCGGAACTTGTATAAAAAGGATGTCCCCTAACCGGAAAATTTGCAAGGGTAATATAGACCGAATGAGCGGATAATTTTCTAAACTTTTGCTTTTATACTGCTTTTTGTATTCTCGCAAAATGGGGTCTACAAAATTAGGTATTAATCGAATATTTTTTGCTCCCAAAATTTTATTAGCATTTGTTTCAAGTACTATTTTTTTTTCCTGTTGAAGATTTTTGATTTCATAAAACTGTTTGAAATTGCCTGAAAAAACAGAAGATATATAATGAATGCCACGATAGACTATTGAAAAAATGCTTAATATGTATTTTAAAAAATTACTAGTTCCCCAGCCATCAACAGTGCCTCTTAAAAAAGCTACTCCCATAGCTCCTGGAGATGTTAATTGTTTTTTAGAAATACGATCGTAAATGCAGGAAAAATCAACGGTTTTATAAAAAAAATCTATACTTCCTTGTAGCTTTTTGCCTTTGTTTTGTTCAAGAATTTTACACGTATATTCATATTGTATTTGACCATTTTTTTGTGCCCTTACATAATCATTATCGTTAGGTTTATTATTTCTAGTTTTAGTCCAAACTTCTGGCTCATTGGGAGAAATATCTCCACATGGTTTTTGAATGTATGCGGCTACACATCCTGAATACTTTGAGTTTTTTTCAAAAAAACTTGCTGCATATCCTTTGTTATCTGAACATATTTTAAAATGATTATTGCCTACAGATGTTGTATGAACACTAAACCAATGAATAATGCCTTTTAATTCTTGATGATTATCTACTATACTTAAAATAATCATTTCTCGATCGGTCGCTTCGTGTTCAAATTTTATTTTATTCTTTACTTCAATATTTCTATTATAAGCCTTTAAAGACCTGTTATACGAAACTTTTTCGTGACTAGGAATATTTTCTGAATGTAGATAAATATCGGCATTAAACATATTATGGTTTGCTTCAATTATACTTTCTACAATACTATTGCTGTATTTTTCAATGACTTCCATATGAACGCCTCCGGCAGGAAAATTATACAAGGGATGTGCAAAAAAACCTCCCGGAGCACTATGCGTATGATTGGCCGTTATACAAATATTGGCATGAGAAAACTCAGTAAAATTTAAAATATGCAGCTTTTCAATAACCTTATTTTTTAATAAATCTGAGCAAGCACCAATTTCACACGCGCAAAGTATAGTTTTATTTCCTGTATTTTCTGAAATAATATAAGTTCTTACATATAAAGGAGTTTCAATGCCTGTAGCTCTGTGTTCATATTTTCCATACCCAAATAATCCAATATTTGGCTCAAAATAGGTCATATCTTTTTTCGAAATCCCAACTCTATAGTTCATGGATTAAAAAATTAAAGTACACATAACTGCAAAATGGTCGGACAAATCTTTTCTGTTTTTTTTAAGTTGAGCAGTAAATCTTATAATTTCAAGCTGTTGAATATACGCAGAAGTGTTATTAGGATTTAATAAAATATAATCTAACAAATCGTTACCTTTTTCGCCAGATTTTACCCTCCAATCATTTTCTTCGGTTAAAGAATGTATTCTATCTCCGTTAAGCTCGTATTTTATAGCCTGAAGTTTTTTATACATATCGTTATGCAAACTATCTTCTGGAGAAATATTAAAATCACCGGCAAAAATTATGGGTACGTCTGTTTGTTTATTCACCTCAGCAAGGGATTTAATTAATTTTAACTGCTTATTTCTAATTTGGTCGTATAACCAGCCTTTTTTTGATTGCATATGCGTGCCTATTATGTGTATGGACTGATTGTTTTTGAGTTTAATATCTGCAAAAAGCCCCCCTTTTTTAGCCCAACAATCAACTGCTTTACAGTCTTTGTAATGCACCATATCTTCACAGTCAATTTCAAATTTACTAAACACCATTACTCCCGATGAAAGTTTAAATAATCTTTTATAACCAGGTCCAACATAATACGGATAATTTTTTTGTAAGCCCTTCACTAAAATATTTTTTGCTTTTTGATCGAATACTTCTTGTAAAATAATAATATCTGGATTTTGTTCATGTAATCTTTTAACGATACTATCGGCCCTTTGTAATTGATGGGTATACATAATTTGCCTAGGCAACATATATATGTTCCAAGTAAGGATTTTTAATGTGTCAGGAGTACTAAAAATCCATTTTGTTAGTACTAAAAAAAATATTGTGAATAGGATTTTTTTTGGTAACACGTTATTCATAAAATAAGTCGAGTAAATTTTCATTTTTTTGAAGCCAATGAGTTTGAATACTCAAATTTTTAGCGGATTCAATATGTTGAATAGAATCATCGATAAAAAGAGTTTCGTGTGGTTGTAATTTGTTTTCCTGTAATACAAACTGAAATATTTCTTTATCGGGTTTCCTCATACCTATAATGTGTGAATAATACACTTTTTCGAAATAACTGTCTAGTGTAGAATATCCGGTAGCTTTTACTAAGGTGTTGGAGTATTCATTATAGTGAATAATATTTGTATTGCTTAGTAAAAAAGTTCGATATATGTTTTTTATTTGTTGTAATAAATGCAAACGATCTGTCCAAAAATTTAAGAGTAATGCATTCCATGCTTGTATTATTTTTTCGTCATGAACTGTTGCTTTTAGATGTTTTTTTAATGCCCCAACAAACTCTGTGGGTTCAATTTTTCCGGTTTCTAATAAATCGAACAATTCTGTTTGTTTTGCCTGAGAATACTTTTCTTGGAAGTCTGAAATTCCAAGTTGTTCGAATGCTTCAATGGTTTTAAAGTAATCTATATCTAACAAAACGCCTCCTAAATCAAAAATGATGTTTTTAATGTTTTTATATTTCATCGAATTATGAAAAATGATTTTTTATAATTTGTTCTCCTACATGCCTACTTAAAAGCATAACCGTTTCATAGGGATTTACTTTAACAGAGGTTGGAAATAAAGACGCATCGGCTACAAAAATATTATCAATACCCCAAAGATTGCCTTGGGGATTAACCATAGTTTCATGACTATCTGCTCCCATAATACATCCTCCTTGAGGATGTGCACTGGACAACGTAGTTTTACTGAACGACAAATATTTTTCCTGAATTATTGAGGTAATATTTTTAATATCTTCGGCATATACTATGTTTTTTGAGCTTCCCGGCAGCATGGCATGAGTACATCCTGCCTCAAAAAATATAGACGCAGAAGTTTGTATAGCATGAACCAAGGATTTTTTAACAGAATCAGATACCGTATAATCTAATATAGGTTGGTTTTTTGAGTTTATATATATTCGATTGTTGTATTCAGCATAATCATGGGCTAAAATAAGGATAGACATCATTTTAGTATAATCTTTCATAATATATGCTAAATCTGCTCCAAATCCTCCGTTATTTTTTGCAGTAACACCCGGATAATAAAAAGAAGTTTCTAAAAAATATCCATGAGAATCCGAAAAAGCATCTGAATAATATGTTTTAGGAAAACCCCGATAGTTTTTTATGGTACTATGGTATATTCCATTAATATTTAATGCAGGATGTAGGGTTATGTATCTACCAAGATTTTTTGTGTTGATTCCTAATTTTTTAGCAGACCGGAATAATAATGGAGGTGTTTGTAGTACACCAGCACTAACAACAATAACTTTAGCCTCCACTAAATACATACCCTCCTTTTCTATATTTGGCTCTGAAAAAGAAGGTGCTGGTTTCACCTTAAAATGAACCGAATTTTTTGTAATATACTCAACTTCAGCATTATATATCATTTGCACTCCCCTTTGCATTGCTTTAGGCAATTGTACTTCTAAAGTACTTTGTTTAGCTCCCGAAGTACACCCCAAATTACAAAAACCTTGCTGCAAACAACCTTTGGTGTTTATTTTAAGTCGTTTTACCTGAATTCCTAATTTTTCAGCTCCTGTTTTAAACAATTTATTATTATCATTATCCCAACTTTCGGGTAATTCATGTACATGAATTTCATCTTCAATTTCGTTTAATACCGTATTGGTGTATTCATCGGTTAAAAAACTTAATCCTTTTTTTCTCCAATCATCTAAAACAGATTTGGGTGGCCTAAAAGAAACCCCCGTGTATACAGCGGTACTTCCTCCAACTGTATTGGCAGCAGCTACTCCAATAGAAAGGTTTTTTGATAAAAAAGCGCCTCTTTTATAATAAATGGCACTCATATCTTTCTCTTTTTGATTAAAGTGCTCTTTTTTTCGAAATGCTCCTGACTCTAAAACCAATATCGACAAACCCAAATGACTATATCTGCTTACGTATTCGGCAACTGTACCACCTCCTGCACCTGATCCAATAATAACTATGTCGTAGTGCTTTTTTATCATGCTTTTTTAACTATGGGTCCTTCATACTGAATATTTTTCCAACTTTGTTCGGTGCTATAATACGAAACCAATATTAACGATTTTAACCCTGTAAACCCTGCGCTAACTTTTGAAATAGGAAAAGATTGTATTTTTTTAAAAAATTTTTCGCCTTTTTGTTGGTTTATAGAAGAAATAGAAGTAGCATAGTATAGTACACACAATATGTTTAATACGGTGCTTAGTAAACGAATTTTTTGAGCAGAATCAGCATCTAAATCATTATAAATATACATGAAGTTTTGCCAAAATATATCCTGCATGATTTTGTTGTGTTGCAAATCCGGAATTAATATTTGAGCTACAGATACTATGTTTTTTTTAAAATTCATATGTTTTATTTAGTAAAACATACCAATAACTACTGCTGTAAATAAACAAGCTAAGGTTCCTGCTAACAAAGCCCTAAAACCAAGTTTAGAAAGCAAGGTTTTTCGACTAGGCACAAGTGAGCCAATACCTCCAATTTGTATTCCTATGGACGCAAAATTTGAAAACCCACATAATACGTATGTTGCCATAATAACAGATTTTTCGTACGTAAATGCCCCTTGTTGCTTTAAATTTCCTAATGAGGTGTAGGCAACAAATTCATTTAAAATAGTTTTTTCTCCCAATAATTGACCTACTAATGTAATGTCTGCCATAGGAACTCCCATAACCCAAGCTAAAGGAGAACAAACATAGCCTAAAATACATTGAAAACTTAATCCATCATACTTAGTGTTATGTTGTATCCAATCATTTAAATGGGTTACTTTACCTATTTGGAATAATCCAAAATTTAGCATAGCCATTAATGCAATAAAAACCAAAAGCATAGCCGCCACATTAACAGCTAGTTTTACTCCATCGCTAGTACCATTAGCTATAGATTCTAAAATATTTGACCCTAAGGTTTCTTTATTTACTTGCATGTTTTGATCGTACGTTTCGGTTTCGGGTAGTAAAATTTTTGCCGCTACGATTGCTGCAGGAGCCGACATTACGGATGCCGATAATAAATGTTTAGCATAAAAAGCTTGCTGAATAGGGTCTGCGCCTCCCAAAAACCCAACGTAAGCAGCCAATACACCTCCGGCAATAGTAGCCATTCCGCCACTCATTAAGCAAAATATTTCTGAAGTGGTCATTTTGTTTAAATAGGGTTTAATCATAAAGGGCGCTTCGGTTTGACCTAAAAAAACATTTGCTGCGGCAGCTAAACTTTCTGCTCCAGATATTTTAAGGGTTCTTTTCATAATCCACCCAAAAGCAAACACTACTTTTTGCAGTATTCCCAAATAATACAATAAGCTCGTTAGTGCAGAAAAAAATATAATAGTGGGCAATACCATTACAGCAAAATTTATTAGCGCGGGTTCAATTTGCCCGGTGCCAAAATTTTGAAATAAAAACTGAGAACCCACGGTGCTAAAACCCACTACTTTTACAAAAAGTTTACTAACGGCATCAAAAAAATCAGCCACCCACGAAATTTGAGTAATAGATATGGCAAAAATTACTTGTAATAATATTCCTTTATAAACAATACTCCAATTAATTTTTTTTCTGTTATTGCTGAAAACATATGCAATAGCAATTAAAAAAAGCATTCCAAATAAACCATGTAAAACAGAGCTCAAATTCATGAATGCGAACTTACCAAAAATAATGCAATTTAAACTATTTAACGTATGTAATTTTTTGTCTACGAAAAAACTATCTTGATTTTGAGGAGATTACATTCCCTTCAAGTCTTAAAATTTGTGTATACAAAACTCATTTATATAAATCATATGATTTAAAAGTATGTGTTTACAGCAAATCTAAATTGGTTCATGAATATTTCTTTAAAAATTGAAATATTATTCTGCTCATAAAATAGAAGCATTGCTTTCTTGTATTCAACAGAATCGACCGTTCTAAATGAAATTGGACAATACTTATAATTTATTAAAATCGCATTACTAACTATTCTGGCAGTTCTTTTATTTCCGTCAACAAATGGTTGAATGTATGAGATTAAAACTAATAAAAGCAAAGCCTTTTCAAAAACATTGTCTTTACTGTTTACTAATTGGCACATATTTGAAAGAGCCTCCATAATTTGGAACTCATTATCTAACGGCCGATAATTTGTTCCTGAAATACCCACTCTCCTCTTCCTTATGTTTTTATCCACTCCTAGTTCTTTTATTAAAATACTGTGAATATCTTCAATTTTAGAAATGGATAGTGGAATTAAGTAGTCGGGGTTTTCAATGATAAAATCAATAGCCTCTTTATGGTTTAGGAGCATAATTGCTTCTTCCTTTGTTTTTCCAGCTGCAGTTTCCTTATCTTTTAGCAGTCTTTCTGTTTCTAGTAAAGAATATGTATTTCCTTCAATTTGAGATGATTTCCAGCTTAAATCAATTGCTAATCGTTCAAATTCTTTTTTTAATTCTATTTCAGATAGTTGAGAGATGTTTTTTTCAAATTGGTTTTGTAATACGTTTAACTGTTCTAACTCTATGGCAGTAAATATACTATTTGCTTTAAGTGTCTCAGATATGAGTTGCGGGTTAAATTTTTCTTTAATCTCTCTTTCGTCAATTTCTTTCTTGAAATAGTATTCAATATCTATAGGGTATAGCATTTCATAGGCGGGTGAAATCATATATTTTGTTGATTTTCCCTGACCCGTTTTTGTTAAAAGATTTTCAGTAATCAATTTTGAAAGAATTCTCTTTACTGTAGCATAGCTAATTGTATTTGATACACTATCGAAAAT
>CAZEIM010000038.1:24274-26098 GCA_964512145.1 uncultured Flavobacteriales bacterium
GCCGCTTTGTAGTTTTTTATGATTTCAATTATTTCTAATTCTCTATTATCCATAATAGAATAAAGCTTTAAGCTCGTAAATATAGTAATTTAAGCTCAAAAACCAATAATTATAAGCTGTAAATATGATTAAAGTGAGCTTGAATATTCTGAAAGATATCCGCTTATATTACTCCATAAGTATAACCGTAATTTGTTTAGGTGTAAGTCGTTTGGCTTTCATTTAATTAGGTTAGGTTATTTGTTTTTTTTTCTACCAACAAACTATCTTGATTTTGGGGAGCTTACAGTATCGGTAAATTTTAAACCGGAGAAATAATTTTTTCAGGGTATCCTAAATGTTTGTTTGGTAATAAAGGGTTAATATTATCCAAAATGCTTTTTTGTAAAAGACTTAGTGTTTTATTTTTAACAAAGTTTTTATGTACCACTAAACCAATGGTTCTGTAAGGTATAGGATTTGAAAATGATTGAACCTTTTTTTCATCCTTCTTTGAAAAATCAAGGGTAGATAAATATGGAAGTAAGGTAACCGCCTCATTATTTTTCACAAAACGAAGTAAGCTATCTATTGACCCTGCTTTGAATTCAAAATTTAAGCTCTTAGGGCGCCTTTTTGAACGGATTTCACAAATTTTAATCACTTGAGTTCTTAAACAATGCCCCTCTTCCATAACACACAATCTAGTAATATCTATATCATTTATTGATATGTTTTTGCAATGCTTAGCCTTTGTGTCAAAATAAACAAAAGGTTCGTGATATAAAACAATTTCTTGTAAGCTTTTATCCTGTATTGGAACCGAAAGAATACCTACATCTAACTCGCGAGATTTTAATTTGTGAATAATCTCATGAGTGGTTAACTCGTTTACTTGAATATTAATTTTTGGAACGCTTTTAGCAAATCGATCTAAAAATATAGGCAACAAAAAAGGAGCTACGGTTGGAATTACAGATATTGTTAAATTTCCCGACACTTCGCCTTTTATCTCTTTGGTTAACTCAGTTAATTGCTCAATCTCTTTTAATATTATATTTATCTGTTCAATTAACACTTGCCCCTCTAAGGTTATTTCCACTGGCTTTTTGCTTCGATCAAACACCTTAAACCCAATTTCTTCTTCAAATTTTGAAATCATAGTGCTTAATGTTGACTGTGTTACAAAACATTGTTGAGCCGCTGTTTCAAAGTGCCTTGCTTGAGCTACTGCTAGTATGTATTTAAATTGTTGTATATTCATCTATTTCATCAATAATATTATTGAAAATATCGTTTATGTAAATATACAATATTTTGAGTTTATGATGTATTATTGCTAAAAATAAGCCTATGAAAAAAATTGCGTTCATTTTAAGTCTATTTACTGTTAACACATTATTATCACAAACTGCTATGAATAACGAAAGCAAATGTCCTTTTCATGCCGGAGGAGGAAATACCGAAAAAAGCGCTACTACTGACATGCAAAGTACTACCAATACTCCCAAAACAAACAACGAGGGTATGGCAGATAAAACCAGCAATAAAGATTGGTGGCCAAACCAGTTAGATTTAACCATACTTAGGCAAAACACGAACAAGTCAAACCCGATGGGAGAAAACTTTAGCTACACCAAAGAATTTAATAGCTTAGATTATTTTCAATTAAAAAAAGATATTCAGCAAATATTAACTCAATCGCAAGATTGGTGGCCGGCAGATTTTGGACATTATGGTCCGCTATTTATTAGAATGGCATGGCATAGTGCCGGAACATATCGTACCGGAGACGGACGAGGAGGAGCTAGAGCCGGACAACAACGTTTTGCTCCTTTAAACAGT
>CAZEIM010000039.1:0-2287 GCA_964512145.1 uncultured Flavobacteriales bacterium
CACTTATTCAAGATTTTAAAATTACTAATGACTTGAATAATTTAGGTCAAGCGTTGTATTATAAAGGTATATTTACTTTTCATTCATACCTATATTCTAAACCATATTTTGATTCGGCATATTTTTATTTAAATAAAACCAACCAACTAGAAAAAAGATTAGTCTGCAATTTATATTACTCAGAGATTTATTTATCCAAAAACAATATTGATTCAGCGTTATTTTTTTTGGATGAAGTTATAACACATTCCCATGATAACAACCCATTAATTTTACCATTAAAAGCAAAAGCAATAAGCAAAAAAAGTCACTTGCTTTTCAATAACTCAAAATCTTCTCAAGCCATTATTTTACTAATTGATCAATTAGAATATTTTAGTTCAACGAACTGCATAGAATGTTTGCATCCTATCTTGTTGGCTTTGGCTAAAAATTATACCAGTTTAGGAAACAAAAAAGAAAGTGATTTTTATTTTAGTAAATTAAAGAGTTTACCCTTATCGTCTGACCCGATAGTTAATTGGAGTAAAGATGTTTTTGAGTTGGAAAATTTATTTTACCACAATCATTCAAACATCATGCCTCAATTAAAAAAAGTACTTGAAAAAATTCAAAAGACTATTTATGTAAATGAAGAGTATGGTTTAGAGTTTAAAATTTCTAAAATTAACTCTTATTTAGGTAATTTTAACGAATCAGAAAGAATAATTAATGATTTATTGATTAAATGTATTGCGGCTAATGATAATGCAGGTTATTCAAATCTCGTTTTTATTAAAGCGGAATTACTTAAACAACAAAATAATTTTAAAGAATCTGAAAAATTTTATTTAAAGGCTATAGAACTTAAGTTAAATCAGGGCAATTCAAAAGATTTATTATATTGTTATGCTGGTTTATCGAATATTTATACAAAATTATATAAGCACAAAGAAGCCAATCAATATTTAATGAGTTATTTAAATCTTAAAGATTCTTTAATTGGGAATCATCATATTCAAAACATACAAGATTACTTAGACCAATTAAAATCCTATAAAGAAACAATCGCATTTAATAAGATTAAATCTGAGAATGATTTACAAATTTCCAGAGACTACAACTTATCTTCAGTGAACGTATTTATTTTTATCCATTTTAACACTGCTTTGCTTAGTATTGTTAATTTTTTACTATCAAAATAAAACACGTAACGTTCAGTTTTTGCTCTTAGATTCAAAGCAAAAATTATTTGCCAGTCAAATGGCTCCGCATTTTCTTTCCAATATAATTAATTATATACATGGGTTAGCATTAGGGGATGAAGAAAATAAAGATAAGAGTATTTATTACGCAGCAAAATTTTCTAAGTTAATGAGATATATTATAGAGTCTACTAGTTTCGAGTATATTTCATTAAATAAAGAAATACAAATGATGAATGATTACATGGATTTACAAATATTAATGCATAAATCATCATTAAATTTTAACGTAAAAATTCAAGAAAACATAAATATGGAGGATTATTATATACCCTCTATGTTGTTGCAGCCATTTATTGAAAATTCAATAAAGCATTTTCCTTTTGCAAACAAAGGTTTATATATTGATATGGAAATATTTATTAAAAATGAGCAATTGCATATAATAATAAAAGACAATGGAATAGGAATAAATAAGGAAAAAATAATTAATGAAAGAGAGTCATTTTCTATTAACATTATTAAAAATCGCGTGAAATTAATCAATACGCTTCATAAAAAGTCTATATGGTTTAATTTAGATAATATCATAGAAAACAATCAAATAATAGGACTTATGGTAGAATACAAATTTCCAATAAAAAATATACAGCATGAGAATTTTTATAGTTGAAGATCATAAGCCTATTGTAGATTTTTTATATAATTTTTTGCAACATGATAAAGAATTAGAATTATTAGGATACGCTAGTAATATTAAGGACTCTATATGTCAAATAAAATCACTAAAACCCGATTTAGTGATCTTTGACATAGAGTTAGAAGATGGAACTTGTTTTGATGTATTGTCCAGTTTAGATATGATAAACTTTAAAATGATATTTGCAACATCTAACGATTCATATGCAATTAGAGCTTTTAAATATTCGGCATTAGATTATATATTAAAACCAATAGACCCTTTAGAGTTACTTCAGGCAATCCATAAATCTAAAAAAATAATTGAAAATGAGCAGCAATTAAAAAAAATAAGTAATTTATTTTACAATCTTAATCCAAACAATCTTAAACATCAAAAAATTATTTTAAACACATCAGATAAA
>CAZEIM010000039.1:2304-14846 GCA_964512145.1 uncultured Flavobacteriales bacterium
TCAGATAAAACATTTTTAATAGAAGAGAAAGATGTAATTTATTGTAAATCAGACAATAATTACGTCACATTTTATCTAGAAAATCAACCAAAAATTATGCTCACGATGCAACTAAAAGATGCGGAAAATTTATTGTCTGAAGAAAATTTTGTGAGAATTCATAAATCGTATATTATCAATGTCAATAAAATTAAGTTTATTGATAAAAGAAACTCACACATTATTATGAATGATGATCATGAAATACCGTTTTCAAATAAAAAATCATTAGGGTCTCTTATAAAAAACTTTAATCTGTAAAACTTAACATTTTGTAAATACTCATACTATGTTAAATAACATATATTTATAAAATGTTTTTAATAAATACTAAAATTGTACGTTTAACACTTTTTGTATTTTTTGCGATAGGATGTCGTAATTCATCGTTTGTTGTCAAACAACAGGGGTATCAAAATTATAAAATTCATGACTCATTAGATATTGATTCTTCCTTATTTAATAGTTTTTCTTCCTACAGAATGGCTCTACAAGAACAAATGAGTGAAGTAATTGGGCATGCCCAAGAAAACATGATTAGACAAAGACCTGAAAGTGCTTTAGGAAATTTTTTTGCAGATGCTTTGTTTAGGTTTTATTCGGACACAAATATATTAACCCCTAAGCCTGACTTTGCGCTGTTTAATTATGGAGGAATTAGAGCATCTCTTTCTGCGGGAGAAATTACACGAGGTGAAATTTTTGAAATAATGCCTTTCGAAAATGAATTGGTATTGGTTAAACTATCCGGAGATAAATTACATACTATGTTTCAATATATTATAGAAAAAGGCGGTGAGCCTATTTCTCACATGAAATTGCATTTTAAAAACGATACTCTACAAATGTGCTTAATTAATGAAATGCCCTATCAATCAGAAAAAACTTACTGGGTACTTACATCTGATTATTTGGCACAAGGAGGTGATAAAATGGAATTTTTTAAAAACCCTGTTGAATATGTAACTACAGGAATTAAAATTAGAGATGCTTTAATGAATTATGTAAAAAATAGCCCAGGGGTTATACAAGCCAAATTAGATCAAAGAATTATTTTTGAGTAAGGCATGAATAGAAGAACGTTTATAAAAAATTCAGTGCTATTAACCGGGGGGGTAACTTTTTTTCCGGGACTTATAATGTCATCTATTAAATCGGGTGAATTAAAAAAAATTACCCTTTTACATACCAACGATACGCATAGCAGGCTAGATCCCTTTCCTTTAAGCGATGCAAAATATCCCGGTCTGGGAGGCGTGTATAAAAGAGCTCGTTTAATTGAACAGATTAGATCCGAAGAAAAAAATGTTTTATTATTTGATTGTGGAGACATATTTCAAGGTACTCCATATTTTAATTTTTTTGGAGGTGAGCCTGAACTTAAGGCTATGAGTACTATGGATTATGATGCTGCAACCTTAGGTAATCATGATTTTGACAATGGTTTAGAAGGACTTTTAAAGGTAATGCCAAATGCTAAATTTCCGTTTATATGTTCCAATTATGATTTTTCTAACACGCCATTACACAAAAAAACCATCACGCATAAAGTGATAAAAATGGATGATGTAAAAATAGGTGTTTTTGGACTTGGGGTAGAGCTAAAAGGATTGGTGCCTTCTAAACTATTTGGCGAAACACAATATCTAAATCCTATTGAAGTAGCAAATACGTATTCTAAATTATTAAAAATAGAAGAGAAATGTGATTTGGTAATATGTTTATCTCATTTAG
Organism: uncultured Flavobacteriales bacterium; assembly: GCA_964512145.1. GTDB lineage: Bacteria > Bacteroidota > Bacteroidia > Flavobacteriales_G > JALEGO01 > CAYOHR01. Next base: position 4,078 of record CAZEIM010000039.1, read on the forward strand.
GATACGAATACAAAGAGCAAAAAGTGAGCGACCGCGTTATTGCACAATCATGTGACAATATAGATGTTATTTTAGGGGGTCATACCCATACTTTTTTACCAGAACCAGTAAAAATAATTCGAAATAACAAATCGGTGTTAATAAATCAATGCGGATGGGGCGGTATTTATCTTGGGAAAATAGATATTTATCTTGAAAAGAAAAAAAATAAATTGGGTAATTCAACCGCCTTACATTTTTTTAACGAAAAAAACATATTGGTTTAAAACACGTTACGATTATTTTAAAAAAACAATAGTATTTTCATTTTTTTTTTCACTTTTTTTCTTGAATATTTGCTTCACATCTAACGTGAATCATCGTTAAATGTTGAGGATTAAAAGAATTAAGTATAATTTAAGTAATTTTTAAAGAGTATGGTAAAACCACACGAAGAATTGTGGAATAAATGTTTGTCGGTTATTAAAGATAATGTAAGTATTCAAAGTTACAAAACCTGGTTTGAGCCTATTAAACCTTTAAAACTTAAAGAAAATATTTTAACGATTCAGGTTCCCAGTCAGTTTTTTTACGAATGGCTTGAGGAGCATTACGTTACATTATTGAAAAAAATTATTAAAAAAGAACTGGGTACAGAAGGAAAGTTAGAGTATAGTATTGTTATGGAAAATAGCGGTAATAATAAAAAACCCTTTACCGTTAAGTTTCCTACATCTAATAAAAATCTTGTTAAAAATGATCCCGTATCTATGCCTATAGATATAGATAACAAGGTGATAAAAAACCCATTTATAGTTCCCGGACTTAAAAAAGTTACGGTCGATTCTCAATTAAATCACAATTATTCATTTGATAATTTCGTGGAAGGAGACTTTAATCGTTTAGCCCGATCTGCTGGTTTTGCTGTGGCTAAAAAGCCGGGAGGAACATCTTTTAATCCATTACTAATATACGGAGGCGTAGGGTTGGGAAAAACACATCTAGTAAATGCGATTGGTTTAGAGATAAAAAAAATGCATCCTAATAAAACCGTATTATACGTTTCGTCCGAAAAGTTTACCCATCAATTTATCGAAGCTGTAAAAAATAATAATCAAAACGATTTTGTGCATTTTTATCAGATGATGGATGTACTTATTATAGATGATGTTCAGTTTTTTGCCGGAAAAGAGCGTACACAAGATGTTTTTTTTCATGTATTTAATCATTTGCATCAATCTGGAAAACAATTAATATTAACTTCTGATAAACCACCCGTTGAATTGCAAGGGATGGAACAACGCTTGTTGTCTAGATTTAAATGGGGTTTATCGGCTGATTTGCAAGTCCCCGATTTAGAATCGCGCATTGCAATACTTGAGAAAAAAATGTACAATGAAGGCATTGAGCTGCCTAAAGATGTAATAGAATATATAGCCTATAGCATAACATCTAATGTACGTGAATTAGAAGGTGCTTTAATCTCAATTATCGCCCAAGCTTCCCTCAATAAAAAAGCTATTACCATTGAGTTAGCTAAGCAAATGATTGATAAATTTGTTAAAAATACAGTACGCGAAGTTTCTATTGATTATATTCAAAAGGTGGTGTGCGATTATTTTGAATTATCGGTAGAGTTATTAAAATCAAAAACAAGAAAAAGAGAAATAGTACAAGCACGACAAATATCTATGTATTTTGCCAAACAACTTACTAAGTCATCTTTGGCAAACATTGGAGCTAATTGCGGAGGAAAAGATCATGCTACTGTTTTACATGCTTTTAAAACGGTAAATAATCTTATGGAAACGGATAAACGTTTTAAAGGGTTTATAGAAGATATAGAAAAGAAAATTTCTATAACATAAGCGCAATTTTCTATATTTCTTATGAATATTTTAATGGTTTGTCTGGGAAATATTTGTAGATCTCCTTTAGCACAAGGCATTTTAGAGCACAAGGCAACATCTAAAAATATTTCAATATATGTAGATTCAGCAGGAACCTCATCATTTCATGTAGATGAGGCCCCCGACTATAGATCCATTCAAGTGGCTCGAAAATATCAAATAGATATTTCAAACCAACGAGGTAGGCAATTTACAGCAACCGATTTTGATACGTTCGATTGGATTTTTGCTATGGATATATCTAATTTTAATAACATTATTTCTTTAGCAAGATCTGAATCAGATAAACAAAAAGTATCTTTAATATTAGACGTTCTTTATCCCGGTAAAAATCAATCGGTTCCAGATCCGTACTATGGAGGACAGGATGGGTTTGAGCATGTATATAACTTGCTGGATAAAGCGTGTGAAAAAATTCTTGAATCCATTGAAATCCGGTAAAATATATATTTTACCTAGCGTAATAGCCTACGATGATATTGCATATACTCATCTTCCTAAAGGATTTAATGAAATAGTAGAAAATATTCATATTTGTGTAGTAGAAAACATCCGAACTACCAGGAGATTTTTAGTGAAAGTTGGCTTAAAACATGTTATAGAACATTTGGTATGGATAGAAATGGATAAACACAATGCATATCAAGCTACAGAAGAAGTATTATTACAGGTTTTACAAGGTAAAAATATGGGGGTTTTTTCTGAGTCAGGAATGCCAGGTATTGCAGACCCAGGAAATTTATGGGTAAAAAAAGCACACGAATTAAATATTCCAGTTCAGGCCATAAGTGGGCCAAGTTCTATTATGCTCTTATTATCCGCCTCAGGGTTAAACGGACAACAATTTTGTTTTAATGGTTATTTACCTAAAGAGGCTTCAGAAAGAAAAAACACCATATTAAAACTTGAAAACTTTGCCCAGGCAGGCATTACTCAAATTTTTATAGAAACACCTTACCGAAATATGGCCATATTGGAAGAGCTTTTGAAATACTGTAAGCCATCAACTCTTTTGTGTTTGGGCTATCATCTAACCTCTCAAAAAGGATGGGTAAAAACAAAAAACATAGCAGAATGGAAATCAAAAATTCAGGTTTTAGATAAAGTTCCGGTTATTTTCGCTTTGGGTAAATAATTTCATTTATAATGGTTTATGTATAACTCATTCTATAAATGTATTATGATAGAGTTTTTATGTTAAATATAAAAGAGTAGATTTTCTGATTATTTTAATATATCTAAATAGGCGATGAAATAAATAAGATATAAAGTTTATGATCAATCGAGCCATTTAAATTAATTGTGTTTTTTGCTAATATTGTATTATGAAGTTAGGTTTTGAAACATTGTATAATTGAATATCAAACGAATTATAATTGCATTTATAATCCCTTTATTTGGTTGTAAGGAACCAATATTTGTTAATATTACCGACAAAGTACATGGTGTTAAAATTCAGCCAAATGAAGCACTTGAAATTGCCAAGCCATATTTAGAACAACATGGAACATATAATTGGAATCAAGAAAAGAAATTAGAAACTTATATTACACTAAAAGGAAAGTGGTATTATATAATGAAAACTAATTATCCTGCTAAAAGCATATATTTCTATTTACAACCAGCCGTGAAAGTTCAAACAAATACAGGAGAGGTAAAATTGTGAAAAGAAAGTAAAATGACTATATATCCTATTATTCGGTATGTTTAGTTTTATTGATTATTGTTAATTTAACGCAGATTTTCTAAAAAGGTTGCCAAAAACTTCACAATTGCCAAAAGTCAATTTCTAGAGAAAAAAAATTAAAAATTAAAAAAAAAAACCTTTCTTTGTATTAAATTAAACATGTAAATAACAAATATTTAAGAAATGGGGTATTTAACTACAAATAGAATAGTGGGCATTATTGATAATAAGCTCATACTGGAAAACTACCAGACAAATCCAGATGCGAATTTTAGAACTGAATTTTCTGAGTATCCTGATGAAAAAATTACCGCTTTGGCTTTATTGATTGATGTTTTATGGGAAAACAATATTGATTGTTCTATTCGTAGTAAATTTGATGATGCAGAGTCTGTTATTCTTGCAGATGAAGAAGAAATTGATGAGATAATTCAACAGGTAAAGGTAACTAAAGTAAACAATATTGAACTTAATGATGAAGATTGGCGAAATCTTCCTGAATATTCATTAGAACAATATAAATCTGGAGTTGTGAAGGATTTCCCAATGATACAATTTGAGCTTTATTTTATGGATAAATCTTTGCTAGCTGACATCCCAACCGAATTGGCTGGAGAGTCAGTTTCTGATACCGGAATGATGATGTATTAAATTTTGTTTACCACTTCGTTTTTGAAATAATTCTTTGGTATTTATTATAATCTTCATTGTAATTTAAGGCTATAATTACCTTTTTTATTAAAAACTTGAAATTTCTGTATTAATTAGGCTCGGTTTACATTGAATTAAGACATATTTGTTAAAATAATTAGATTTAAAATAACAGTATTAGACGAATACGAATGAAATAGATAATTATTAAACGATTACTTAAAAGAAAATTAATACTATTAATTTGGAGTAAATTTCATTAGAGTTTTATATTCAAGTAATTTAGTGTTATAACAATTTGTTCTGGGGTGTTTTTTAGTTTAAGTTATTATTTTTGGCTCTAAAAAACTGCCCTAATTTTTTTGAAGCTTAAAGAACAAAAACGGTATCTCAAAAAGAGCTATGAAGATGAATCATAAAATGTACGGTTCTCCAATATCTATAATCTCAAACTCTTTGAAAATAAAATTTGACCAATTGGAAAAATAATAATAGAAGAATTTGAAAAACGAAAAAACTACTAGATTAATCTAAATATTGAATGAAGCTAGTTTTTATGATGACTGCCAAAATGAAATTTTTTAATATCTAATACCAATAATCATTTGATCATCAATTTGTTCGTGGTGGTTCATCCATTCCATCATTTGCTCCGATAATATTTCTTTTTTATCAATAATTGAACCTGAATTCGTTTCACATAATACCTCTTTAAATTTTTTAGCCGAAAATTTCTTTTTAGGATTACCTCCAAATTGATCCATATAACCATCTGAAAATAAATAAATAATATCATCCGTGATCAAATCTATTTTAATAGAGTCGTAGGTTCTATCCATCGGATTATCATTCCCACTAATATTCCCGCCAATTCCTTTTGGAGTAGCTTTTAATACATGTAATTCATTATTCCGGAGTAAGTAAGCAGGGTTTTGAGCTCCTGAGAATTCTAGTGTATTTGAGGCATGATCAATAACACATAAACTTATATCCATGCCATCCTGAGCTCTTTCTGATTTTTTATCTTGTTGTAAATTAAAATATACCCCTAAATGTAATAGTTTTAGTATTTCAGCGGGTTCAAAAATTTTTCGGGTAACAATTATTTCGTTCAGTAACGAATTACCCAACATACTCATAAATGCACCCGGAACCCCATGCCCTGTACAATCTACAGCTGCTATAATTGATTTATTTTCAATATGTGCAAACCAATAAAAATCACCACTTACAATGGCTTTGGGTTTATAATATATAAAGACTTCTTTAAAATACTTGGCAATTTCTTCTTCTGGCTTTAAAATAGATCGTTGTATTCCTTCAGCATAATTAATACTTTCTAAAATATTTTTTTGCTGTTTTTCAATAATTTTATTTTTCTCCTCGAGTGCAATATTGGTTTTTTGTTTAATTAAATATCTGTTGTATAAAAGTAACAGAATAATAATAAGAACAATCCCCAATACAATAGATGTATATTGGATAATTTTAGACTGTTGTAACTCTAATGTTTTAATCTTATCTTTTTCTTTAAATAATTCAATTTCTTTTTCCTTTTCTTTGGTTTCATATTTTGTTTGCATTTCTTCAAACACTCGCTGATTGGTAGTTTTTACAACACTGTCTTTTAAATTATTTCTTAATTGCGCATATTCATGGGCGTTTTTATAATTTCCCGTGGAAGAAAAAATTTTGCTTAGTTCATCGTAAATATCAATAATTTTGTTTTTATCGCCACTTTCTAGTGCCAGATTGAGCGATTTTAGAGCATTAAATTCGGCTTCGGTAAACTTTTTTTGCATCCGCTGAATTTGAGCAATATTTAAAAAAGTGGCCGAAAGTAATGTTTTATGTTTTTCTTGATCTAAATACTTTAATGCTTCTTGTAAGTTATCTAATGCTTTTTTTTCATCTCCTGAGTTTTGATAAATAGAGGCTAAATTTATTAAGGTGGTCGCTATTTTATCGGAATAATTAAGATCTGCGTATATTTTTTTAGCTTCGGTAGTATAAAAAATAGCCGAATCTGGTATTGACTTTTTAATAAAAACATTACCAATATTACTTAAGCAATTGGCTTCGCCAAATTTATCTTTAATTTTTCTTTTATATTCACAGGACTTAAAATAGTATTTTAATGATTGATCATATTTTTCCTGATATTCATATGTCATTCCTAAATAAAAATAAGTGTTGGCAGCCAATTTGTCGTCATTTTTGTTTTCCAATAAATTAAGTGAAACTAGTAAATAATTCATGGCTTTAGTATATTCTTGTATTTGTAATAATGTAGCAGCTAATAAATTATTTATCACAATTTTTTCTTCATCTCCAGCATATATTAATGCTTGTTCGTAATGTTTTAATGCTGGCGTAAAATCCCCCTTTAATAAATCAATATTGCCTAAAATTTTATGACCAAAACACAATCCTTTTAAGTAATTTAATGATTCTGATTCGGCAACAATTTCATGTGCTATTTTTTTAGAACTATCTAAGCTAACATGCAAATAGGCAAAAGCCAGCATATACTTTTTATCAATTAATACAGTATCTTTATGAGGGTATTTTTTTACTTCTTTTTCTAGAGAATCAATGGTATTGGTAGAAAATCCTTTTAAATAAAAATTAATAAGGAATAATAATAGACATAAATATCTTGCATTCATTCTTTTAAATTTTAAAAACACAAATCGTGTAAATAATACCCAAGCTTTTTACACTTGAAAAGTACAAATAATGGGTTAAAAATACGGAAATTTTTTAAATACATTTTTTTATATACACAGTACATTGTTTAAAATTTGATGATAAATAATCCTTGTAAAACCCCATTTAGCTCAAAAATTAATTAGAATTTTGCTCATTACATAATTTGATATATCCATGGAGTTAACTTATTACGGTCATTCGTGTTTCGAATTACACACCAATAATATTAAAATATTATTTGATCCCTTTATTTCAGGGAACGAATTGGCAAAAAACATTGATGTAAAAAAAATTAAGTCGCAATATATTTTAGTTTCTCATGGTCATGCCGATCATACGGCTGATGTATTACAAATTCATCATCAAAGTGAAGCTCAAATTGTTTCTAATTATGAAATAGTAACATGGTTCGAAAAACAAGGAGCTCAAAAAACACATCCGATGAACATTGGCGGGACATGGAATTTTCCTTTTGGAAAATTAACGATGACGAACGCGGTACATTCAAGCAGTATGCCGGATGGTTCGTATGGTGGAAATCCAGCCGGTTTTATCATACAAACTTCTCATAAAACTCTATATTATGCAGGGGATACGGCACTTACTTACGATATGGAACTATTAGGAAAGAAGTATGCAATAAACTATGTGTTTTTACCCATTGGTGATAATTTTACGATGGGCTTCGAGGATGCCATACAAGCATGTAAATTATTGAACTGTAATAATTGCATCGCTATGCATTTTGATACATTTGGGTATATAAAAATTGATCGTGAACTGGTTAAAAACACATTTCACAAAAATGGTGTACATTTGCATTTGTTGGAAATTGGTGAAACCATTCAATTATAAAAATATATGGGGAAAGTTATCGCAATAGCAAATCAAAAAGGGGGCGTTGGAAAAACCACTACTTCCATAAATTTAGCGGCTTGTTTAGGAGCACTTGAATTTAAAACATTACTGGTTGATGCAGATCCACAAGCAAATGCCACATCAGGTTTAGGATTCGATCCAAAAAATATTAAAACAGGCATATACGAAAGTATCGTTGATCAGATTGATATTCAGGATGTCGTGTTGTCAACCAACAATCCTAATTTAAGCTTAATTCCTGCGCATATCGATTTAGTTGGTGCAGAAATTGAAATGATTAACATGCCCAATAGGGAAAAAATGATGAAACAAGCTATTGATAAAATTAAGGATCAATACGATTTTATTATTATTGATTGCTCTCCTTCTTTAGGATTAATTACTGTAAATGCTTTATGTGCAGCCGATTCAGTAATCATACCCATCCAATGCGAATATTTTGCTTTAGAGGGCTTAGGAAAATTATTAAATACCATAAAAATAGTTCAAAGCAATTTAAACCCCGATTTAGAAGTAGAAGGAATGCTCCTTACGATGTACGATCAGAGATTACGTTTAGCTAATCAAGTGGTAGAAGAGGTTAAAACCCATTTTCAAGATATGGTTTTTGATACTATTATTAGTAGAAATACAAAATTAAGCGAGGCTCCTGGACATGGACAATCAATTATAATGTATGATGCAGGATCTATAGGCTCTGTAAATTATTTAAACTTAGCTCGCGAAATTTTGCAAAAAAATAATAAAACAAAGATGTCTCAAGAAGACAAAATAATTTCTATTGTTGAAAAGTAATATCCGACATTGAGTGTATGAATAAACTAAAAAAACCTGCTCTTGGACGTGGACTTAGTGCTTTGTTGCAAAGTGCAGAAACAGATGTAACTGTTAAGCCCACCAAAGAAAATGATAAAATGGTTGATTCTATCAGTAAAATTCCTGTCGAAAATATTGAGGCTAACCCTTTTCAACCCAGAACTCACTTTGAAGAGGAAGCTTTAGAAGAGCTTACAGAGTCTATTAAGCTATATGGAATTATACAGCCCGTTACCGTACGAAAATTAGGATACGATAAATATCAACTAATTTCAGGCGAGAGAAGATTTAGGGCGTCTCAGTTAGCCGGAATGAAAGAAATACCGGCTTATATCCGAATTGCAAATGATCAAGCGATGCTTGAAATGGCATTGGTTGAAAATATTCAAAGAAGTGATTTAGATGCCATCGAAATTGCTATTAGCTTTAAGAGACTATTGGATGAATGTAAAATAACCCAAGAAGAATTGAGTGAAAAAGTTAGTAAAAACAGAAGCACAGTTACGAACTACTTACGCTTACTAAAATTACCCCCTGAGATACAATTGGGTATTAGAAAACACCTAATTTCTATGGGACACGCGAGGGCTTTACTAGCCTTAGACAATTTACAAGATCAACTTCATGTGTTTGAGTCTATTATTACTGACAACCTATCTGTACGTGAAGTGGAGAAAATTTGTAAAGAACTTTCTGAAGAAAAAAATAATAAAAAATCACCTTCTAAAAAGCAAGTAAAAGAAACAGAAGGATCTACTAAACACTATTATGTGGCCGATCAGCTTTCATCTAAATTTAATACTAAAGTTCTTGTAAAAACAAATCCCAAAGGGCAAGGAGTAATTACTATACATTTTAAAAGTGAACAAGACTTCATTAAAATTTCTGAAAAATTAGGTATAAAATAATATTTTATAAATACATGTTTTTAAAATATGGTAAGCATCTTTTTAGTATTCTTTTTATACTCAACACATTAAATATTACGAGCCAAAATATTGACTCTTTAATAACAGATACTACTAAAAAAAAACTTCATTCTCCGGCCAAAGCAGCTCTTTTTTCGGCTGTTATCCCTGGACTTGGACAAGTATACAATAAAAAACACCTTATGATTCCAATAGTATATGGAGGGTTAGCTACTACTTTTTATTTTGCACAAACCAACCGTGTACAATATAAATTTTTTAAAGAGGCATATATTGCAAGAGTTTTAAACCAACCGGTTAATCCCGCTTTAGAAGAATACTCAACAGAAAGTTTAGAGTTGCAAATGAATACATACCGACAAAACATGGAATGGTCATGGGTGGGCTTTGTTGCAGTGTATTTGCTTAATGTGGTAGAAGCAAATGTTAGTGCACATTTAAAATCTTTTGACGTAAGCGATGATTTATCATGGTATATTCAGCCGAATTGGCAAAGTAACCATAACAATTTTTCTATGGGCTTAGAGTTAAAATTACGATTTTAAAGAACATAAGTAATTTTGCATAATGAGTTTTAATCCCCAAGAAATAGAATATTATCAACGACAAATGATTTTGCCGGAAATTGGAATTCAAGGGCAAATTAGGTTAAAACAATCAAAAGTATTAGTTGTTGGAGCCGGAGGGTTAGGTTGCCCTATTTTGCAATATTTAGCAGCATCCGGAGTTGGTAAAATTGGTATTGTAGATTTTGATAAAATTGAAATATCAAACTTACATCGTCAAATACTTTATACCATTCAAGATGTTGGAAGATATAAAGCCACCGTTGCAGCTGAAAAACTTTCTAAGTTAAATCCCTATATAAAATATACGCCTTATGTTGAGGTTTTAAACACAAAAAATGCGTTAAATTTATTTCAAGAGTATGATATTATTGTAGATGGTAGTGATAATTTTTCAACCCGATATTTGGTTAACGATGCCTGTGGTTTATTAAAAAAAACTTTAGTATATGGGGCTATTTTTCAATACGAAGCTCAAATATCTGTGTTTCATCACAAACAAGGTATATCTTATCGGGATATTTTTCCTGAAGCACCTAACCCCGAAAACATGCCAAATTGTTCGGAATCAGGTGTTATAGGCGTCTTGCCTGGAATTACGGGTACAATTATGTGTAACGAGGTGCTAAAAATTATATTG
>CAZEIM010000039.1:14882-26001 GCA_964512145.1 uncultured Flavobacteriales bacterium
GTCATGTACTAGACGGAAAACTTCTTACGATTCATTCTTCAAACATGCAGATATTAACTTATAACATAATTAAGAATAATACCAGTACATTTCCGGACACAATCAATGACTTTTTAAACCATTCGTATAATATTTTGTGCGAAGTCAAAAATTCTGACGATTCTTTTGAGATAACTTATAATATGTTATTACATCGTCTTTCAGAAGGAGAAAAATTTACTTTTTTAGATGTTCGTAATTCCTGGGAGGAACCTAAAATACCTGTTTTAAATGGTTTAAACATTCCATTACATGAATTGTCGCAAAAAATGAATATCATTCCAAACAACCATCCATTATTAGTATATTGTCAAAAAGGAAGCAGAAGTTTACAAGCATTAAATTTGCTTAAAAGTAAGGGGTTTACCGATATATACCATTTAAAAGGTGGAGTGGAGTCATGGATATATTAAATTTATGTAGAATAAGAAGTTAAAATATCCTTAGCTTTAAGGATTTCTTATAACCCGAATAGTATACCTTTGTACGTAATTAATAAATATGGAATCACCCAATTGTCCCAAATGTAAAGGCATAAATACTTACACCTTGCAAGGAAATTATGTTTGTTCTGATTGTTTTTATGAATGGAATTCTGAATTCCAAGAAAATACTATAGACGAAACTATTCCAAAAGTTATTAAAGATGCTAATGGAAATGAATTGTACGATGGAGACTCTGTGGTAACCATAAAAAATTTACCACTCAAAGGAACTTCACAAACGATAAAAGCAGGAACTAAAATAAAAAAAATCAAGCTTACTTCAGGCGACCATAATATCGATTGTAAGATTGATGGATTTGGTTCGGTTGCTTTAAAATCGGAATTTGTAAAAAAGGTTTTGTGATTATTTAATGTTGATATTGGGGTATATTTTTTACGTTAAAGGATATTAAGATAATTTAATAGTTTCTGTTTTTTGTTGTATTTAATTGGGTTTCAAGTGCCATAGCATTATAACTATCCATATATACCTTATTTTTTTATATTTTCGTACTTAAGTTTACGCGTATGAGGTTATTATTGTTTCTATTGTTGTTTTTAAAATTTGCATATCTATCAACACAAACCATTACAGCGGATAAAACGGTTGCCAAGGACAATTTTATTTACGGTAATTGGCCGGCCGCATTAAAAGAGTACTTAAAACTTTTAGAAAAAGATTCAAACGATGCTACATATAATTACAGAGCAGGGATTTGTTATTTGCAAATGTTTACAGATCGAGATAAAGCAGTATATCATCTAGAAAAAGCTGTTAAATATAAAGTGGGCGAAAAAGATGCTGCCTTTATGTTGGCAAAAGCATATCATTTAAACTACAACTTCGATCAAGCAATTGTTAAATATAACGAGGCCATTAATAGCTCTACGGATCAAAACCTAATAAAAAGAGCTCGACAATACATAGAAATGTGTAATTACGCCAAAAAAATGATTGAAAATCCGCTCAAAAAAATTGAAATAAAAAACTTAGGAGCAAATGTAAATTCGCCCGAGCCTGATTATACACCTTATTTAGATGAAAAACACTCAGCCTTATATTTTTCAACCAGAAGAAGTAAGGGTAATCCTGGATATGTAGCAGCCGATGGGCTAGTGACTTCTGATATTTTTTATTGTACAGATTTGGATGGTGAATGGTCTAAATCAAAAAGTATGGCCGGAGGTATCAGCACATCAAATGATGAGGAAATTGTAGGATTAACCCCCGAAGGAAACACTATGTTTTTAAATTATTTCGATTTTGTAGTAAAAGATGATGTGTTAATTTCCGATAAACAAGGTAAACAATTTAAAAAACCGGTATTACTTCCCTCTCCGGTAAATACTTCTACGAGTAGAGAATACACAGGTTGTTATCACCCGAAAGAAGAAATGATTTTTTTTAGTTCCGATAAACCCGGGGGTAAAGGAGGACTGGACATTTATTATACTAAAAAAATTGGAGAAGGAATTTGGACACAGCCGGTTAATGTGGAGGAATTAAACACTCCTTTTGATGATGCATTTCCACATATCATGAGCGATGGTGAAACCATGTATTTTGCATCAGAAGGTCATCATAGCATGGGAGGGTTTGATATTTTTCAATGTAAATGGGACACAACGTATAAAAAATGGGTAAATATTGAAAATATTGGCTATCCTATTAACACCGTAGAAAATGATTACCACATAGCATTTGACAATACAGGCAGAACAGCTTATATTTCTTCATTTAGAGAACACGATACTCAAGGTGATTTGGATATATATGAAGTAACATTTTTAGATGTTGAACCCAGAATTTCTACCGTAGTAGGTAAGTTATATTATTTAGCACCTATTGATTACACTGATTATATAGAATTTGTTACATGTGAAAAAGAAGGCGTTAAAAAACGTTTTGTTCAGGAGTATTTACCAGACGATACTTGGAAAATAATCGACCAAAAAAGAGAAGCAATTAAAGAAGGATTTGAATATATAACCTATATTACCCTTGAAAAAGATGGTGTTACTAAAATTTTCACATTAGATAAATTACCCGATGATCATAAAAGCTATCGATTTATAAATATTGAGTCTAAATTATTGCCTAAAAAGAACTATAAAAAAGACCCCAGTTTACCTCCGCATACGAAAGTATATATTGATGATGGAAATATTGATGCTTTCGATCTAAGAACAGGAAATAAAGAAGGAGAATATCACGTATCTAAAAAAAGTAAACGGTTTGTCATGGCATTGCATGAAGGCGAACATGAGTTAATGATAAAATTAGATGGTTATGAGGATCTAAAAACAAGTGTTAAAGTGCCTGGTAAAAGCTCGTATCAGTTTAAAATTGATAGAGAATTTCAATTAACGCCTAAATCTCCTCCAGCCCCTATACATTATAAAAATTTGGAGAATTAACTTTTTCATGAACAAACATGTTTTGGGTGAAAGTAAACGACACATATTGAAAAATGCAATATTTAAACATGTATGTATTATTTTTCTTTGGAGTCCTTTTTTAATTAAATCTCAAGACAGTTTAAAGTCAACATTTATCAATGACTTAAACAAAAAAACCTTTGCAGCGTTTCCGGTTGCTTTTTATAGTCCTGAAACAAAAATTGGAATAGGAGCAGGAGGAGTTTATGCTTTCCCCTTTAACTCAAAGGATACTATATCACGTCCTTCAAATATACAATTTGGGTTAGTGTATACTCAGCTTAGACAAGTATTAGTATATCTTCCGTACCAGTTGTTTATTAAACAAAATAAGTTTAGTGTTTATGGCGAGTTAGGGTATTATGTATATTATTTTAGATATTTTGGAGTAGGCAGCGACTCAAAAAAGGAAGATGATGAGTTTTATGGAGCTCAATTACCGCGATTTAGGTTTAGTGGACTATATAATTTCACGAAATATTGGTATGTTGGTATAAAATATACGTTCGATAATTATACAATTACTCAGGTTAAAGAACTAGGATTACTTTGGCAAAAAAATGTTGTTGGATATTCTGGCGGAACTATTTCGGGTTTGGGCCTAGTTTTTAATATCGATAGTAGAGATAATGTATTTTTTCCCTCTAGTGGTTTTTATTCCGAGTTTTATTATCAGCCTTTTTTACAATCTTTAGGGAGTCATTATGTATATACTAAAAACAAAGTGGAGGCGAGCTATTATTTTCAATCAAAACGATCGTACATTTTAGCTGTAAATACTCGATTAGACTATACTACGAGATGTGCCCTTTTTTGACATGCCTTGGATTGGGGGACCTAAAAGAATGCGTGGGTATATTGAAGGAAGATTTAGAGATAATCAGGCGGCTGTTGTTCAATTAGAACTTAGAAAAATGTTTTTTAAACGTTGGGGAGCTACTGGTTTTATCAGCATGGGTAGTGTATCAGAAAATTTACAAAACCTATGGAATAAACCCTTTAAATATTCTGGAGGTGCAGGTATTCGATATCAGCTTGATCCATCTAAAAAATTAAATATTCGATTAGATTATGGAATTACTCCAGAAGGCGGAAATTTTTATTTTACTTTTGGAGAAGCTTTTTAATAGAAAAATATGAGTCAAGAAATTGGAAAATGGTTGATAATGAGCGGTATAATATTAATATTGGCAGGAATTGTTATATACTTTTTTCATCAATATTTTACTTCATTTGGAAAGCTGCCTGGGGATATTCGGATAGAAAAAGAGAATATAAAAATTTATTTCCCCATTACTACCATGCTTATAGTTAGTATTGTTCTTTCCCTCATCTTATGGGTTTTTAGAAAATTACATTAATAAACTTGTCCATGAATAAAATTTTTAAATATGTTGCATTATTAGAAGGGATTTCATATTTACTATTGTTATTTGTTGCGGTTCCCTTAAAATACTGGTTCGGTAATGAAATACTAGTAAAAATATTAGGGATGCCACATGGAATACTTTTTATAGCATATATTATGCTTGCATTAGTATTAAAAGAGAAAAACAACTGGAATTTCAAAACAATAGTCATAATTTTACTAGCTTCGGTAATTCCTTTAGGCACATTTTATGTAGATAAGAAATATCTTAGGAAGATTTTATAAAATATTATTTAATTTAATCTTGCCAATATTCATTCCCTAACAAGTCTATGTAACCTTTTGTTTTAGCATCTATGCCAACTTCTGCTATACCTTTTCTAAAATCACCTGCGTTTTCATATTTAGGATGAACAACTTCTTTTCCAGCTAGATTAATAAAACCACAAGCATCATTTATCCATATTCTAGCCATACCTTGTTTAAAATACTCTGCATAATCATATATAATAGGAATAACTTCTGTTCCATTTTTGTCAAGATATCCCCACTTACCGTTTAATTTTACTGGTGCTAAACCTTCTGAAAAATATCTCACATCATCAAACTTTTTTTGAACAACTTCTTTTCCATATTTATCTACATACCCCCACTTACCATTTAATTTTACTGGAGCTAAACCTTCAGAAAAATATCTCGCATCATCGTATATATTATCAACTATTATCATGCCGCTTTTATCAATAAATCCCCATTTTTCATTTAATTTAACACTAGCCAATCCTTCATTAAATGACCAAACAATATCATATTGAATTGGGGTAATTTCAAAACCTTTATTATCAATAAATCCCCATTTTTCATTCAAAGATACTGATGCTCTACTTTCTGAGAAATAATCAACATGATCATACATAATAGGAATAACTTCTTTTCCATTTTGATTTACAAAACCCCATTTATTATTCAATTTTACGGCAGCTAGACCTTCTGAGAAATATCTTGCATCATCATATATATAGTGAATTATGTCTATATCTTGTTTGTCAATAAATCCCCATTTACCATTCAAGTTTGCAATTACCAAATTTTCAATAAAAGTACCTAAATTTTGATATTTGATAGCAATAATTTCTTCTCCTAATTGGTTAATATATCCCCATCTCCTATTTAACTTTACCCTAGCCAATCCTTCTTTGAAGTTTTCAATATTATCATATATCGGAGCAATTACCTCATTTCCACTTTTATTTATAAAACCCCACTTATCATTTAATTTTACGGCAGCTAAACCATCTTCAAAAACACATGTTTCATCGTATTTACAATCAATGATAATTTCTTTTTTAATATTGCAAAAACCCCATTTATCTTTTTTTCGATAGGGAATTAAATCATATGATTGAGTATAAATATTTAACCCTATGAATATATATACTATAATATGGAGCCATTTTTTCATGATAAATTTAAATATAAGAAAAATTCAATAAACACGAACCTAGTTTAATAAGTTGAATAATCTTATGTAAAAACTTTTTTTGTTTTTTTAAATAATAAAATGACGCAATCAATATTTTTTCAACTTCATACACATTTTAATTATAATTTAGTGCTTTTATTAGCATATGATACAATTTAAAAGACATGTACTTTCTAATGGATTAAAAGTATTATTACATAAAGACACCTCTACTCCACTTGCCGCTGTAAATATTTTGTATAATGTTGGCGCTAAAGATGAAGACCCTGAAAAAACAGGATTTGCGCATTTGTTCGAACATTTAATGTTTGGTGGATCAGTGAATATACCAAATTATGATGAGCCTTTGCAATGGGTAGGAGGTGAAAATAACGCTTTTACCAATAACGACATCACCAATTATTACCTCACATTGCCTGCTGAAAATTTAGAGACTGGATTATGGTTAGAGTCTGATAGAATGATGCAATTAAATTTCTCTCAAGATTCTTTAGATGTTCAAAAGGGCGTAGTTGTTGAGGAGTTTAAACAACGATATTTAAATCAGCCATACGGAGATGTTTGGCTTTTACTTCGTCCATTGGCCTATAAAAAACACCCTTATCAATGGCCCACAATTGGTAAAAACATCGACCATGTTAAAAATGCTACATTATCGGAAGTAGAAGATTTTTTTTATCGTTATTATCGCCCCAATAATGCTATTTTAGTTATTGCAGGGAATATCGATGAGGAAAAAACTATTCAACTTGTTGAAAAATGGTTTGGAGACATCCCTCCCGGAAAACCCAATACCCGCTTACTACCTGTTGAGCCTAAGCAAACCGAACCCAGAAAACAAGAAGTATTTAAAAAAATTCCTCAAAAAGCTTTATATATGGCTTTTCCAATGTGTTCAAGAACACATAAAGATTATATACCTACCGATATTATTTCTGATATTCTTTCTCGTGGAAACTCTTCTCGTTTATATCAAAAATTTGTTATGGAAAATCCTTTGTTTTCATCCATTGATGCATATATAACAGGAGATATTGATCCAGGATTATTTGTGGTTTCAGGCAAACTTCATCAATCTACTGAGTATGCTCATGCTGAGGATTTAATTTTTAAAGAGCTTGAAAAAATTTTTATGGAGGAAATTCCTTTAAAAGAAATGGAAAAAGTAAAGAATAAAATTGTTTCTTCTCATGTTTTCTCAAATATGGATTTATTAAATAGAGCTATGAATTTAGCTTATTACGAATTAATTTCTAAAGCCGAAGATGTAAATACAGAAATTGAAAAATATAAAAGTGTTTCTATAGCAGATATAGTACCTATAGCTAAAGGTTTATTTACAAAACAGAATGCGAATATTTTATACTACAACATTCAAAAATAATTAATGTATGAATACTCTTGATAGAACTAAAAATCCGGATTATAAAAACGTTACTTTAAATATCCCTCCATACGATACTGTTCAATTAAGTCATGGAGGATTATGTTATTTGGTGCAAGGCGGAACGGAAGATGTGTTAAAAATGGAGTTCGTTTTTAATGCTGGAGACTCATATACAGAAAACCCATTAATAGCAGCTTGTACAAATAAACTATTAGAAGACGGAACAAGCCTTAGAACTTCTAAAATCATTGCCGATGAGTTAGATTATTACGGAGCATATTTATCTTTACATATCGACAGAGATTGGGCTTCTGTATCCTTGTATTGTTTAACCGAATTTACCGAGTCTGCATTTCAAGTTTTTTTTGATTTACTCACAAATTCTATATTCCCCAAAAAAGAGTTTGGCATATACTTAAAAAATTCCAAAGAAAGTTATCAAACTAATTTACAAAAGGTTTCATTTCTATCTAAACAAACCCTTACCAAAAAACTTTTTTCACCAGTAACTCCTTACAGCACTGTAGTGGATGATAATAGTTACAATACTATTTCATTACAACAATGCAAAGATTTTTTTGCGAATCATTATAATTTACTTAACACAACGGTTTTTATTTCAGGAAAAAATCCTAAAAAGGGAGTGGATGTACTAGAAAAACACCTTGAATCCTTTACGTTACCAATAAATAAAACTTCCATTGAATTAATATGGCCTAATCAAATAAAAACGAATTCGGGTAAAATATTGGTGGAAAAAAATGATGCTATTCAGTCTTCTATTAGAATTGGTTCGGTATTTCCCAATAGAAAGCATAAAGATTACGCAAAAATTCAACTACTTAATACAGTATTAGGGGGATATTTCGGATCCCGGTTAATGTCAAATATCCGCGAAGATAAAGGATATACTTATGGCATAGGATCTTCTGTTTCTTCTATGAAACATACCGGTGTATTTAGTATTTCTACCGAAGTAGGGGTTGAAAATACAGAGGCCACCTTACATGAAATATATTTTGAATTAAATAAATTAACAAAGGAGTTAATCCCGGTCGATGAGCTTCAAAAAGTTAAAAATTATTTAATGGGAAGTTTATTGAAAGGATTTGATGGCCCTTTTGATATAACGGATCGATTAAAAACAAGTGTGTTATATGGTATGGATTTTACATACTACGAAAATTATATACATCAATTAAACTCCGCTACTTCTCATGAATTGCTTGTGTTAGCGCAAAAATATTTTAATACAGAGAATATGCTCGAAGTTGTAGCAGGTAAAAAATAATTGTACCTTTGCAGGCATCTTTTTTTATGTTTTTGCGTTATTTATGTATGAATAATTTTTTTGTAATAATATTCTGCACTTTTTTATCTCTACAATCTGTATTTTCACAAATAGATTTCAGATGTGTTGAGGTTTTAACTAATGGGGATGTACGCTTACATTGGCTACCCGTAGCTGATCCATTGGGTGAGTTTGTAAATTATCAAATTTATTATTCGACCGATAAAATTAACTTTATACCACTTACCGCTCCTCTGCATATTACAAACCGATTAATAACTACTTTTACTCACGTAGGAGCCAATGCTAATTTAGCATCTGTGCATTACAAAATGGTTGCCGAGTTTAATAATGGAGCTCCTTATTATCCTTATCCAGATTCTGATACCCTTTCTTCTATGTTTGTTCAAGTCCTAAATACCCTCCCTCAAGAAGATGGTTACGCACATATTGAATGGAATCCAATAAGAACTCCAAAACTTCCCAGCACCTCTAATAATTATGATATTTTTAAAAAGGAAAATATTTTAGACCCATGGGGTTCTATAGCCCTATCAACTTTTGGAAATGAAAAATACGATGATCCAGTAAAATATTGCCAAGACACCTTGTATTATAAAATTGAAGTAACGGATGCCTCCGGTTGTACTTCAGTTTCTTCAGAGGGAAGAGGAATTATTATCGATAAAAAAGCACCCGGTTCTCCCATATTAGATTCGGTAACGGTTAATTATACGACTAACGAGGTTTTTTTAAGTTGGAAACCCGATGCTTCTATTGATATTGGGGGATATATTATTATACGTGATGGAGTAATTATTGCTACAGTGGCCGGTGCATTAAATACAACATATACGGATGTTTCAGCAAGTCCTAACACAAAATCTTTATCGTATTCTATAGCCGCTTTTGATGCTTGTTTAATACAAAATCCACCAGCTCCTCCTACTTCTAATACCAGCGCTGCGCTGTCGGTTCATAAATCTATTTATTTACAAGCCACGGCTAATAATTGTGAAAAATCTATTCGTTTAAATTGGACACCTTATAATGGTTGGTTTTCAGGGGTACAAGAGTATTATATTTTTGCTCAAGAAAATTCAGGAGCATGGGATGTAATTGATACCGTATCCGGAACTACTACTACATATATTCATCAAAATTTACAACCGGGTACCCAATATTGTTATTATGTTCAGGCAAAAAGTAATGACCTTGTCAGAATAACCTCTTCTTCTAATTTAATATGCCTTAAAACTTCCTTAATTAAAAATCCGGCTGCCTTATATATATCTTGTATTGATGTTGAAGATAATCAACAAATTGCCATTACTTTTTTTGTGCCTAAAAACAGCGACCCAACCGGATATAACATTTTACGTGCCGACACATCCGATAGTGTTTTTACCGTTATAGCAACAATTCCGCCTAGTAAAACAGATTCAATATATCTATGGAAGGACATGGAAGTTCAAGCCGATTCAACCATTTATTTATATAAAATAGCTGCTTTAGATAGCTGTGATAATGAGTATTTTTACTCCGATACCGTTCATTCTATTTTACTTACAGCCGATTCAACCATTTATTTTGAGTTTCAAAACAACTTGCATTGGAATGCATACACAGGATTTAGTTTTGCTGGAAGTCAAGTGAAAAAGTATAACCTGTATCGAAGTATGAATGGTGCTCCAAATTTTGTTCAAATTGAAGATTTAACCAATACACAGTTGTTTTATACCGATAAAAATTTAGATGATTTTTTAAATGATAATGGGGAATTTTGTTACTATGTAGAAGCTGAAGAAGACAGTTTTTTAAATGTGTATGGTTTAGCCCACATATGTAAGTCGAATACGCTATGTTTAACACACAAAGAAATGGTTTGGATTCCTAATACCTTTACTCCAGACGGGGACGATATAAACGATGTTTTTAAGCCAGTTTTAGGGTATGTAGATCAGTCCGATTATTTATTTATTATTTATAATCGTTGGGGAGAAAAAGCCTATGAAACACTTACACCTGGTAATGGGTGGGATGGGGGAGGCTACGATGCACCTATAGGATATTACTCTTATTTTTTGCAATATAAAAATGCCGATAAAATAGTTAAAACGATTCGTGGTTCATTTTTGCTGATTCGATAAATTTACTTGTAAATATTTTTAGATAACATTTTCTATTGCATTATCTTGTTTAAATACTATATTTGTTCAAATTTTCTTTCATGGAAGACTATAAAAAAATCTTAGCAATTTCAGGTAAACCCGGCTTATATAAATTAATTGGACAAATGAAAAGCGGAATTATTGCTGAATCCCTAGACGATGGTAAGCGTTTTCCGGTATACGTTTCTGAGAATATCAGCTCCCTAGATGATATTAGTATTTATACAGAAGAAGGGGAATTTCCTTTGAAAGATGTTTTTAAAAATATATATTCAAAATCGAACTAATTAAACACTACTTCTCATTATTAACATCGATATATTCTTATTTATACTCGTCAACATACAAACCCATACTGAAATACCATAAAATAAAAAATAACTTGAGATTCAAACAAAAAAAACGAAAATAAAAAAAAATCTGAATTTACCCAAACTTCCAAAGCCCAAAATTCC
>CAZEIM010000040.1:0-314 GCA_964512145.1 uncultured Flavobacteriales bacterium
CTCCTAATTTACCATTTAATTCAATATTTTTTGATGATGAAATCCCTATTATGTTCTCTTTTCTTTTAATTTCATTTAAATTTTCTTGAATTTCATTAAAGTATTTTAATACAGTATTTAAGGTAGAGTCTTTGTCCGTACTTTCTAATCTCAATGATTCAAGTTCATGCATTAATTTTTCTTTTTCTACATCCAATTTTGGAGTGTCTTCTGAACAAGAAAAAAGAAATATTGTACAATAAATAAAAACAAAAATATTTTTTATAGGAAAATACATAGTATAAAAATTGTTGTAAAAAGGGTAAGTTACCTAT
>CAZEIM010000040.1:344-11089 GCA_964512145.1 uncultured Flavobacteriales bacterium
TACCCTTGCTCCGTTCCCAGCCTGGGGGAGTTCAGAGGGAGCTGATTGCATAGGACTTACCCATTGCAAATATACAATTAATAACATATTTTAAAATATTATTAAAAAAATAAATAACAACAAGCTATTTATAATAAAAAAATGAGTATCTATTTTAATTTTTCCATTTGCTCTTGAGAAAGTTTACTTATATCAGCGTACATTAATGCATCAATAGCATTGTTGAATTTTGGGTCTCGGTTAAATCCTATAAACAAAGCATTTTGCATAAGGTATTTTTTTATTAATACAGGCATTTTTACATGATTTTGTTCAATATCCTCAATCATAAACTCTAATTCTTTTAAAGAGATATGATTTAATTCTTTTAATAATTTTAATTCTTTATTTTTTAAGGTAAACTCTACTTTGTTTTTAGGTTTAACCCATTGACTGATTTGTTTATCAAAGTAAAATTTTTTAATAAACTCTATCATAATATATTTAGAGGTATCTGAGTAAGAATTACTGATAGAAACAGGGCCGATAATATATTGTAGTTGAGGGTTATTTTCTAGCACTTTTACTATACCTTTCCATAATAAAAACAACGGTAGTCCCTTTTTTTGATATTCATCAATTACGAAAGACCTTCCCATTTCTAAACATTTTTTAAGCATGGGGTTAATTTTTTTATCAAATTCAAATAATGTACTTATATAAAACCCTTTTTGCTTATAAGAGTTAAAAAGTTCATTTCCTATACCCAAACGGTATCCACCAACTAGTTTTTGTTGTTGGTTGTCCCATAATAATAAATGTTTATACGTTAAATCAAACTCGTCAATGTCCAAAGCATTTAAGCTTCCTTCTCCAATGTTTCGATAGGTTATTTCTCTTAATCTGCCTATTTCTTTTATTGTTTCAGGTATATGCTGCATTTCACACAAAAAGGCATGATAGTCGCCCACTTGAAATAATGCATGATTTTTTTTTAAGTTTTCTATTTCTTCTAAAATAACCTCTTTTGAAATGGGAGACATAATATCTTTTGCTTTAGGCGATTTTTTATCTCGTTTAAAGAAAAAAATTGATGCAATTGAACTTTTTTCTGAGGATAATGCATAGGTTCTCATTCGCAAATATTTCGATAAAATATCTACATCTTTTATTTGCTCTATTTCATGAGCAGAAATAGGCTTCCCAATTCTTATTTTTAATTCATAGTCTTTTTTGTTTAATAATTCATGCGGAATTCTTACTGTTCTAAGCTTTGGATGAATTAATCCCAAAAGATAAAATGGTATGCTGTTTTTTCCTTCAAAATAAACAGGAACAACCGGGCATTTAGCTTTTTTAATAATTTTAATAGCAGATGGATGCCATACTTTATCTGTTATTTCACCCGAGCTGAATGAAGCGACTTCTCCGGCTGGGAAAATACCCAGGCTATGACCTTCTTGAACGTATTTTAGTGCTTCTTTAACTCCAGCTAAACTTTTAAGGGTACTATTTTTCCCCTCAAATGGATCAACAGGAATAATAGAATGTTCCATGGGTTTAATTTTTTGAAGCAAAAAATTTCCCATTACTTTATAGTCTTCTCTAACGGTTGGAATGATATTGAGCAAACCTAATCCATCTAAGGCGCCAAATGGGTGGTTGGAAACCGTAATAAAACCGCCTTTTAATGGAATGTTTTTTAAGTCTTGTTCAGGAATTATAACTTTAATATTCAGCTCTTCGAAAGCATATTTCGTAAACTCTTGTACCGATTGTGTTTTTTTATCCTTTAATAAAATGTATAAATCATTTAATGCATCTAGTTTTAAAGATTTAAAAATTAACTTTGTGACCATATCCGGCAACTTAATTTTTGAAGCCTTTTGAATATCATCGGGTTTAATTAATGCCATTTTTTAATGATTTATAATATTTGATATAAAAATAGTTAATTTTACCGCAATTTTCATGTATTTATTTCGTTGCCTCATATATGCTTTTTTTTCATTCATGAAATACGGGTTGTTTGTACTTTTTTTATCTATAGCAACTTATCAGGCTTTATTTTCTCAAACTTGTGAAATTAAAGGAGTTGTTAAAAATGAATTTGGTCAGCGGATTCAATACGTGTCGGTT
Source organism: uncultured Flavobacteriales bacterium (assembly GCA_964512145.1). Lineage (GTDB taxonomy): Bacteria > Bacteroidota > Bacteroidia > Flavobacteriales_G > JALEGO01 > CAYOHR01. Next base: position 2,463 of record CAZEIM010000040.1, read on the forward strand.
TCGGGTAAAAATATACAGTCAACACAGGGAGTAATTTCTAACGATAAAGGAGAATTTACACTTAAGATTAAAAATGAAAAAGCAAAGCTTTCGTTTTCACATATATCTTATAAAAGAAAAGAAGCTTGGGTTTCTTGTGCTGATTCGGTTATTGAAATCGTATTACTTTCTAATTTAATTACTTTTCAAGAGATCTCGGTACAAGGAGAAAAAAGTGAAGGGGTAAATATGGATAAAATTGATCCTAAAAATTTTAAATCTTTACCTAGTGCATCAGGTAGTTTTGAGTCGATATTATTTTCTCAGGCAGGGGTTAGCTCTAGAAATGAATTAAGCAGTCAATATTCGGTTAGAGGAGGAAATTTTGATGAAAATTTGATTTATGTAAATGACATTGAAATTTTTCGTCCGATTTCAGTTAGGGCAGGACAACAGGAAGGATTAAGTTTTATAAATTCCGACATGGTTGGAGATGTTTTTTTTTCTGCAGGAGGATTTGAAAGTAAATATGGAGATAAGTTATCGTCTGTACTAGATGTAAAATACAAACAAGTAGACAGCTTTTTTGTAAAAGCAGAAGCTAGTTTTTTAGGAGCTTCATTATCGTTTGGAGATGTATCGAAAGATTATCGTTTTCAGCATATGCACGGAGTTCGATTAAGATCGAATCAATATTTACTAGGAGCCTTAGAAACACAAGGAGACTATCAGCCAGTTTTTGCAGATTATCAAACACTAATTACGTATGATATAACTTCAGAGTGGTCGGTTTCTGTGTTAGGAAATATTTCTATTAACAAATATAATTTTACTCCCGAAAATAGACGTACCGATTTTGGTACCGTTCAACAGGCTTTGCGCCTGAATGTTTTTTTTGAAGGACAAGAAAAAAACTCATTTGACACATATACAGGAGCTGTAACCCTTAAGTTTCAGCCAAATTTTAAAACCGTATATAAATGGATTAATAGTACATATGGCTCAAATGAATTAGAATTATTTGATGTGTTGGGGTATTATAGATTAAGTGAATTAGAAGCAGATTTATCTAAAGAAGAATTTGGTGATGAAAAATTTAATTTAGGGGTAGGGGGGTACTTAAGTCATGCGCGAAATGAATTGTATTCAAGAGTTTATGGGAGTCAGTTTTTAGGAAAACATTTTTTTGAAAACAGTAATATTCAGTGGGGAATTAAATACCAAACTGAAAAAATCAGGGATCGAACCAGAGAATGGTTGTTTATTGACTCTTCTGATTATTCTTTGCCACATTTTCCTGATTCTGTTGGATATTCAAACAGCATTCTACAGCCTGATAAGTTTGTGCAACTTCAGGAGTTTTATAATTATCAACATGAAATATTTTCTCACAGATTTCAATCTTTTTTTCAATATAATTTTACGATAAAAAAGGACAGTAGTTTATATGATTTTTCATTAGGAAATAGGTTGAGTTATTGGACATATAATAATCAATGGTTAGTAAGCCCAAGGTTTACGTTAAAATTTACTCCAAATACAACAACAAGAAAAACGAATTATAGAGCTGCTTTAGGTATATATCACCAACCTCCATTTTACAGAGAGATGAGATCGTATACCGGCACGTTAAATAATGAAATTAAAGCGCAATCATCAGCTCAACTACTTTTGGGAGTGGATTATTTTTTTGAGGTTTGGGATAGGCCTTTTAAGTTTACGGCTGAAACCTATTATAAATATTTGTGGAATTTAATTCCCTATGATATTGATAATGTAAGAATACGTTATTATGCTGAAAATAATTCGGTAGGGTATACATATGGATTAGATTTAAAATTAAACGGTGAGTTAGTAAAAGGAATTGACTCTTGGTTTAGTTTATCTCTTCTTAATGCCAAAGAAAATATTTCGGATGATTCATATTATGTTTTTTATAATGATAATGGAATAAAAATAACCCCTTCTGTAGCTGATCAAAATGTTGTGGATAGTATATTGGTTGAACCCGGTTATATTCGTAGACTTACCGATCAAAGGGTAAATGTTGGGTTGTTTTTACAAGATTATTTTCCCAATCACCCCGAATATAAAGTACATCTTAATTTATTATATGGAAGTAGAATTCCTTATGGAACTTTGCAGTTTAGAACCATAGATACCTTATTATTAAGCCCATACAGGAGAGTGGATATTGGTTTTTCGGCTATGCTTAAGTCACCTCAAAAAAAGTACAAAAGTGCCATTTTAAACTATACGAATTCTATTTGGGCCACTTTAGAAGTGTTTAATTTATTTGAAATGAACAATACTATTTCGTATTTATGGGTTCGTGATATATACAACAGACAGTGGCCCGTGCCTAATTATTTAACCTCCAGAAGAATTAACCTAAGAATTGCTGTTGAGTTTTAACAACTAATGATCTTCTTTAGTGCCATTGTATTCTTCTTCTTTATGATAATCCCTAATGTTTATTTGGTCTTTATTTACTACAGCATCGGGATGGTGATCTTGCAAATGAATATTCCCAAAAAATAAATTTTTATTTCTAGTATCAGCGGGGTCATCAAATTCAACCGTTTTAATGGCGTAATATTCATTAGTCATCGATTCGTTAAACCGACTTTTTCCGGTGGGTATTCTTAAAAAATCATCGTAATCTAATACTAAAGAATATTCGGCTTTATGATCGAAAAAAACCTGATAATGCATGTATTTTTCTAAATGAATGGAGCAATAAATTACCCCTCCTCCAATTGATTTCTTTTTGTATAAATAAAATTCTCCGTCAATAGAGTCGTTCACATGATTTTTAACAAAATGCCAGTGTTTTCTTTCCATGTAATGATCTAATTCAGTTTTCGACTTAAAATGTAATATTTTTGCCGGATCCTCGTCTTGAGCATTTAGTATACTTAAATGACAAGAGAATAAAAGGAATAAAACTTGATATAAATATATTTTTTTCATAAACATTTTTTTGTGGTTTTACTATAAAATTCGAATTAGGGTTACATTTATTTAATATTTTTTTAACAATATTTTTGAATGGCCTTTGAAATTATGTGAATGGCTTGATCTATTTCTTTTTTACGAATGATTAATGGAGGGCAAATCCGTAAGCACTTATCGTTATGTAAAAACCAGTCGGTAATTAATCCGTTTTTTATACACTCATGCATGATGCTTAATACTATATCATTACTTTCAAATTCTAGAGCATATAACAATCCTTTTCCTCTAATTTTAGATACATGTATAATTTTTTTAAGACCATTAAATAGATACTCACCTTGTAGCATGGATTTTTTTAGAATATCATTTTTTTCAATGTACTTAATAGACGCTAATCCGGCACAACAACTTAATGGATGCCCACCAAACGTTGTAATATGCCCTAAAACCGGATTGTGCGATAATGTTTGCATAATACTTTTGTCGGCAATAAATGCACCTAAAGGCAATCCGCCTCCAAGAGCTTTACCTAAAATTAATACATCCGGTATAACTCCTAGCGTTTCAAATGCAAACATAGAACCTGTTCTGCCTATGCCGGTTTGAATTTCATCAAACATTAATAAACAATTATGTTTTTTACATTTTTTTTTTTTCTTCTCTAAAAATTTTTTATCCGGTAAAATTATACCCGCCTCTGCTTGTATAGGTTCAATAATAACACATGCTGTTTTATCATCAATAATTTTTAGGCTTTCAATATTATTAAATTCAATAAAAAATATATCGGGTAATAAAGGTCTAAATTTATTCTTAAAGTATTCATTACTCATTAAACTTAGAGCTCCGTGAGTGCTTCCATGATAAGCATTTTTTGCAGCAATTATTTTAGTTTTTCCGGTATATCGCTTGGCTAATTTTAATGCTCCTTCAACAGCTTCAGATCCCGAATTAACAAAAAACACCGTATTTAATGAATTGGGCAGTAATGAAGTAAGTTTTTTAGCAAGTTTTGTTTGAGGACTTAATATATATTCTCCATACACCATCACATGTTGATGTTTTTTTATCTGTTGAATAATAGCCCTTTGAATGGATGGATTATTATGTCCAATATTGCTAACACTAATTCCAGATATAAAATCAATATATTTTTTATGATTATAATCTATTAAATATACCCCTTTTGCTCTATTAATATTTAACGATAGAGGGGTTTGTGATGTTTGAGCAATATGTTTTAAAAAATATTGTTTTTGAAGGTTAGAAGTATTCATAAAAACCGTTCATAATTTTTTGAGTTAATCTATCTTTTTTTGGCAAATATATAGTATGTTCGTTTAATAAATTCGTCCAAGAAATGAGTGAAGAGATATTAAAAGCTTTGATGGAGTTATTTGCTCTTATTTCTAAACAAGATGAAGGCACAAGTTTGGAAGAAAGAGCCTATGTGGAGATGTTTTTAAAACAACAATTATCTGAAAAAAATTACAAAACATACCTACAGTTATTTGACGAGTTTTCAGGAGTTTTAGGCGCAAAAAACACGATTGAAATTAAGAGAAAAAGAAACCGAATTGCGATGCTTGATTCGGTTAAAACCATAAAAATTTGCGAAAAAATCAATACAACACTGGTATACAAACAAAAAATAATTGTTGTATTACGATTGCTGGAACTCATGAGTTCCAGCAATAAAAACAAAGAACATAAACAAGAATTAATTTATACCGTATCAGATGTTTTTAAAATAGAGAAAGATGTTTTGTCTAACATTCATTTGTTTGTTTCTGAACATGAGCTTCAAACATTAGATGATGTGGTATTTATTAACGATGATTTAGTGTTTGATGAACAAAAACCTAAAAACCACATTTTTCATGAAGGAGCCCGTGGAAATGTAATGGTGTTAAGAGCCGATGAAGATTTGTGGTTGTTAAAATCAAAAATCACATCTCGTGAAGTACTTATGAATGGATTACCTGTAATACCTCATAATATTTATATTTTCTCTAACGGGAGTTCAATAAAATTTCCTTCCGGAAAACCTATTTACTATAGTGATATTACTTCGTTTTTTATCAATTCGTCTATTGATTTTCATATTGATTTTGAGGCTAGAGATATAGAATACTCCTTTAAAAACGGCACTAAAGCATTACAAAATATTTCAATTCATGAAAACGAAGGGAAGTTAATTGGTATAATGGGAGGAAGTGGGGCTGGAAAAACTACTTTGTTAAATGCTTTAATGGGCACATACACTTTACAATCGGGATTTGTAAAGATTAATGGGTTAGATGTTATTAAAGATAAACAAAAACTGCAGGGAGTTATTGGTTATGTACCTCAGGATGATTTATTAATTGAGGATTTAACTGTATTTCAAAATTTATTTTTTTCGGCTAAATTATGTTTTGATAATTTAAGCGAAGCAGAAATTGTTGTTTTGGTAAATAAAACCCTTTCTAACTTAGGCTTACTTGATATTAAAGATTTAAAAGTTGGAAATCCGCTCAATAAAACCATAAGTGGTGGACAAAGGAAAAGATTAAATATTGCGTTGGAGTTAATTCGTGAACCGTCTATTATTTTTTTTGATGAACCTACTTCTGGCTTATCTTCTCGGGATTCAGAAAATGTGATGGATTTATTAAGAGAATTGACCTTAAAGGGAAAGTTGGTATTTGTGGTTATACATCAGCCTTCGTCTGACATTTATAAAATGTTTGATAAGATAATAATTATGGATGTTGGAGGATATATGATATATTATGGTAATCCAATTGAGGCAGTATCTTATTTTAAAAAGTTAGACCATCAAATTAATAGTGATATTTCTGAGTGTCCAAGTTGTGGAAATGTAAATCCGGAGTTAATTTTTAATATTATTGACGCAAAAGTTGTAGATGAATATGGTAATTTAACAGATGAACGAAAAGTTAGTCCATATCAATGGCGGCTATATTTTGAAGATCATAAATATGTTTTGTCGGCTAAAAAATCAAACGATACTATTCCTCAAAACTTATTTATTCCAACGTTAGTTAATCAATTTAAGATTTTCACGTTGCGAGATTTTTTATCCAAAATAAGCAATAAGCAATACATATTAATAAATTTATTGGAAGTACCGGTACTTGGATTTTTTCTTTCATTTATCATTAAATATAATCAAAATCCTTCATCGAATGAATATATTTTTCGATTAAACGATAATATCCCTTCCTATTTATTTATGGGAGTAATTGTTTCCTTATTTGTAGGCTTAACGGTAAGTGCTGAAGAAATATACCGAGATAAAAAAATTTTAAAACGAGAACAATTTTTAAATTTAAGTAGACATAGTTACCTCCTGTCTAAACTTAGTATTTTATTCTTATTATCGGCTATTCAGTCGTTTCTTTTTGTACTTATTGGCAATTATGTATTAGAAATTAAAGGCATGCTAATGCCGTATTGGATTATGTTTTTTTCAGTATTCTGTTTGTCAAATTTATTAGGTTTAAATATTTCTTCGGCATTTAATTCAGCGGTAACTATATATATTATTATTCCATTATTAATTATCCCACAACTCATTTTAGGCGGAGCTTTATTTTCATATGAAAAAATTAATAAGCTGGCAGGAGGAGGATTTCAGGTCCCTCTTGTAGCAGAATTTATGCCTTCTAGGTGGGCATATGAGGGACTTATGGTTAAACAATTTAAAGACAACGATTATCAAAAGTCATTTTTTGAATTAGATCAAAAAATAAGTAATTCTTCTGTAAAAAGTCATTATTGGATAACAGATCTTCAAACAAAAATAGATTATTGCAGAATGAACTTGTTTAATAAAAATGATTCAGTGGTAAAAAATATCAAAAATAACTTAACAGTTATTAAGAATGAATTTGAAAAAGAGCTAAAAATAAATCCCTTTTTTAAATACAAGAATACGTATTTAATTGATAAAAATTTAGTGGATCAATCTATCTTAGCAGATGTTAAGCTTCAATTAGAATTATTAAACATGTACTACGAAAAAGTATATGATACCACATCATATATAAAAGAGAAGTTTTTACTTGGTTTAAAAGATGCTCAACAAAAAGGATATTTTGAGAACTTTCGAAATAGCTATTTTAATGAACAAGTTTCCGATATTGTTAAAAAAAATAATTCAAATTTTATTTTTTATAATACAAATTATGAGTTAATTCAAGTTATTGATCCAATTTATCAAACCCCCGTTAAACCTGATTATTTTACTTTTAAATACCCATTTTTTATTGCCAAAAAATATTTTTTAAGTCTAACATTGGATACTTATTGGTATAATATCTTATTTTTATGGCTTTATTCGGTTATTTTATATTTTATGTTATATTATGAAATACTTTACAAATTACTACGCATATTTTCTTTTATTTAGTGCTTTATTTTTTGGTTATGGTTGTGATCAGAATCAAGAAAATAAAGATATTTCAATCAATATACCTCTGGAAATCAATAACATTGAAATAGATACTTCTTCTTCCGCGTTTTCTAGTTCAATTAGGCAATATTCAAAGTCCATTCCTTCTCCGGTTGAACTCACAACGTTTATTAAAGAGTCTGGTGTACAGTATAATAAAACCATTTTACATGACCCCTTATATAAAGATAATTATCTCTCAAACTTAAAACAAGCTTTAAATCTAGGTGTATATGGAGCAGACATTACGTATTTAGCTATTCACAAAAAAAGTCGTGAAATTACACCATATTTTGAAGCCGTACGTAATTTAATGCAGGACTTGGAGATACACAAAAAAATTGATTTTGAAAGATATAGAAAAATGGCCGAGTCGCCTACGGATTCATTAATCAATGTTTTTTCTCGTGATTTCGACAAAATTAACGATTACTTAATGGAGAGAAAAAGAGGGGGAGTGTCTTGGTTAATATTGATGGGAGGATGGATTGAAGGCTTATATTTTGTGACATCTGAAAATATAAACGCTTTAAATGCAACACAAAAAACCGTAATAGAAGAGAAAATATTAGAACAAAAAATTGTATTAGAGGATTTGTTATTTATGTTAGATACGTATAAAAATGACGATGGATTTGATGAGCTAAATAGTAAGTTAATCGATTTAAAAAAATCATTCGATAAAGTGCAGGTTTCATATACCGATAATCCAACATCAACAACCGTTGAAAAAGATGACTTTTTAGTTGTAGAAGATCAAAACAATTCAAATGTGGTGTTAGATGAGGCTTTATTTACAGAAATTGCAGGTAAAGTAAATTCAATTCGAACATTTATTGTAGAAAATTAATGCAAATGAAGAAATACTATATTTTATTTGTTTTTTGTTCATTGAGTTTCGCTATTAAAACCTTTTCTCAGTGCGATGAAAAAATTAAAGCCGGTATCGAGAATTACTGTTACAGTAAATTAGGAGATTTTAAGTATTTACACTACTTAAGTTTAAGTAAAGAAATGTATAGGTACGGAGGAGAAAAAGTTGAGTATAAGCATTTTTTTTCTAAAGGAAGTTATTATGCTATTATTTTACATGAATTGTCTGCTGAAGACAATAAATTGTTTGTTGAAATATACGATTCTCATAATAGATTAATAGCCAGTAGTTTTGATAAAAATTCAAAAAAATATTATTCTAAGATTTTATTTCCTTGCAAATCTTCAGAAACTTACA
>CAZEIM010000040.1:11152-24760 GCA_964512145.1 uncultured Flavobacteriales bacterium
GGAGCTTTAATTGGTTTTGGTCTTCCCAAAAATATAGTAAAGTAATCTTTTTCCTTCGAGGACTTTTTTGTACATTCGCATACTTTTTTTAAAGAAAAAACCAAACACATATTAATCATTTTTTAAAAATGGTTAAGGATGTTTTAAATTATAAATTATTAAAAAATGAATATTGTTAAAGAAGAATTGGATAACTTAAATGCTTTATTAAAGCTTACCGTTGAAGAAAAAGATTACATTGAGAAGGTAGATACTGTTTTAAAAGATTATCGAAAAAAAATGAATATGCCAGGCTTTAGACCAGGTATGGTTCCTATGGGAGTTGTTAAAAAAATGTATGGAGTGGCTGTAAAAGCCGATGAAATTAATAAAATTCTTAATGATACCGTATATAAATATATTGAGGAAAATAAGATAGATATTTTAGGAAATCCTTTACCAAAAGATGATAAGTTAGGCAAAGAAGATTTTGAACATAAAAAAGATTTTGAGTTTTCCTATGAACTGGGACTTTCCCCTCAATTTACCATTGGAATTTCTGATAAGCATAAATTTACACATTACACTATTAAAATTGATGACGCTTTAATTGAAAAAAACATCAAAGATTTACGAAGAAGATATGGGATGGTAAAACCTTCTGAAGTTGTTTCTGAACAGGATATGCTTGTGGTAAATATTACTGAAAAGAACAAAGAAAACGGCATTCAAAAGAAAACGACCATTTACATGGAGTTTATTGAAGATAATAAAGAAAAATCAAAATTATTGGGATTAAAGGCGGGAGATAAAGTGGTAGTAAATCCAAAAAAACTTTCAAAAGACGAATCGGATGTTGCTATTATGTTAGGGGTAAATATAGATCAGCTGAAAAGTGTTAAGGATGAAGCTGATTTAGAGATAATATCTGTACACAACATGGAATTAGCAGAAGAAAACCAAGAGTTATTTGATAAAATTTTTGGCCCTGGCAAAGTAAATTCAAAAGAAGAATTTATACAAAAAATGAAGGAAGAATTGGTAGAGGTAATGACTGATTTTTCGAATAAAAAATTAAAAAAAGATGTTGTAGAGTATTTTATTGATAAATTAAAAATTCAATTACCCGATGGGTTCCTAAAAAAGTGGTTAAAAACAGTTCAAGAAGATAAAGAAAATCAGCAAAAAAACATGACCGAGGAGGAATATGAAAAATTCTCAAAGGACATGAAATGGATGCTGGTTGAAAATAAAATTGTAAAAGAAAATGAGTTAAATGTTTCATACGAAGAGTTGTCTGCCCATGTTGAGGAGTTACTTAAAAAACAATTTGAATTTTACGGTATACCCATGGTAGAAGGCGAAACTTTAAAAAAATATGTCAATAATGTGCTTTCGAATGAACAAGAATTAAGAAAAATTTCAGGTGAATTAATAGATAAAAAGTTATATTCGTTGTTTAAAGAAAAGTTGTCTTTAAAAGAAAAAGAAATGTCTTACGATGAATTTATTAAAGTGTTAAATGAAAAACCTAAGGTAAATTTATTTAGTAAATTGTTTAATATTTAAAAATATACACTATGTATCCAAAAGATGAATTTAGAAGGTATGCTACCAAACATTTAGGGATTAACAGCCTAAGCCTTGATAAGTACATATCCATTACAAGCGATTATATTTCGCCTACTATTATTGAAGAGCGACAAATGAATGTTGCTTCAATGGATATTTTTTCAAGATTAATGATGGATAGGATTATTTTTTTAGGCGTGCCAATTAATGATTATGTTTCCAATATTATTCAGGGTCAGTTGCTTTTTTTAGAGTCGGTTGATTCTAAAAAAGATATTCAAATTTATATTAACAGTCCTGGCGGAAGTGTTTATGCTGGATTAGGTATATATGATACTATGCAATATATCGCACCACATGTTGCTACTATTTGTACAGGTATGGCAGCCTCTATGGGTGCAGTTTTAATGTGTGCTGGACAAAAAGGAAAAAGAACGGCACTTAAGCATGCACGAGTAATGATACACCAACCTTTAGGAGGGGCAGAAGGTCAAGCTTCAGACATTGAAATTACAGCCAGAGAAATTCAAAAACTTAAAAAAGAACTGTACGATATTATTGCTACACATTCTGGACAAACTTACGAAAAAGTATGGGCAGATAGTGATAGAGATTATTGGATGACATCTGAAGAAGCAAAATCATATGGTATGATTGATGAGGTTCTTTATAGAGAGGCTAAAAAGTAATTGCCTAACATGTCAAAAACCATTCAAAATACTTGTTCTTTTTGTGGCAGAGACAAAAAAAACGTTCAAATACTGATTGCTGGTTTAACGGGTCATATTTGCAACGATTGTGTTCAGGCAGCTGAAAGTATTTTAAAAGAAGAATTAAATCGAAAAAGTCAGTTTTCTGCTGTAGAAAGCTTTCAAAAATTTAAGCCTAAAGAAATTAAACTTATACTGGATGAGTATGTAATAGGACAGGATGATGCTAAGAAAATTCTGTCTGTAGCTGTTTATAATCATTACAAAAGGATATCACAGCCTACGCATCCAGAGGAAGTCGAAATAGAAAAATCAAATATTATTTTAGTTGGCGAAACCGGTACCGGAAAAACGCTATTAGCTAAAACTATAGCTAAATTATTAAAGGTGCCTTTTTGTATTGCAGATGCAACTGTTTTTACAGAAGCTGGTTATGTTGGAGAGGATGTAGAGAACGTGTTAACCCGATTGTTGCAGGCAGCTGATTATGATGTAGCAGCGGCTGAAAGAGGGATTGTTTTTATTGATGAAATAGATAAAATTGCTCGTAAAAGTGATAATTCATCTATTACTCGAGATGTTAGTGGTGAAGGAGTTCAACAAGCCTTATTGAAGTTGGTAGAGGGTTCTGTAGTTAATGTTCCCCCACAAGGTGGTCGAAAGCATCCAGATCAAAAAATGATACAAGTAAATACTAAAAATATATTATTTATTTGTGGTGGTGCTTTTATGGGGATAGATAAAATTATTTCCCGAAGAATGAATGTTGGCAAGTTAGGATTTTCGGCTAAAGACTCAATACAAGAGCATACTGATAAACAAAATATTTTAAAAAACATTTCATCTTCTGATTTACGTTCTTTTGGACTTATTCCTGAGTTGATTGGAAGATTCCCTGTAGTTACATACTTAAACCCATTAGATAAAGCTTCATTAACTAGAATTTTAACAGAGCCTAAAAATTCTATTATTAAACAATATATAAAATTGTTTGAAATGGAAAAAATTACATTAACGTTTGAAAAGGAAGCATTAGAGTTTATTGTAGATAAAGCAGTAGATTTAAATTTAGGTGCTAGAGGTTTGCGTTCTATCTGCGAAAGCATTATGACAGATGCTATGTATGAATTGCCCTCTGAAACGAATATTAAAAATTTTACAGTATCTAAATCTTATGCCCAAGAAAAGTTTAATTCTACTGATATAGAAAAATTAAAAGTAGCTTAAGCACCTAATTACTTTTCTTATACTAAGAACATACTTTTTTAATCATAACCATTACAAGGTGTTTTTTTATATCCATAATTTTAAAAAACCATGAGCAAACTGTATGAGTTTTTCTACTTCTTGAGCTTGTAATGTTTTGTTTTTTAAATATATCAGTAACCCCTTTTTGTTACTTTCTATATGATATCCCATATTGCTTTGTAAATAACTTAAAAGCTGCGTGTTAAAGTAAGCTTTAATGGCATCAACATCTAATCCTTTTAATGAATAATATTTAGAAAATTCCGGATGTGTGTCAAAGTTTATATCATACCACCCTACTTTACTTACTATTTTATCAAAAATCTCTTCTTTTTCTAGGGTAAATGATGGTATTATACCTAATTTAAAATCAATATGTAATGCGGTAATCTCAATTTTTTGTATTGAGCTAAAGATATCGTCTCTCTTTACTTCAATATCTGCGATGGTACATTGATATCCGTTTAATGAAATTTCTAATACATTATGCGCTCTAGTTACTCTGTTTTTTTTGAAAGTTGGAAATCGTTGCCATTTTAAAGTATCTAATGATTCTAGTGTGTAGTTATAGTTTTTTATTATGGCTAAATTTAATATTTCAGATTCTCTAGTGTTTAATATAGCTTTATGTTGTTTTGAACGCATGTTTCTTTCTGAAAGCACATGTTTAGACGTTTTGTTTAAGTGTTCATCATTAATAAGTTTAAATTCTTTTTTATCAGATAAGCGTTCGCGTTCAATTTCATGCAGGTGGTGTATAACCGTATGATCAATAGTATTTGACATTGACACGTCAATTTTTATACTTGCCTTATCTATATTTTTTAAAATTTTATTTTTTAGTATTAAGTAATTGCTAAAGCATATCGGGCCACTTGTTTTAATGATAACCTCATTTTCTTGAATAATTTCCTCGGTTTTAAGAATAAATAAATTTTTTAAAGTTTTATTTTGTATTAATAAATACAATAGATTAAGTATTATACCTCCTGTTATTCCAATTAATATGTCGGTGGTTAGAACTAAAATAATGGTAGAAGAATATATTAAAAATTCTTTTTTTCCAATGTCGTACACTTGTTTAAATTCTTTTGGAGAAGCTAATCTAAATCCAGTGTATATTAATAAGGCGGCAAGGGCTGATAATGGAATGTGTTCAATGATAATTCCAGCAATAAGAATAAACAAGCATAAAAATATCCCATGAAAAAAGTTTGACCATTGACTTTTTGCACCACTACTTATATTTGCAGAACTTCTTACAATTTCTGAAATCATTGGAAGTCCACCAATTAATCCTGAAGCACTTGTTCCAATTCCAACGGCAGAAATATCTTTATTTAAATTACTTTTATTTCTTCCCGGGTCAATTGAATCAACGGCTATAGTGCTTAACATAGACTCTATTGCAGTAATTAATGCAATACTAATTACAGATATCCAAAATACACCGCTGAATAATTTTGAAAAATCAGGCAAAGAAAATGACGCTAAAATATTTTCTGGCAAATCAACCAAAAAAACGGGGCCTACTTTATGAGCTTTCCCAAATAAATGAGAAATATGTTCATGCTTAAAATCTAAAAGTAATTCTATTGGAATGGCGAATAATAAAACCCATATTTGAGCTGGTATTATTTTAATGAGCTTTGAATTTATATAGGGGTATATAATTACAATTAATAAAGAAATTGCAGCAATAATTGCTACTTCGGGGTTAGCTTTTAAAAGTGCATTCGGTATTTCTAATACAATTTCAATAAATTCTTTCCCTTGAGGTTTTACACCAATGGCTACAAAAAATTGTTTTAACATAATAATTATCCCAATAGCTGAAAGCATTCCGTGTACTGCTGAATAAGGGAAAAAATCACCTAATTTTCCAAATTTTAGTTTTCCTAAAATATATACAAAAACTCCAGCAATAACTATTGCTGCCAAAGTGTACTTGTAGCCCATGTAAGTGTCTCCCATTCCTAAATTTTCAATGGAACTTAAATTAACCACTATTAATCCAGCAGCAGGACCTACAATGGTAACAAATGAGCCATTAATTCTAGAAACTAATATACCTCCTATTACTCCAGAAATTAATCCAGCCATAGGGGGGAATCCCGATGCAATAGCAATTCCCAAACATAAAGGAAGAGCAATTAATGAAACTGTAAATCCAGCTTTTAAATCTTCTCTCCAATATGTTTTTAATGTATCTATTGCAGAGACTTCTGTTCTTTGTTTGTTTTTTTTCATTTTTTATCAGTAAAGGTTAAGATTTTCGGGTTTATTAGGTCCCAAAAATATTTTGCTGTAAATTTTTATAGCTGCAACCCCATGTAAAATATAACTTAATGATATTATAAAGGCTAAAAAAAAGTGATGTGTATCAATATGCGTATATATTAAATCAACTCCAATAAATGTAGGACTTATAGGAAATCCCGAAATGCCCAAGCAACAAATTAAGAATATGAAATTTATGCTAGGATATTTCGCAATTAAGCCTTGAAAATGTTGTAGATGTATTTTTTCTTTTATGTTTAATTTTTTTAATAGAATATATCCTATTATTCCAAAAAACAATATGCCAGTTATGTAAATTCCCATTTCTTTATATGATATTTTTTCAAAATTTGATATGGAAGTACTAATTAATAAATGATTATATATGATATACTTCCAGCTTAACAATGCATTATTTCTTTTTGAAATTGATATAATAACTAAAAGCAATCCTATTATACAGGCTAAATATGAAATAATATGAATAATATTATGGTTTGAAATATTTAATGTAATTGATATAAAATAAGTGCATATACAAAAAATAACAATACTATACCTGGTTATTTTATTGTCGAATAACGTCAGTTTTTCACCTAATGTTTTAATTGGATTCCAAATCCATTTCCACCCAATTTTTTCAATATTCCATTCCATTAATGTTATGGTATAAATGGTGTTTTGAATTCTATAAAAAAATGAAGGTTTAGCTCTGTCTTTAATAGCTCCATCTTCATACATTTGTTCTCGGATAAAATAGGTAATTATGGAGGGAGATACAAGAAGTTGATAGCTTCTGAAAAATGCATTCCCTACAAAATGCAATAAGGCAATGTTTTCAAGCCCTAAGGCTATTTCAATAAAAATTATACCTTGTTGTGCAATAGATGCATATCCAATTTGTGCTTTTACAGAGGATTGTATTTTTGCAGCAATACTAGAAGTTAAGGCACTTATAGTTCCTAAAACAATAATTAGAATTTTTATCCATAAGATATGTTCCCAAAATAAGGATGTTCGAATTAATAAAAAACTACCCATATGCACTGCTAATGATCCATAAAATATGGCGGTTGATGGGGTAGGTCCTTCCATTGCTCGTGGTAACCAATACGAAAAAGGGAATTGTGCTGATTTAATAAAAGCCGATAAAATAATAAATAACGAGATTATTATGCTTGGTATATGATTTGACTGAATAACATGTTCAACTAATACAACATCTGTTAAATCAATATAAGTAATGTTTTTGTGCCAAATGTGATGACTTAACCATATGGCAATAATAATTCCTAAATCTCCTACACGATACAGTGTAAAAATTTTTAAGGCGTTTTTTACGGGTAAATATCTCTGTCTGTAAAATCCAATTAATAAAAATGATGAAATTCCAAGTACTTCCCATCCAATAAATAAGGTTTCTAAATTCCCTGAAATTACAATAATATTATATGCTGTATAAAACAATATAATCGTTGCATAAAATCTTTTATAACCATTTTCTAAATGTAAATACGTTTTAGCATAAATAGCTATTAGTAATGAAAGCAAACTGCCAACGAGCAGATACACAGCGGTAACTTTATCAAAATATAATTGTATAAAAAACTCGTATCCTGAATTTTTATATAAACTTATTTGTTTAAAATTTAATATTTCAATACCATTAATAATCCATATAACAATAAATAGTATTGCAAAAATGAATTCAATAAAAAATAAACTTATTCCAGTAAAAGAAATAATTTGTTCTCTTTTTTTATGAGTTAGTACGGTTAAAATAAAAAAAGGTATTGGTATTAAAATAAATAATATTAATAGGTTATGCATCATATTTTACAGGGCCTTTTAATTCTTAATTAATGATTGCTGTCATGATTTAATATTTTAATACAAATCATATTTATTAAATTCTTCATTTGAATATATATATGGATTTAATGTTTCTGTGTCTAAAACTATTAAATGCATCCATTCATTTTTAATCCAAGGATATATTTTTGGATTGTTTTTTATTATTTTAAGCACAAGCTCTTTTTTTTGCTCAATCACTAATAGTAATCTTAAAGGTTCATGTATTTCAATCATTTGTTTAGGTAATCCGGGTTTTATATCGCCTTCTGTTCCGTTGGCTACAGCAATTAACCCCATGACATTGTGAGGTAATTTTGTTCCCGCCCCTAATCTTTTATTATCTACTCTAGAAAAATAATATTCCATATTAATTCCTCCACATACAGGCACAATAGCATTTAAAATACTACTTAGCCTTTCCCCAAAGGGGTCATTTAAGTAATCATATGAATTTAAAAAACTTCTTCTATTTAAATCTATAGACTCCGTTAATGATCTGTTGCCAATCACACAAATAGCATTGTTGGCATGATTGAGTTCAGGTCTTGGTTCAAATAAAGATATTGACCTTAATTTTATTTTATGATGAATTTGTTCAAGGTTTTGATTTAAAGTGGTTTTAAAAAGTTTTTCAGCTCGTTCTTTTGCATTTAGTTTTAATGCATAATTCATTTGTGTATCAAAAGATTTGTGTAACGTTTGAGTTTCTGTATTTTCAATGATTACATCATAGTAAATTATTTCATCTCTTGTGGTATCATGTAATGCAGGAATAAATTTACACGTATCGGGTATATTGATGTTTTTTTCTCTAAGTTTAACTCTTACTTCTTTATGGTTGGCCATATAACAAAATGCTCGAGCATTTACTATTCCTGGTTTTCCTGAACAAGCCCCACAATCATAACCCGCATAGTGCGTGTTGTTTACGCTACTTGCTCCATGAGAAATTACATATATTAAATCTGAAAAAACATTCATTCCAATATTTTTTAAAAGATCCTCCACTATCAATGTCATTTCATAAGTTGTAAAACCAACTGGTATGTTGTTTTCAAATTCTTCATGATGTTCAACACTTAAAGTAGAGTTTTTATGAATATAATTAAATGAGTGATTAGAGAAATTTTGTAAACTCGGCTTAAAAATATCCGAAAACAATTTATAGGCCGACCAAATTCCAACCGTTTGTGTTATTAACCATCCACTAAATAAGTTGTGTGAATGCTTTAAAAAATGAATTTCTTTTGAAGATGATTTATTTTTATTATAATATTCTTTTACAATATGCTTTGGAGTTACTGGTGCGGGACATGATTTGATATATTGTTTGCTGTTGTGTGGTTTAAATAAAATTGATACATTAAAATGTCCCGGTGTTCCATAGGTTTTAATATTTGGCTCTGTCTGCTCCAAATACCTTCGCAATGAACACTCTCTATCATCTATACAAAAAAGAGCTTGATATTTTAAAGAATAAATTTCTGTTGAAATATTTTTTTTGCCTTTAACAATTCCATTAATAACTTCTTTAAAATAGCTCCATTCATAAGCATTTTGCCATATCATAATTATATCATGATATTCGTTGAGCTCATGTTTTTTATCTTCGTTAATTAATTCGTGCCTAATATTATGCGTTATTGGGCTCCATGTTTTTCCTAAATATTCATCCAATACCTCAATCTCTAGAAGTAGCTCTAATATAATAGTGTCTTGAATACTTATATTTCTTTTTCTAAATAAACAATTTGGATTGTCTTCAATATAAGAAATTAATCCTGACCATCCTGGATGAGCAAACTGTTGCTCAAATAAATATTGCTCAAATAATTGTTCATCAGTGATTAAATAATTTAATAAAGTGCTTATATTTAATTCGTTATTTTGTATGATTTTTTTTACTCTTTTGGATTTGAATATTTTATAATAACTAGTATTGTTTAAATCTAAAACAGACATCAATAAACCTTTTTCAGAAATATTAATGCCCCAACTTGAAATTCCTTGATCTAAATACGAACTAATAATCTTAAATAAAATGGGGTGTACTAACTGATTTAGATTTAATTTATACGTTGCTTCCCAATTATTTTTTATTTTTTGTGTTTTGGTCATATTAATTTCAGAAGTATATTTTTTTGAAATTAATTTTTCTAACCATTCATGTGTGTTTACAATATTTTTTTGCTTCAATATTTGTTCTATCACTTCAAATTTTATCCTTTTTTGGTGATATAAATTTCTATACTCTTCCAGGTTTAGGTGCGTATTATACCCAAATTTTTTAGAAGCAGAAAAAATGGCTTCAAAAAATGGCTTGTCTTGATAAAAATGAAGCGTATTGTGATGAATAAAGTCTTTTAGCGGGCCTTGTGCAGGCAAATAATGCTTTATTTTATCTATGGTGATTAATTCGTTAAACGAATGTTGTTTTAAATTCATACATTGTGTTTGATATATTTTACTATTAGCAACCTTATATTTTTTTAATTAAAAATAATGGCAAAATAAAATATACTATATCAACAATGCTCTATATATAATAAATGCTTTTTTAGCAATAAACAATAAGCTGTAAAAAGAAAGAAAGCCTACCGTTAAAATTAAGAGATTTTGTACTATAAATAATACAGATGAAATATTTAAAAAGGATAATTCAAGGTTAAATCCTGAGTTTTCAGTTTCTTTTTTTGATTCAACTTTGATGTTTACTATTTCGAATTCTTCTGCAAAAAAAGAATTTTTAAATTCTAAGGAATTATTATATAAAATAGTTATAAGTAATAATATAGAAGCAAATTTGCCCAAATCTTAAAATTATAACATAAATGTAGGTATATTTTTATTTAAAACAATACAATTTAAAAAATACTGATTATTATCAATATTTTTTAATCTCTTCGCCCCATAAATATGCTCACGTAATATAGTAATGTGGCTAAAGAACCAATAGCCGCTACTACATACGTCCTAGCAGCCCAATTAAGTGCATCTTTTGACATATTATATTCGTGTGGACTTACAACACCAGCTTTACCCATCCATTGTAGCGCCCTTTTACTGGCATCATATTCTACCGGCAACGTAATAAAACTAAATAAAGTAGTAAATGAAAATAATAAAATACCAATTCCTAATAATGCAGGGGTAGTTTGAATCATGATAACTCCCAATAGCAATATCCATTGCATAAATCTAGATGTTACCGATAAAATAGGAACCATTTTAGACCTAAAATTTAACCATGCATATGCTGTAGCATGTTGTACCGCATGCCCTACTTCATGTGCGGCTACAGCTGCAGCTGCCGCGTTTCTTTCGTGATAAACAACATCACTTAAATTTACTGTTTTATTTACAGGATTGTAATGATCGGTAAGCTGACCTGATACAGATATAACCTTAACATCATATATTCCATGATCTTTTAACATTTTTTCAGCAACCTCTTTGCCGGTTAAATTAGAAGAAAAAGAAGTTTGAGAATACTCTTTAAACTTCGACTTTAGTTTATAGCTTATATACCAACTTACAGCCATAACCAATATCATAATAATCCAAATTCCAGACATATTTTTATAATTTAATACTACAAATATAAAGTACAAACTTCACCTTTACGGAAAATTAATAAATTTTAACGAGACTATTCTTTTATAATAACCTTTAACGGATAATTAAAGGCATTTTGATCGATTATTTCCATTACATAAATGCCATTTTGCAGGGGTAAATAGATGCTTTGTTTTTTGCTGTTATGTGTGATGTTTACTTGCTGAACAATTCTTCCAGAGATATCGTATACATATAATTTTTGAGGATTAACAGAACTTTCGTTGATGTTAATAAAAAGGTTAGGATAGGCGTAATAATATCTTAATGCTTCAAGATGCACTTCATTTAACATTGTAATAACTTCAGTATCTGGAGTTATTGTGTCAATAGGTTCAATGTAGCTAGAGTAGATGGTTATGTTTTGTAAAAATGTGTCTGTACCACAATGGTTTCCGGCTATTAGCTGAATGGGGTAAGTACCTTCTTGTTCAAAAAAGTAAAATGGGTGTATTTCTTGACTATTTCCCATACTATCTCCAAAATCCCACTGAATATAAGTATAGTTTTGAGATAAATTATTAAAAAACACGGAAGTATTTTCTTCAATTTCAACAGAATCTTGCGAGATGGAAAAGTTGGCTAAAGGAATATCTGAGGCCGATAAATAAATGGTGTCAGTATATATTCCGCATACACTTAATGAATCGTATATTATGGATATAAGGTAAATTCCGGTATCTAAATTTTGAATAGTAGCAGAGGAGTTTACGGTATTAGAATCTAAAGTAGATCCACTGGAGTTTTTTACCATGTAAATCATGTTGGGTAAGAAAGCATTTATATCAATGGAACCATTGTTCATGGAGTTACAGGAAGGATTTTTAGCTTGAATATGTGCGTATGCATCGATGATTAAATTAAATCTACTATTTTGAGTAGTGTCGTATGCAAAAAATGAATAGTTCGTTTGAGATAAGTTAATAAAGCTATCTATGTATGTATCGTGCAAGGTAACACAAGCAAATGGATACATTTCATGTAAGTTAGCAGATACTGTAAAGGTATCGCTAGCCGGAACTCGAATAGAAACAGGGATAGTTTGATGTGGCATGTTTGGTATTGCATTTATAGCATAATCGTGTTGATTTAGGGTGGTTTTAATCACTGCATAATAACTTAAATCAACCGGGAGTTTGTATGCATCGTATAAGGGATCAAATTGATAGGAAGCGCTGTCATAAAGTCTAATAACGGTTTCATCGTGTTTTCCGGATCCATCGAGAGCTAAACGAATAATTTTTGGAGAATCTGTGATAGAGTCGGATCCATCAATTTTTAAGAACGTTGGATTTCCTGTTGCTTTTATGTTTTCGTTTACGGTTAAGGTAGCAGTATTGGTTAAATGAATAAAAAATGCTTGTCCTGAAGGAATGGTATTTCCGATACCACCGCTTCCAACGGCAGGGTTACTAACACCGGCTACAAATTCGGCATAACCACCAGTTCCGCTGTTTAGATCTGCATTCCAAACATAAATAGCATTGTCAATTCTAGTAGGAAAATCTGCGCTACTACGAGTTAAGCTCCAGGAGATAGGGGAGGGGTAAGGGTTTCCAATTAAATTCCAACCATCTTCAGAAGCAGGCTGTCCAGGGTCATCGGTGTATGATATAGGAATAGCCACAGCACCTGTATTTGGAGTTCCCGTAAGTTGAGCGGTAATATCGGAGGTAGTAGTAAAGTCATCGGCAACCCAAGCCATAAATCCTTGACCTGCATTTAAAGGGTCGGCAGAACTGGAAGGAGCAACAAAACCATTGTCGCTCACTCCGGCAACACTTTCATCGTATGTATAAACAGAAACAAAAGAACCAGCTGATCCGGTAGCCCCTGGAAATCCTGAAGTAGGAAAATCATCTTGCCAATTGGCAAGAGTTTGTCCAGAAACAGGAGCGGATAAAAACACCCAACCCGGGTTTGTTCCGGGAATAAAACGTTGCATAGTGATGTTTCCAATAAAACTGGCACCGGTTCCTAATGTAGCAAGTCTTCCGGTGTAATTTTGATCAGAAAGGAATGTCACGTTATTTCCTTGGGTATCAAAGGTAGATCCAGCGGTTAAGGTCATTGTTCCTGCAAGAGTAACTTCTTGGTCTAAAACAATACCATCTACAGAAGCATTGGTGATGTTTAGGTTAAAAAAATCAGTGGCAGAAGTACCACCAATGGTTTGAAGAGCACTTCCATTAAGATTTACCGTTCCTAATCGAGGAACAAAAGTACCGTTATTGGTAAAATTTCCGGCTAAAGTAATAGATCTATTGTTGGTGCTTACGTCTAAAGTTGCATTATTAATCGTTAAATGATTTTGTACAGTAATATTCCCTCCTAGTGTTTTGGTGCCTGA
>CAZEIM010000041.1:0-4014 GCA_964512145.1 uncultured Flavobacteriales bacterium
TACAAAAATACACTTTTATTTCCTTTTATTTATTGACTTTAAGCTACAAAAAAACATCATATAACAGCAAAATAAAAGAAAATAAAAGTGTATTTTTGTAGCTTAAAGTCAATAAATAAAAGGCTTTAGCTAATCAAAGGAAAATCACTTTACTTTCCGATACAAAACTTCGAAAAAATAGTGCCTAATATATCTTTATCCACATCTACTTGTCCTGTAATTTCCCCTAAAAATCGGAGCGATTGTCGCAAATCTTCGGCTAATAAATCACTCGAAACATGATCTTGTATGGCATTTTGCACTTTATGTATGGCTTGTAATGTTTTATCAAGGGCTTCTACATGGCGCACATTAGTTACTATAGAGCTTTCTTGCATATTTTTTTTGCCAGAGTAATGGATTAAGGTTTGTTTTATATCCTCTATATTTTGACCCATTTTAGCAGAAATTTCAATAATTGTTGTATTTGGTTTTAATCCAAATTCTTTCACTATATGATGTTTTTGTGTATTTATTTCTTCACTTGAAAGCGTGTCAATTTTATTTGCCAAAAGAATAATTTTAATATTATCCTGCATGGGTATTGCTTCAATATCTTCTTTTATTTGTTTCGGAGAAAGTTCATGGATATCAAAAACATACAAGAGTATTTTGGCTTTTTGTATATTTTCAAAGGTTTTTTGTATGCCAATTTCTTCAATACGATCTTGTGTATTTTTTCGTATTCCGGCAGTGTCTATAAATCTAAATTTAATTCCTTCTAACACTATTGACTCTTCAATGGTGTCGCGAGTAGTTCCGGCAATATCACTTACAATCGCTCGATTTTCATTGAGTAAAGTATTGAGTAAAGTAGATTTTCCGGCATTGGGTCTGCCGGCTATTACGGTGTATATCCCTGTTTTTATAGCATTTCCAAATTCAAAGGAGTTTTTTAATTCGCGTACCTTTTTTTCAATATCATATAATAAGCCACTTAATTGATTTCTATTGGCAAATTCTACATCTTCCTCCGAAAAATCTAATTCTAATTCAATTAAGGCAGCAAAGTGTATGAGTTTTTCTCTTAACTGTTGTAAATCGTTTTGATAACCACCTCGCATTTGCTCCATAGCCACTTTGTGTTGCATTTCATTTTCTGAAGCAATAATGTCAGCTACAGCCTCGGCTTGCGATAAATTTAACTTCCCATTTAAAAAGGCGCGTAGGGTAAACTCACCACGTTGAGCCATTCTTGCTCCGTTGCGAATTAAAATATCTAATATTTTCTTTAAAATATAGGAAGATCCATGACAACTTATTTCAATAATATCTTCCCCAGTGTATGATTTTGGAGCTTTAAATAAGCTCACGAGCACCTCATCAATAACGGTATTGTTATCCATTATTTTACCAAAATGTATGGTGTTGGGCAATTGAGCCGATACATTTTTGCCTTTAAAAACTTTTTGCACTATGTTAAAGGTTTCTTTTCCCGAAATTCTTATTACGCCTATGGCTCCTTCACCTTGAGGTGTAGCTAAAGCGCAAATGGTATCTGTTAAATCGTACAAGGGTGTTAATATTTGACACAAAAATAGGAAACACTTGATAAAAAGGTGTTAATAAACTATTTTTGAACAAAAAAATACGATTTATGAGTGTATTGGTTAATAAAAATTCAAGGGTTATAGTTCAAGGATTTACGGGAAGTGAAGGCACTTTTCATGCTACACAAATGATAGAATATGGCACGAATGTAGTTGGGGGAGTAACTCCCGGAAAAGGTGGTCAGTTGCATTTAAATAAACCTGTCTTTAATACAGTTGCTCAAGCAGTAAAAGAAGTACAAGCTAATACATCCATTATTTTTGTTCCTCCGGCATTTGCTGCAGACGCCATTATGGAAGCCGCAGAAGCAGGTATACAAGTTATTGTTTGTATTACCGAAGGAATTCCAACGAAAGACATGATAGAGGTAAAAGAATATTTAAAAGATAAAAACTGTCGATTAATAGGTCCAAATTGTCCTGGAGTTATTACTCCCGGAGAAGCAAAAGTTGGTATTATGCCGGGCTTTGTATTTAAAAAAGGTAAAATTGGCATTGTTTCTAAATCGGGCACCTTAACCTACGAAGCAGCCGATCAAGTAGTAAAAGCAGGCTTAGGAATTTCTACTGCTATTGGTATTGGAGGAGATCCAATAATAGGTACAACTACTAAAGAGGCGGTTGAATTACTTATGCATGATGATGAAACCGAAGGAATTATTATGATTGGAGAAATCGGTGGAAATTTAGAGGCTGAGGCTTCTAAATGGATATTAACTCACGGAACCAAACCGGTGGTTGGGTTTATTGCAGGACAAACAGCACCTAAAGGCAGAAAAATGGGACATGCAGGGGCTATTATTGGTGGAAAAGACGATACGGCAGAGGCAAAAATGGCTATTATGAAAGAATGCGGCATACATGTAGTAAGTTCTCCTGCACTTATTGGAGAAACAATGGCTAATGTAATTAAGACTGTATTGGCTTAATGAAAATAGCAAGATTTTTTCTTGCTATTTCTATTTTTTATCTATTCACATCCTTTCATGTGTATAAAAAGGAATTATTATATGTTTATGATCCTTTGTGCGGTTGGTGTTATGGATTTAGCCCTGTCATTAAAAAATTTGCTCAAGAAAATAAAGATACCTACGAGATTGAAGTAATCTCCGGGGGTATGATGTTAGGTGATAGGGCAGGGGAGATTGGAAAAGTAGCTCCATATATAAAATGGGCATATAAAGATGTCGAAAAAGCTACCGGGGTTACATTTGGCAAAGTTTTTTTGGATACAATATTAGAAAAAGGAACAGCCTATTTTAGTTCTTTAAAACCATCCATAGCATTAACTGTTTTTAAGAGTTACTATCCCGAAAAAGCACTTGAATATACTTCTTCCATTCAAAAGAGTATTTATTACGATGGTATTGAACCTCACCAAGAATTACTTTATGCAACTTTAGCCTCTAGCTATGAAATAGATAAGGAAGTGTTTATTCGTCAAATGCAAGATTCAGCATTTATAAAACAAACGTTTCAGGAATTTGAGTTATCAAAAACATTTAGAGTGGATGGATTTCCCTCTGTTTTTTTACATCAAGGAAATACGATACAACTTATTTCTGAGGGGTATGTAAATTTTGATGCTTTCATGAATAGACTAGAAAAATTTATACACAAATAATTTATTTATAATATTAAATGAATAAATATAATTGATCAATTTTTTATCTATAGTTCTTGAATTAATAACTAGTTTTAAGGCATATAGCATAATATTAAAGTTATCTGTCTATACCTGCTTTTGCTATTTCTTTGGTAGTATTTAAAAAACAAAAAAAATAATAAACATAATTTCAGTGTTACTTAGTACACTAGCGTTAATTAGACTCGTGTATCTGATAGTATTAACTAATTATTTATTCATGTTTTCAAAGTTCAAATATAATTTTTGAATATTACATACCCAAAGAATTTTCTGGCGAGGTAAGTATTTATCATTTAAATAAATGCACCTACAATTCCAATAATATCCACTGTATTTGGAAGACGATATCAATTCATTATTCCTGAGTCTTGAATTTTATATACTTCATTTAATTTTAATGGTAAAAGTCATTGAGCAAAATATTTTTGGTATGCTTCTTCAGATAGCAGAATACTAAATGATGTTGTTGAAATATGTACAGATGTTAATTGTGAAAAATATATTTATGAAGAACATGGAAATTCAGAATATTTCAAGTTTAAAATAAATGATAAAAAGAATAGAATAAGCAACTTTTTTTCAATACTTTCGTCTAATCAAATAACTAATAATTAATTTTTTATTTATGAAAACTATAAAATACTTTTTTTTAATCTGTTTCCTATCCTTACAATTTTTAAATTATTACTCACAATGTTCTGTTAACTTAGGAAAAGATAAGATTTACTGCAGTACATTTCAACCTTCGTCAGATTATTCTACTGCTGAATTATTTCC
>CAZEIM010000041.1:4075-4344 GCA_964512145.1 uncultured Flavobacteriales bacterium
CCTTTACTTCTCCTACAGGGGATTCGATTATAGGATTTAATACAGTTTTGGATTATGGATTTTATGTTGGGTATAATCCTGTAGGTGATTCAATACCTCTAAGTATTGATGTAATAGTAATGGTTACCGACACAGTTTCAGGATGTACAGCCTCTGATACCATAAGATTTACGCATCTTTCCGATTATTTCTTTTCAAATACCGCAGTATATAACTATACTTCCGATGCTTGTATAGGAGATACTTTGGAAACAAATTATGATTATCCA
>CAZEIM010000041.1:4362-12632 GCA_964512145.1 uncultured Flavobacteriales bacterium
ATCCACTTTTTACCTCTCTTCTAGGTCCTGGGTATTGGATTGACCCATCTGCGATTGTAGATACATTAACGTATACTACTTTAGTGAATGAAAATGGTGCCTTTACATATAATTCTTCCTCAGGATGTTTATATACAGAAATTCACACAGTTAACTGTACTTTAGATACTATATGTGAGCTGAATGTTAACCTAGGAAAAGATAGGATTTATTGTAGTACATTTATGGGGGGAGATTATGCTACCGCTACAGTATTTCCATCAGGAAATTATACATATACATGGAGTACAGTACAACCTTTCCCAACCTTTATTTCTCCAGCAGTTGATTCTATTCAAGGACCTCTTATGATTTGGGATTATGGAACGTACGTTGGGTATGATCCTGTAGGTGACTCAATACCTCTAAGTGTTGATGTAATAGTAATGGTAACTGACACAGTTTCAGGATGTACGGCATCTGATACAATAAGATTTACACATCTTTCCGATTATTTCTTTTATAATACCGCAGTATTTAACTATACTTCCGATGCTTGTATAGGAGATACACTGGAAGCAAATTACGATTATCAATTTTATTCTCCTCTTCCACTTCCAGGATATTGGGTTGACCCATCTGCGAATGTAGATACATTAACCTATAGCACTATAGTGAATGAAAATGGAATATTTACATATAATTCACCCTCTACTGCCGCATGTTTATATACAGAGGTTCACACGGTTAATTGTACTTTAGATACTATATGTGAGCTGAATGTTAACCTAGGAAAAGATAGGATTTATTGTAGTACATTTATGGGGGGAGATTATGCTACCGCTACAGTATTTCCATCAGGAAATTATACATATACATGGAGTACAGTACAACCTTTCCCAACCTTTATTTCTCCAGCAGTTGATTCTATTCAAGGACCTCTTATGATTTGGGATTATGGAACGTACGTTGGGTATGATCCTGTAGGTGACTCAATACCTCTAAGTGTTGATGTAATAGTAATGGTAACTGACACAGTTTCAGGATGTACGGCATCTGATACAATAAGATTTACACATCTTTCCGATTATTTCTTTTATAATACCGCAGTATTTAACTATACTTCCGATGCTTGTATAGGAGATACACTGGAAGCAAATTACGATTATCAATTTTATTCTCCTCTTCCACTTCCAGGATATTGGGTTGACCCATCTGCGAATGTAGATACATTAACCTATAGCACTATAGTGAATGAAAATGGAATATTTACATATAATTCACCCTCTACTGCCGCATGTTTATATACAGAGGTTCACACGGTTAATTGTATATTAACAGAAACAATCTCTAAAACTTCGAGAGATGTTTTTGCGAGAGTGTTTCCTAATCCAACAAATGGGCTTATAAATCTTGAGTTAAAAAACTCTAATCATATATTAATCAAATTATATGATTTAACAGGAAAAGAATTAAAAACAATTATTTCAAATTCAAATATTTACAATCTTGATGTTTCTCAGCATAAAGGCATATATTTTATAGAAATAGAATCAGGGGCTAATAAACAGGTAGAAAAAATAATTATTTATTAATATTTCAAAGTAGTATTTTTTAAACTTCATGTATGTTTATAAATATGCATGAAGTTTTTTGTATTAATTCTTATTAGGCATTTAAGCTTTTTGTGTTAATTAATAAAATAAAATTTACTTTTGACATTATGCAATTACTTAAAAATAAAACAACCATTGTAACAGGAGCTTCAAGAGGAATTGGAAAATCTATAGCCACAGTTTTAGCTGAACAAGGAAGCAATATTGCTTTTACATATATTTCATCGGATCAAAAAGCTTTAGAATTTGAACAAGAATTACAAGCATTAGGTATTAAAGCAAAAGGATATAAGGTTGATGGCGCACTTACTGGTTCAGTTGAAAATACTGTTCAACAAATATTAGAAGATTTTGGTACAGTAGATGTGTTGGTAAATAATGCTGGTATAACTCGAGATACCTTATTAATGAGAATGAGCGAACAACAGTGGGATGAAGTAATTCAGGCGAATTTAAAATCGGTATTTAATTTTACTAAAGCACTGCAAAAAACATTTTTAAAAAACCGATCGGGGTCCATAATAAATTTAAGCTCAGTGGTAGGCATTAAAGGTAATGCAGGACAAGCAAATTACGCTGCCTCAAAAGCGGGAATTATAGGATTTTCAAAATCCATAGCCTTAGAGTTAGGTTCACGCAATATACGATGTAATGTAGTTGCACCTGGATTTATTGAAACAGAAATGACACAGGTGTTAGATGAAAAAACGGTACAAAGTTGGAGAGATGCTATTCCGTTAAAAAGAGGAGGTAAGCCTAAAGATGTAGCTAATGTAGTATTATTTTTAGCTTCAGAATTGTCGGAGTATGTTACGGGTCAGGTTATACAAGTAGATGGAGGAATGCTTACATGAAACATTCATAATACATGAAAATAATTTCTGAATATTCTTCATGGTATTTACTGCTATGTATTCTTTTTTCTTTAGTATTTACCATTTTACTGTATTATAACAATAAAAAATACGCTCACCTATCTAAATATATACTTTGGAGTTTATTTACCATACGTTTTTTGGTGCTTTTTGTTTTAAGTACTTTATTGTTAAAACCGCTTATTCAATACATTAAATCGTATGAATTAAAACCAAAAATTTTAGTATTGCACGATAATTCGGAATCGATATTACTGGGAAAAGATTCTATCAAATTTTCCGAAGATTACCTAACAGAACTTAATACATGGAGAAAATCTTTGTCGGAATGGAATGATGTAATTTTTCTTCCATTTTCTAAAAATATTGATTCAACCGATTCTATAGATTTTACAGGTAAACAAACTAATATTTCTGCGGCTATTAAGCATTTGAATCAAAACTATGCTTTTGATAATGTAGGAGCAGTAATATTATTTTCGGATGGTTTGTATAATTCAGGCGCTAATCCAATATACGATCCATTTTCATTAAAAGCTCCCTTGTATACAGTTGCTTTAGGTGATACAGTTCGAAAAAAAGATGCATATATTCAAAAACTACAGCACAATAAAATTACTTTTTTAAACAATTCTTTCCCTTTAGAAGTATATGTTGGGGCTGATTTATTAAAAGGAAAAGAACTGGAAATTTCTTTATTTCAAAATGGAGAAAAAATTGAATCCCAAAAAATAATTGTAAATTCTGATTTATTTTTTAATACCCAACATTTTTTAATAGAAGCCAAGAAACCGGGCTTGCAACAATATTCAATACAAATTACTCAATTTGATCATGAAATAACCTTAAAAAATAATCAACAAGATTTTTTTATTGAAGTATTAGATTCTAGACAAAAAATTTTAGTATTAGCATCTGCTCCACATCCAGATATTTCAGCAATTAAGCATGTGCTCGAAAAAAGTAAAACATATGAAGTGGATATTGCTTTATCTGAAAATTTCAATAAAAATATTCAACAATATGGTTTAATTATATGGCATCAACCTATGTTTAAAGAACCTGAAGATTTATTATTAAAGATTAAAAATTCAAATATTCCCGTTTTTTATATTTTAGGCTTAAATACCAATATTCAGACGTGGAATAAAAAGTTAGATTATATTAAAATTTTAAATAATAAAAATCAGGTAAATGAGGTTGAATGTAACATAAATGAAGAGTTTAGTTACGTTACTTTTTCAGATGCGGTGCGAACAAAAATTAAAAAATTCCCTCCTTTAAAACTGTCTTTTGGCGAATATTCTGCCCTTGAGTCTGATAAAATTATTTTGCATCAAAAAATTGCTTCTATACAAACCAAACAACCTTTATTATTTTTTTCACAGCAAGAAAAATCAAAGCATTTAGTGTTATTAGGCGAAGGATTGTGGAGATGGAAAACATATGATTATATGCAGAATGGTAGCTTTGATGTATTTGAAGAGTTTTTTTCTAAATTGTTTCAATTTTTAATGGTTAAAGAAAATAAAAATAAGTTTAGAGTATATCCGTTTAAAAATCAGTTTTTCGAAGACGAAACGATTCTTTTTGAAGCACAGTTTTATGATGATGCATATCAGTTAATCAATAGTCCTGATATATCATTAAATGTAACAAATGAACTGGGAATAGCTTATCCTTATCAATTTCAAAAAAATAACTCAGCATATGATGTTAACATTGGATTTTTACCAGTAGGAAATTATACCTATAAAGCAAGTACTTCACACAATGGTAAAATTTTTGAGCAAAAAGGAATATTTTCGGTAGTTCCAATACAGTTAGAAGCAACACAAACGGTGGCTAATCATACCTTACTTTTTCAAATGGCTCAAGCAAATAATGGAAAAATGTATTATCCCCAAGACTTACAAAAATTATTGAATGATTTAAAAAACAGAGAAGATATACAAATTGAAGTAAAAAATGAGAAAACTTATATAGATGTTATAGAGTTTAAATGGCTATTTTACGCACTAGTTTTTTTATTGAGTATAGAATGGTTTATCAAAAAATATGTCGGAGGGTACTAGTTTATTTTTAGTGAACATTTGATGTTTGAAGGATTAAAGGTAGTTGAATTAGCAAGTGTTTTAGCCGGACCTATTGTTGGCAGTATCTTTGCCGAAAGAGGAGCACATGTTTTAAAAGTAGAAAATAAGAGAACTAGGGGAGATGTCACCAGAAGCTGGAAATTACCTCAGGAAAATAGTACTTCTAATTTTTCAGCATATTATGTTTCAGCTAATTACGGAAAAAAAAGTATATTCTTAGACTTTTTAAGCGCACAAGATATTGATTTTTTGTATTCAGAAATAAAAACAGCCGATATTGTAATCGTTAATTTTAAACCGGGAGATGCTTTAAAATTTGCATTAGACTATCCTTCGATTAAAAAAATTAACCCCAAAATTATTTATGGAGAAATTAGCGGATTTGGACAACAAATAGATCGTGCAGCATACGATGTGGTTCTTCAAGCCGAGACAGGTTATATGTATATGAATGGTGAAAAAGGCAGCAGGCCATTAAAAATGCCGGTTGCATTAATTGATGTTTTGGCTGCGCATCAATTAATGGAGGGGATTTTATGTGCATATATTCAAAAACTTAAAACAGGTAAAGGATGTAAAGTGTCGGTATCTTTATTCGATGCGGCTATTAGTTCGTTGGTAAATCAGGCAAGTAACTGGCTAATGTGTAGTCATATTCCACAATCAATTGGATCAGAGCATCCAAATATTGCTCCATATGGAGATTTATTTCAATCAGAAGATAGTGAGTGGTTCGTATTAGCAATTGGTAGCGATAAACAATTTTTAACTCTGTTAGAGGCATTAGGACTAAGTGATTTAATTTTTGATGAAAGGTTTACAAGCAATGTGAAACGAGTTAATAACCGTGAAAAATTACAAAATATTCTACAACAGTTTTTTGCACAAAAGAAGATTGAATACTTAGAGAATATTTTTTTAGAGCATAATATACCTTTTGGAATTGTTCGAAATTTAGAGCGTGTATTTAATCATTCCATGGCTAAAAAACTTATTTTACATGAAAATATTGAAGGGATAGGGGAGGTAAGTAGGGTTAAATCTTCTGTTTTTCAGATTGCATATGAGTAAGCCTTTTAAAAACAGCTTAAACCTTAGCGCTTTCTTTTTCTAATTCAAATTCACTGGTTGTATGAAATACAATGTCAGGATAATTATCTTCAGCTGTTTTAAGAACCCAGGGAGATTCAGCCATAAATACAGGTCTTTCATCTTTATCTAAATAAATGGCATTAGATTTTATTCTACAAAAATCATCCATTTGTTTTTTATTGTCCGAAGTTATCCAACAGGCCTTAGAGTAGGGAAGTGGCTCGAAGCTACATGAGGCTCCATATTCATGCAATAGGCGGTATTGAATTACTTCAAACTGTAATTCACCCACGGTTCCAATAATTTTACTATTTCCAAAAGATTTATGAAATAACTGAGCAACCCCTTCTTCGGTTAATTGCACAATACCTTTTTCTAGTTGTTTGGTTTTTAACGGATCTGTATTTACCAATTCTTTAAAAATTTCGGGTGAAAAATTAGGAATTCCTTTAAACTGCATGTCTTCTCCTTCGGTGAGGGTATCTCCAATTTTAAAATTCCCCGTATCGTATAAGCCAATTACATCACCGGCATATGCTTCATCTAAAACACTTCTCTTTTGAGCCATAAACGAAAAGGGCGCTGAAAATCGAAGATTTTTTTTGTTCCGTACGTGATAAAAAAACTTATTTCGTTCAAATTTCCCGGAACATACTCTTAAAAAAGCCACTCTATCACGGTGCTTTGGATCTAAATTAGCATGAATTTTAAAAATAAAGCCACTAAATTTTTCTTCGATGGGTTGAACTGTTCGCTTAGTTGTTTCTCTCGATTTAGGAAAAGGAGCAATTTCAATAAACTTTTCAAGTAATTCTTTTACTCCAAAATTATACAGCGCACTTCCAAAAAAAACGGGGGCAATATTACCTGATTGGTACTGTGATATGTCGAATGCATCGTAAACCCCATTAATAAGTTCTACATCTTCCCTTAATTTTTCAGCATCATCTTCACCAATATGTTTATCTAATAATTTATCTTGAATATTATTAATTTTTATGACATCCTTTGCAATAGATGTAATGTTTGGGTCGAATAAATTTAGTTCATGATCGTATAATTTATATACACCTTTAAATCTTTTACCAATATTAATGGGCCAACTTAAGGGTCGAACTTTAATGTTTAATGTACTTTCTAATTCATCTAATAAATCAAACGGGTCTTGTCCTTCCATGTCTAATTTATTAATAAAAATAATTACCGGAGTATTTCTCATACGGCAAACTTCCATAAGTCTTTTTGTTTGCTCCTCCACACCCTTAACGCAATCAATGACTAAGATAACGCTGTCAACAGCCGTTAAGGTTCTATATGTATCTTCAGCAAAATCTTTATGGCCGGGTGTATCTAATATGTTTATCAACGTATTTAAATACTCAAATGACATTACGGATGTTGCCACAGAAATACCTCTTTGTCTTTCTATTTCCATAAAATCGGATGTAGCCGATTTTTTAATTTTATTTGATTTTACAGCACCGGCTGTTTGTATTGCGCCACCAAATAATAAAAACTTTTCGGTTAATGTAGTTTTTCCGGCATCGGGGTGACTAATGATAGCAAATGTTCTTCTGCTTTTTATTTCTTCAACTATGGACATATGTGCAAAAAAAAAAGCCCTTTGCAGGGCTTTTAATAATATAAAAAATGAATTACTCTTCTACAACTTCTGCTTCACCTACTAAGTTTAATCTCATGCTCTCTAAACCTACTACGGTTACAGAAGAGTTTGATTGAGCAGATCCACTTCCAACTGGAATACCATCTACATCAATATTTACTACTTCTTTGTAGTTGTTAGAATAAGCATTATTAATAGGTCTTTCAATTAAAATTTCTTTTGCAGAAAGTCTAACTAAATTCCATGCGGCTACTCGTTCTCCATCTGCATACTTATCTAAAATTGTATTTGTTTGAGTTGCACGTGAAGTAGTAATAGTTACAGTGTTAGGTGTAACGGTTTTATTAGTAATAGTGATAACAGTATCTATTGTATAATTTAATACAGTAGTTACTACATTATAATTTAATGCAACACGTTCTTTATTTTTATATTCGTTTTTTATTTTGTCTAAGAAATTCCAGTTACCAATGGTTGTAATGGCAACATTTTCTGTTTTAATAATTTGACGTGTTGTATAAGCAGCAGATAAAGTATCTAATACTTTACTTACGGTAGATTTAACAGAATAACTTTTAACCATTTCAAATCGATTACTTTTAGTAAAGTTAATGGTAAATTGTTGAACATCACCAGTAGCATTTACCGTAATTGACTCAGAAGGATCAGATGTAGTTGTTTGGATTGAAATGCCTCCTAGCGAGTCAACTTCTTCTAATCTATTTACTACAGTAGATAGCTCAGTGTACGTAGTTTTGGTGTCGGAGATAAATTTATCGAACTCCCATTTTCCTTCCATTCTTTTTTTACGAGATTGAAAAGAAATAGCCGGATCTTCTTCTCCTTTTTTACATCCATCAGAAAGAACACCAATTGTTAATGCAATCAAAGAAAATTTAATGTATTTACTGTAGGTCATTTTCAATTATTTTATGAGCAAAAATATATTCTTTTTGGATATTAACAAAATATATTTTTATTTTCACAA
>CAZEIM010000041.1:12642-15916 GCA_964512145.1 uncultured Flavobacteriales bacterium
TTGTTGAAAAAATGTTCATGATTTCTGTTTAAACCAAGGTTTTCTATTCGTTTTTTTATTTTCTGTATTTTCAGATTCTATTTGTTCTAAATATTTTTCAGCTGCTTTTAATGATATTTTTCTACCTTGATTAAAAGCAACAACAAATGCTCCAGGTATTCCCATGCCTAATAGTTTATCTCTATACAAAGAGGCTTCTTCATAGTGCTGAAATCTTCCGCTTGATAAAATAATTAAACCACCATCCTGATTTTCCTGAATATCATCAATTTTTAAGTACAATTTCGCCAAATTTGTGGGGATTGAGTCGGTATTAGAAAATGCACCTATTTGAACACGATATTCAATTTTTCCTCGAATATTCGATTTAAAGGATTGATGATCTACAATAATTACCTCTCTTGAAAACTTTGATTCTTTGTTAACATCAACAATAAACGCATCATGATACCCTTGCTTTTTTATAATATCCAATAGTGTTTCTGCCTGTGATTTTTGAGAAAAATGACCTACAATATATCTTATTATACCATCATGATCTAAAAAAGCTTCAATATTTTTTAATGTAATAAATTCTTCACGTACCGGAATTAGTTCTTTAAAAGCCCCTACCTGAACTCCATATAGAGAAGAGGGGGTTGTATACTCAATATCTTTAGTTACTATGTTTCGATCGGCTCTTTTTTTAACTTCGTATACTTTTTGACCACATTGCAATAAAAATTTTTTAATATTTACTACAAAGTAATCTTTGTCTTCTGTTCCATAAAATTGGTAAAATTTTTCTGAAGTTTCTCTGGCTTCTGCGCACATACTATTTTGGCTGTAGGCCTTAGTAAGATAGTACCAAACATACACAGGAGAACGCTTTTCGGTATATGGAATATACGTATACACATCCATAACATTTTCTGATGCATATTTTAAATGTTTAACTGATAGAGGAGTTACAATATTTTGCTCGGTGTAACATATACCTATTAAGTAATTGGTGTAATGATTTAATGAGTCAATCTTATATAAGTCTTGTAATAAAATAAAAGCCTCGCTAGTTCTTCCTCCCCCCAAGCAATATCTTACCTGATTAAATTTTTCTTTATATTTTTCATCATATTTTTGAGCGTGTAATATTATTTCCGATAGGAAAAAAAACACCATCTATAGTATATATAATTTTTGTTTCAAAAAAATTATGAATGATTGATTTTATTTTCTAAAGCTTGTAAATAGATATTCTTAAAATGTTGTATTTGTTTCCAGTTTTTATTGTTTATAATAATATCTCCGGAGGTTACTGTTCCTATTTTTGTGTGAGGTTTCTCTTTACAGATGTTTAAGAAGTTTTGTTCTTGATCCGAAGAAACCGAAACGATAATTCTTCCTTGTGCTTCACCAAATAAAAATGCATCATTTCGAATTGAAAAGCTATTTTCAATAGAAAAACCTAAGTTATTGAGGAATCCTTTTTCACAAAGAGTTGTAAAAATACCTCCTTCAGAGCAATCGTGTGCTGATGTAATACATTGTTTTTGTATTAACTGTTGAATTAATTGATGAATCTTAAATTCTTCCTCTAAATTAAAATAGGGTGGAGGAGAAAGTTTTATTTTATGATATTCGTATAAATATTCTGAAGAATTTATGTCTTCCGGATTATTTCCTAAAAGATAAATTGAATCTCCTTCTTTTTTAAACGAGAGTCCCATGATATATTTTTTATCTTCTATTACGCCTATCATTCCAATAGTTGGTGTAGGGTAAACCGCTTCAACTTTTCCTCCAATTTGAGATTGATTATAAAAACTTA
The DNA here is from genome assembly GCA_964512145.1 of uncultured Flavobacteriales bacterium. Lineage (GTDB taxonomy): Bacteria > Bacteroidota > Bacteroidia > Flavobacteriales_G > JALEGO01 > CAYOHR01. The sequence continues at coordinate 14,450 of CAZEIM010000041.1, forward strand.
CATTACCTCCCGTAACAGGGGTGTTAAATTTTTTACATGCATTGCCCATTCCTTTAATGGCATGAACAAATTGCCAATAAACTTCTGGGTTATATGGATTACCAAAGTTTAAACAATTGGTAACGCCTGAAGGTATTCCTCCAGAGCATGAAATATTTCTTGCGGCTTCGCTTACCGCTATAGCGCAACCAATTTCTGGGTCAACATAAACGTATCTCGAATTACAGTCTACGGTTACACTTAATGCTTTGTTCGTATCTTTAATATTTACAATACCTGCATCACTTGGCAAATTGGTTGACATGTTTACAGTTCCCACCATACTATCGTATTGTTCGTAAACCCAACGTTTAGAGGCGATATTGGGAAGTTGAATCATAAATTCTGCAACTTCGAATAAGTTTTGGGGTTCCTGAATACTTTTTATGGAAAATTTTTTACTTTCCAAATAGTACTTCGGTTCTTGATAGCTTCTTTCATATACCGGAGCTCCTCCTCCTAATACAAGTGAATCTGCCGGTACTTCAGCTACCAGTTCTCCGTGCATGTAATATTTTAATATACCTGAGTCATCTACCCGTCCTATTTCTACACAAGGTAAATCCCATTTATCAAAAATTTGTTGTACTTCTTTTTCTTTTCCTTTTTTTACAACCACTAACATTCGCTCTTGAGATTCGGATAGTAAAATTTCAAATGGTAACATGCCTTGCTGACGAACGGGCACTTTATCAAGATGTATAATCATACCGGATTTTCCTTTTGCCGACATTTCGGATGTACTACATGTAATGCCTGCTGCCCCCATATCTTGCATTCCAATTATGAAATCGGTTTCAGCTAGTTCCATGGTTGCCTCGAGCAGTAATTTTTCCATAAATGGATCACCTACTTGTACAGAAGGTAAATCATCGGCAGAACTTTCGGTAATATCTCTTGAAGCAAATGCAGCACCATGAATCCCATCTTTTCCGGTATATGAACCTACAATAAATACTGGATTTCCTGCTCCGTAAGCTATAGCAGAAATTATATTGTCTTTTTGAACAATACCCACTGACATGGCATTAACTAATGGGTTAGTATTGTAACAATCATCAAAATACACTTCACCGCCTAAAACAGGTATTCCAAATGCATTACCGTAATTTCCAATTCCTTTTACCACGCCTTTTACCAACCATTTTGTTTTAGGTAATTGTATATTGCCAAAACGCAAAGAATTTAGTTGCGCAATGGGACGAGCGCCCATAGTAAAAATATCCCTATTTATACCCCCTACACCGGTTGCCGCGCCTTGGTAAGGTTCAATAGCTGAAGGGTGATTGTGCGATTCAATTTTAAAAGCACAACCTAAACCGTTTCCAATATCTACCAAGCCTGCATTTTCCGCACCGGCTTCTACTAACATTTGAGGTCCTTCTTTAGGAAGTGTTTTTAGCCATTTTATAGAATTTTTATAAGAAC